>JBCCVL010000103.1:0-22376 GCA_039195375.1 Actinomycetota bacterium
CGGCCGACGAAACCCCGTCGGAGCCGACCGATGCGAAGCCCGAGGAGATCGACGTGGCCATGGCCATCGACCGCATCAACGAGGCCACCACCCTCGACATCCGTTCGGTCCGGTCGAGCTGGGCCGGCCTGCGGACCTTCGTCCCGGACGGGTCGATGGTGGTCGGTCCCGACCCGGATGTTCCCGCCTTCGTCTGGTGTGTCGGGCAGGGGGGAACCGGCATCCAGAGCTCACCGGGTGCCGGCCAGCTGGTCGCCGACCTGGCCATCGACGGCCGGCCCGGCCCGGCGTTCGACGGCATCGAGCTGGACCTGCCGAGCCTGCTCCCGGATCGCTACCGGCCGGCGACCTGACCGACCGGGCCGGTGCCGGGGCGGCCCCGGTCGGGCCGGACGGTCCCGGCGGCAAATGGTTGCGCAGCCGGGCCCGTTGTGTGCGACACTGCTGGCACCAAGAGAAAGGAGGTGGTCCAACTGCACGGTAGAACTTTTGGGACCTTGGAGGTGGCTGGCCGCTAGTCGGGCAGCTGGACCGCTTGCGAATCGCAACCAGTCCACCCCCTGCGAAGATCGTTCGAGTCGTGTCCCACTCGACGAGACCGTGATCTTCCGGGTCCAGCAGTTGGCCGCTCGGGTCCGATCCCGAACGGTTCAGTGAACAACCGTCCACCATCAGGTGGGCGGAGGTCTATCGCCTGAGGCGGCCGACCACGGTCGGCGCCGACGGCATCTCGGTGGGAGGGGCTCCGGCCCCTCCCACCGTCGCGTCCGGCCCCGTCCGACCCTGGCCCGAGCGGGGCCCAGTCCCGGCCCCGTCCGACCCTGGCCCGACCGATCGGTGGCGATGACGACCGACCGGGTACGAGACGCTCGGCGCCCGAGCCGCTACCGTCGGTTCTCGTGGAACGGCCAGGCAAGTTCGAAGAGTTCCGGTGGGTCGGCGACAAGCGGACCCGGATCGTCTACGACGTCGACAACCTCGCCGACGCCTCGATCATCGACGAGTTGATGGACGCCGGCACCTACGCATCCTTCGGGCCGGACACCCTGGCCGAGGCCCGCAACCGCGGCTACCGGCCGTACAAGGGGACCGGTGCCGGCTGACGACCGGACCGCACCCGGTCGACCAGCCGTCGTCGACGAGCCGGCGGAGCTCGAGGCGGTCACGATCGCCTCGACCGACGGCGTCGAGCTCGACGGTCAACTGGTCCGGGCGTCGACCGCCGAGAAACACCGGTCGGTCGCGGCACTCGTCCTCCACAGCTTCCCGTCGGCCGACGTCTGGGCCGACAAGATCGGGGGCGACCTCGGCGAGGTGTGCCAGCGCATCGGCCGCAACCCGGAGTGGAACGCCCTGACGGTCCGGTTGCGTGGCTGTGGCCGCTCGACCGGCGACTTCAGCCTGACCAGCTGGGTCGAAGACGCAGCCGCCGCCATCCGCTACCTCCACCGGGAGACCCGACCGCGTGGCCTCTGGGTCTGCGGGTTCGGCACCGGCGGTGCCGTCGGGCTGGTCGCCGCTGCGGCCGACCCCGCCGTGACCGGCGTCGCCGTGGCCGGGTCCCCGGCCGACTTCGACGACTGGGCGACCCATCCCGACCGGTTGCTGACCCACGCCCGCGAGGTCGGGGTGATCACCAGCTCGAGCTTCCCGGCCGACGTCGACGGCTGGAACGCCGAGCTGCGCGAGGTCCGGGCGGTCCAGGCGGCCGAGCAGCTCGCGCCCCGCGACCTGCTGGTCCTGCACGGCTCCGAAGACGAGGCCGTGCCCCACTTCGACGCCAGGGCGGTTGCGGACGCCCACGGCGGGGCCGATCTGCGGTTCGTCCACGGCGGCGGCCACCAGCTGCGCCACGACCCGAGGGCCGTTGCCATCCTGCTCGGCTGGCTCGACCGCCAGGCCGTCAACCTGATCGAGGACTAGCGGCCGTGCCGGGGTGGCGCTCCCGGCCCACCGGACGCCGTGCCCCCGGTGGTGATCAGCGGGTCCAGGGAGCGTCGTCCGTGGCGCCGATCCCGTGGTGGGCGACGGCGTCGACCAGCGTCTGGCGCTCGACGTCGCCGCTGGCCGCCAGTTCGGTGAGCACGGCGACCACCACGTTCGGGGCGTCGGTCTCGAAGAACGAGCGCAGGGCCGGCCGGTCGTCCGAACGGCCGTAGCCGTCGGTCCCCAACACGTTGAAGGCGCGGGGTACGAACCGGCCGATCTGCTCGGGGACCGAGCGCACGTAGTCGCTCACCGCGATCGCCGGCCCCGGCAGGTCGGACAGTCGGGACGTGACCAACGGGACCCGAGGCTCCGAGCCGGGATTGAGCCGGTTCCACCGCTCGACGGCGAGCGCCTCCTCCCGGAGCCGCTTGTAGCTGGTCACGCTCCACAGCTCGACGCCGACACCCCAGCGCTCAGCCAGCTCGTCTCGGGCGTCGCTCGCCGCCTGGTGCGTCGGGCCGGAGAACAGGATCGCGGCCTTGGCCGGCACGCCGTCCGGGGCCCCCGTGAACCGGTAGAGCCCGTCGAGGATGCCCTGGTCGACCCCGTCCGGCTTCGGCGGCTGCTCGTAGTTCTCGTTGTAGATCGTGAGGTAGTAGAAGATGTCCTCGTTGTCGACGTACATGCGCTGCAGCCCGTCACGCAGGATCGTGCCGAGCTCGTAGGCGAACGCCGGGTCGTAGACCTGGCAGGCCGGCACGGTCGAGGCCAGCAGCGGACTGTGCCCGTCCTGGTGCTGGAGGCCCTCACCGGCCAGCGTGGTCCGACCGGCGGTCGCCCCCATGAGGAACCCGCGGGCCCTGGAGTCGGCGGCCGACCAGATCAGATCCCCGACCCGCTGGAAACCGAACATCGAATAGAAGGTGTAGAACGGCACCATCGGCACGCCCCGGTGGGCGTAGCTCGTGCCCGCCGCGATCCAGCTGGCCATCGAACCGGCCTCGGTGATGCCCTCCTCCAGGATCTGCCCGTCGCGGTCCTCGGTGTAGGACAGCAGCAGCTCGTGGTCGACCGGCTCGTAGAGCTGGCCGAACGGGGCGTAGATCTCGAACTCCCGGAACATCGAGTCCATACCGAAGGTCCTGGCCTCGTCCGGGACGATGGGCACGACCCGGTCGCCGAAGCCCTCCTCCCGCATCAGGTCACGAAGCATCCCGGTGAACGCCATCGTCGTCGACACGGACCGACCGCCCGAGCCCTCGTCAGCCGCCTTGAATGGTGCATCGGACGGCATCGTCAACGGCCGGCGGACGGTGGTGATGCGCTGGGGGAGCGGACCGTCGAGCGCCTTGCGCCGCCCGAGCAGGTACTGGTGGGCCTCGGAGTCCTCGGCCGGGCGGAAGTACGGCGGCACGCCGTCCTCGAGCGACTCGGCGGGGATCTCCTCCTGGATGTTCAGGCGATCGCGCAGCTCCAGCAACTGGTTGCGGCTCATCTTCTTGATCTGGTGGGTGGCGTTGCGGCCCTCGAAGCCCTCGCCGAGCGTCCAGCCCTTGATCGTCTTGGCCAGGATGACCGTCGGCTGACCGGTGTGCTCGGTCGCCGCCTTGTAGGCGGCGAACACCTTCTGGTAGTCGTGGCCGCCTCGTGGCAGCGAGCGCAGGTCGTCGTCGCTCAGGTGCTCGACGAGCTTGCGCAGGCGGGGGTCGGGTCCGAAGAAGTGCTCCCGGATGTAGGCCCCGGACTCGACGGCATACCGCTGGAACTCGCCGTCGACCGTGGTGTTCATCTTGTTGAGGAGGACGCCGTCGACGTCCAGCTGGAGCAGCTCGTCCCAGCGGGAGCCCCAGACGACCTTGATGACGTTCCAGCCGGCACCGCGGAACACGGCCTCCAGCTCCTGGATGATCTTGCCGTTGCCCCGGACCGGGCCGTCGAGGCGCTGCAGGTTGCAGTTGATGACCCACGTCAGGTTGTCGAGCTGGCTGCGACCGGCGAGCGAGATCGAGCCGAGCGTCTCGGGCTCGTCGCACTCGCCGTCGCCGACGAAACACCAGACCCGGCTGGCCGCGGTGTCGTCGAGGCGACGGCCCTCGAGGTAGCGGAGGAACCGGGCGTGGTAGATCGAGTTGATCGGACCGAGGCCCATCGACACGGTCGGGTACTCCCAGAACTCCGGCATGAGCCGGGGATGGGGATAGCTGGAGAGGCCGTTGCCCTCGACCTCGAAGCGGAAGTTGTCGAGCTGCTCTTCGCCCATTCGGCCCTCGAGGAACGCCCTGGCGTACACACCGGGGGCGGCGTGACCCTGGAAGTAGACGGCATCGCCAGGTGTGCCGTCCTCCTTGCCACGGAAGAAGTGGTTGAAGCCGACCTCGTACAGCGACGCCGACGAGGCGAACGTGGACAGGTGCCCGCCGATCCCGTCGGCCCGCTTGTTCGCACGGATGACCATGGCCGCTGCGTTCCAGCGGATGTAGGCCCGGATGCGACGCTCGAGGTTCTCGTCGCCGGGGAAAAACGGCTGCTTCTCGGTCGGGATGGTGTTCACGTAGTCCGTCTGGACGGACTCGGCGTTGCCGAGCTGCAGCTCGCGGGCGAACTGGTTGAGGCGACCGAGGAGGTAGCGGGCCCGGGTCTTGCCCCTGGCACTGGTGACGGCATCGAGGGACTCGAGCCACTCCGCCGTCTCTTCGGGGTCGATGTCGGGCAGCTGGCTGAGGAACCCATCGCTCATGTGGCCATTCTGCCTGCTCCGGGCGACGGCCACACGAACCAACCGGCCGGACCCCGAACCGCGAACGCCCGCCCCGGGCCGCCTCGGTCGTCGCCGTCGCTGGCAAGCTGGTCCGATGACGTCAGACGACCCCGCTGCCGGCAAGACCGACGTGTTCACCGACGGCGCCTGCTCCGGCAACCCCGGCCCCGGCGGTTGGGCGTGGGCCACCCGCGACGGGCGCCACGGCAGTGGCGGCGACCCGAGCACCACGAACCAACGGATGGAGCTGCAGGCGGTGCTCGAGGCGCTGCGGGCCCTGCGGGGTGAGGTGGTCGTCCACTCGGACTCGACCTACGTCGTCAACTGTTTCAACGAGTCGTGGTACGAGGGTTGGCTGGCCCGCGATTGGCGGACGTCGCAGCGCAAGCCGGTGGCCAACCGCGACATCTGGCAGCCGCTGATCGAGTTGTACCTCGACCGGCCTGGTGAGATCACCTTCGTGTGGGTCAAGGGCCACTCGGGCGACGAGATGAACGATCTGGTCGACCGGCTCGCCGTTGCCGAGGCCACCGCGCTCAAGGAGGGTCGGGCGAAGGCGGAGGCCGGCGAGCCGGTCGCCGGACCCCAACCCCCGTGGCCGATCGACCGTGCGGTCGCCGTCACCGGCGTCGGCGAGCTCGACGACGACCGCAACGAGGAGCTCGAGCTGGCGGTCGACGGGCTCGATCCGGCCCAGGACATCCTCGTGTCCGGCCTGCGACGCGGGACCGAGCTGACCGCGGCCGAGCGGGCGCTGGTCCTGCAGGTACCGCTCGCCGTCGTCCTGCCGTTCGCCGACCCGGCGAGCCGCTGGCCCCGGCCCGATCGGGAGCGGTTCGAGCGGGCGGTCGATGCTGCGTCCTGGGTGGTCACCCTCGAGGGCGATCCGGCGACGCCGGCGACCGCGGTGGCGGCCCGCAACCGCTGGATCTGGGAGGCGGTCGTCGGAGCGATCGTGATCGGCGACCCGGCCCTGGCCGACCAGCTCGAGGAAGCGGGACTCGGCGTCGTCGGCTGAGCCAAGACGGCGGTCGGTCGGCGGCGTCGGCAGGTGGGACGGGGCCTAGGCGACCGACGAGCGGGCCCGAAGCGAGGCGAAGGCCTGGTTCACCTCGTCGAGGAGGCGATTGGCCAGGGCCACGTTGCGGTGGCTGGCCTCGGGGCCGGGCGTGAGATCGGAGACCAGGCGCCGGTGGGCGTCACAGATCTCGTCCCAGCTGGCGCCCGTACGCAGACCGAGGGCGCGGAAGTGCTCGCTCGCCTCGTCGCTCGGACCGGCGTCAACGTGTGCGCCAGCGGGGGTACCGTTCGACCTCGAGGTCGCCGCTCGTTCCATCCTGCCTCGGCTCAATTGGAACACGTACTCGTACCCAGACCGCTCACTCGCCACCTACGAGGTCTGAGTATGCACCCGCATTCGGGCTCGCCAATAGAGTCGAATTGACCAGATGGAGCCGGTTTCGGGCCATCAAACGCCCGAAATGGCGTCGGGGG
This sequence comes from Actinomycetota bacterium, assembly GCA_039195375.1. GTDB lineage: Bacteria > Actinomycetota > Acidimicrobiia > Acidimicrobiales > SZUA-35 > JAHELU01. Next base: position 6,182 of record JBCCVL010000103.1, read on the forward strand.
CGGCGACCGTCACGCGACGGTCATGGAGCGCCGGGTCAGGAGCCCTCGACGAGCTCGGCCAGCCGCTCGAGCGTCTTGGTCATGTTGACCTCGTGCTTGGCCGGGTAGCCGACCCACTCGTAGGCAGGTGGGAACCGGGCCGAGCCCCAGTCGAACGACTCGGTCACGAGGGTTCCGCCGTCGTTCGGCTCGAGCCGGTAGCGCCAGACGTGGTGACCGAAGTGCCGCCAGGCGATCAGCCGGTTCTCCTCGAACTCGACCACCTCGTTGCTGATCCGGTACGGAACGCCGAAACGCATGTCCATCCCGAAGCGGGCGCCGAGGCTCAGCCGCTCGGGGTTGCCCCGCGCCGCTTGCACCGTGCCCGAGCCGTCGAAGCTGCTGTGGGCCGCCGGATCGGCCAGCAGCTCGAAGATCGTCTCCGGCGGCGCTGCGATCTGGCGCTCGACCGAGACGACCCGCTCGTCCGATCCCGTCGTGGTGTCCTCGCTCATCGTGTCCTCCTCGTGTGTCGACGGCGTTGTCGATGTCGGCGCGGCCGGACGCTCAGTGGCCGAGCACGGCCCGCAGGCCGGCCTCCAGTTCGGGCGATCGGAACTCGAAGTCGGATTGCTCGAGCACCTGGGGGACGACCCGCAGGCTGTCGAACAGCAGCGCATCGGCCCGATCGGTTCCCATCAGCAACTTGGGTCCGAACGCAGGGACCGGCAGCAGGGACGGCCGACCGAGCACCCGGGCCAGGGTGCTGGTGTACTCCGCGTTGGTGGCAGGGTTCGGGGCGGTGAGGTTGACCGGTCCCTCGATCTCGTTGTTGAGCAGATAGAGGATGGCGCCGGTGACGTCGTCGATCGTGATCCACGGGATGTACTGGTCGCCCGAGCCAAACTTGCCCCCGACCCCGAGCTTGAACAGCGGCAGCAGCTTGCCGAGCGCACCCCCGGCGGTGCTCTGCACCACCCCGGTCCGCAGGTAGACGGTGCGGATCCCAGCTTCGGCCGCCGGTTTCGCCGCCGCCTCCCAGTCGACGCACAGCTGGGCCAGGAAGTCGTCGGCGGCCGGGGTCTCCTCGGTGGAGATCGCATCGCCCCGCGAGCCGTAGTAGCCGACCGCCGAGCCGGACAGGAGTGCGGCCGGTGGCCGATCGAGCTCGGCCAGCGTCGCCGCCAGGAGCGCCGTCGAGTCGACCCGGCTCGACACCACGAGCCCTCGGTACGACTCGCTCCAGCGCTTGTCGCCGATGCCGGCACCGGCGAGGTTCACCACGGCATCGATGCCCTCGAGCGACTCGGCGTCGATCGTCCCCGCTGACGGCTTCCAGGCGATCTCGTCGCGGCCAGGCTTCGGGTCTCGGCGGACCATGCCGATCGGTCGGTGGCCGGCCTCGGTCAGGGCCGCGGAGAGGGCCGTGCCGATCAGTCCGCTCGATCCGGTGATGGCGACATCCATGGTGGTTCGGACCCTTCCTTGGTGACGTGTCGGTCAGCCCCGGGACCTGGCCCCGGGGCAACGGTCAACGATAGATGCGCCGTTCGCCACCTGGTCGAGTCGGGTGCCTGGTGGCCCGTTAGATTGAATGGTGGTCATGCCGTCGGTCTGGATGGGAGACACCTCCGATGAGCACTCGGATGTTACTGATCCTGTCGCTGCTGTGCGGGTTGACCATTCTGGGGGCCTTCGCCCTCCAGGTGGTCATTTCCCGATGACCACCTCACCCACCACTAGGATCGGCCCCGCGCCGATGCCAGACGGAGGTTCTCGCCCATGCGCAGCCACCAATCCCACGTCCGGGAGTGCCGATGAGTGACCACTTCGACATCGTCGTCATCGGTGGGGGCCCGGGCGGCTACGCCACCGCCCTCTACGGCGCCTCCGCCGGCCTCAACATCGCCATCGTCGAGAAGCAGCGGCTCGGCGGCACGTGCCTGAACGTCGGCTGCATCCCGGCAAAGGAACTGCTCGAGACCGCAGCCGTGGCCCGGACCGTCGCCCACGCGAGCGACTTCGGGATCGGCGCCGCACTCGGCGAGCTCGACTGGGCCACCACGCTCGCCCGCAAGCAGCGGATCGTCGACCAGTTGGTCGGCGGTCTCGGCGGTCTGCTCAAGGGCCGCAAGGTCACCGTCTACGACGGCGTCGGCACACTGGCCGGCGATCACAAGACCGTGAACATCGGCGGGGGTGAGTCCGGTGACGTGCAGGTGACCGGCGACAACATCGTCCTGGCCGCCGGCTCCGTTCCCCGATCGTTGGACGGCTTCCCGATCGACGATCGCCGGATCGTCACCTCGGACGAGTTCCTGTCGATCCCCGAGGTGCCGAAGACCGCCGTTGTCATCGGCGGCGGGGCAATCGGCTGCGAGTTCGCCTCGACCATGGCCGACCTCGGTGCCGAGGTCACGATCCTCGAGTACGCCCCGAAGATCCTCCCCGGCTGTGACGGCGACGTCACCCGGGTCGTCGAGCGGTCGTTCGCCAAGCGCAAGATCACCGTGCGGGCCGGCGTCGCCGTCCAGTCGCAGGTCACCGGCCCGGACGGGGTCACCGTGACCTTCGGTGACGGCGAGACGATCACGGCGGAGACCGTGGTCATGTCGGTCGGGCGTCGCCCGGCCTCGGACACGCTCGGCCTCCAGTCGACCGCCGTCGAGGTCGACGAGCGCGGCTTCATCCGTGTCGACCCGTGGTGTCGTACCACGGTGCCAGGGGTGTGGGCGGTCGGTGACGTCGTCGACACGGCGCAACTGGCCCACGTCGCCTTCGCCGAGGGCATCATGATCGTCAAGGACATGCTCGGCGAGAGCCCGGTCCCGGTCGACTACGACAAGGTCCCGTGGTGTATCTACTGCCACCCCGAGGTCGCCTTCGCCGGCCATTCGGAGGAATCGGCCAAGGAGGCCGGCCACGACGTCGTGGTGTCGAAGCACCGCTTCACCGGCAACGGGCGGGCCATGATCGTCGGGGACACCGAGGGTCTGGTGAAGATCATCGCCGAGCGGCAGGCCGACGGCACCGGCGGGCGGATCCTCGGGGTCCACATGGTGGGCCCGTGGGTGACCGAGCAACTGGGGCAGGGCTACCTGGCGGTGAACTGGGAGGCCACGGTCGACGAGGTCGCCCACTTCATCCAGCCCCACCCGACGATGAGCGAGCTGTTCGGCGAGAGCGTGCTGGCCCTGACCGGCCGGTCGCTGCACTGATGGCCCCATCGGGCCATCGCCCGAAGACCGGCGGCCGACCGCACCCGAAGACCCGGTCGTGAAGGATCATCGCCCCTCAGCGGTTGTCCTAGAATTACCTTCCAACCACCACGAAGTGAGGATCAGTGGCTGACATCGAGATGCCCCAGCTGGGCGAGACCGTGACCGAGGGAACGATCACCCGCTGGTTCAAGGCCGTGGGTGAGACCGTGGCTCGCGACGAGGTGTTGTTCGAGGTGTCGACCGACAAGGTCGACACCGAGGTGCCGTCGCCGGCCGAGGGCGTCCTGACCGAGATCCGGGTTCCCGAGGGTGAGACGGTCGAGGTGGGGACCGTGCTTGCCGTGCTCGGCGACGGTGCGGCCGCCCCTGCGGCCCCCGCCGACAACGGCGACGCCGTCGCCAGCCCGCCCCCGCCGGTCGAGGCCGCCGCTCCCGCCGAGGCTGCTCCGCCACCCCCTCCACCACCCCCGGCTCCCGCTCCTGCGCCCGCCCCGGTGGCCGAGACGCCGCCACCCCCTCCGCCTCCGGCGCCAGCCCCGGCCGCCCCGCCGCCCGCGGCCGAGCCGGCGCCCGCCCCGGCCGCAGCATCGGCGCCACCAGCGACCGATGGCAAGGTCCTGTCACCGGTGGTCCGGCGCTTGATCGCCGAGTACGGCATCGATCCCGCCACCATCGCCGGCACCGGCCTGGGCGGTCGCATCAGCCGAGACGACGTGCAGCGCCACATCGAGACCAACCGGCTCTCCTCACTCGACGCTGGCAGCCCCGAGCCGGCACCGGCACCCCCGCCACCGGCCCCGGCCCCGGCGGCGGCTGCGCCGCCTCCAGCGCCGGCCGCTCCGGCTTCGGCCCCGGTCCCGGCGTCGTCGGCCCCGGTGCCGGCCTCGGCCGTGCAGCCCGGCGCCCGCGACGCCGTTGTGCCGCTGTCGAACATCCGGTTGCGGACCGGGGAGCACATGGTCATGTCCAAGACCGTCGCCCCCCACACCCTCACCGCCATCGAGGTCGACTACGAGGCCGTCGAGCAGGTCCGCAAGGCCAACGGCGACCAGTTCAAGGCCGAGGAGGGCTTCAGCCTCACCTACCTGCCGTTCATCTCCCGAGCTGCGATCGACGCCCTGCGGGAGTACCCGCACCTCAACGCCTCCGTCGGCGACCGCGAGCTGGTGGTCCACAACTACGTGAACCTCGGCATCGCCGTCGACCTCGACTTCCAGGGCCTGCTCGCCCCGGTCGTCCGAGACGCCGACGGCAAGCGGATGCGGTCGATCGCCCGCGACATCGTCGACGTGGCCAGGCGGGCCCGCTCGAAGCAGCTGTCCCCGGACGAGCTCTCCGGCGGCACGTTCACCCTGACCAACGCCGGCAGCTACGGCACGATGATGCAGTTCCCGATCATCAACCAGCCGCAGGTCGCCATCCTCTCCACCGATGCGGTCAAGCGCAAGCCTGTCGTCGTCGAGGACGACTTCGGCAACGAGTCGATCGTCATCCACTCGGTCGGCGTCCTGGCCATGGCCTGGGACCACCGGGCGATCGACGGTGCCTACGCCGCGGCCTTCCTGGCCCGGGTCAAGGAGATCCTGGAGACCCGCGACTGGGAGAGCGAGCTGGGGTGACGGTCCGGGGGTCGAGTGCGGAGGCCCGCCGATGGCGTTGACCTCACCGACCACCGGGCCGCTGGCCGCGCCCCCGGTCCAACCGCTCCGGGCCAGGTGGCTCGGCACGGTCGACTACGCCGAGGCGTGGGATCTGCAGCAGGCGCTGTTCGCGGGCGACGGTGACCACCTCCTGTTGCTCGAGCATGCGCCGGTCTACACCCTCGGTCGCAGCGGCAGCCTCGACCACCTGCTCGTCGACGCCGAGGCCAGGGGAATCGACGTGCTCCGGGTCAACCGGGGCGGCGACATCACCTTCCACGGCCCCGGCCAGATCGTCGGCTACCCCATCCTGACCGTCCCCGGCAAGCGCGGCGGCGGGATGGCCGACACCGCGGCCTACGTGCACCGGGTCGAACAGACGATCATCGACACCCTGGCGGCGCTCGGCTTCGACGGGGGCCGGCTCGACGGCTTCCCTGGCGTGTGGCTCGAGGCCGGCGGCCCCCGGCCACGCAAGGTCGCTGCCATCGGCGTCCGCCTGTCCCGGGGCCGGTCGATGCACGGCTTCGCGCTGAACGTCGACGTCGACCTCGACCACTTCGAGGCCATCGTGCCGTGTGGCATCACCGACAAGGGCGTCACCTCCCTCAGGCGAGAGGGCTCCGACGCCACCGTCGATGAGGTCGTCGACCTGCTGGTCGAGGCGGCCGCCGCCAACCTGACGCCCGGTCGGCCCGTCGATCGCTCCGACGTCGTCCACCGCAGCCGCGACGTCGACCTGGCTCCGTTCTCCCGAGGCCTCGGCCCGGGTGAACCGGTCCGCCCGAAACCGACCGGGCCGACGATCGGCGACGCGCCGAAGCCGGTCCCGGCCCCGACGCCAGCGCTGCCGTCCACACCGTCCGCACCGTCCGAGCCGTCGGCCGGCGTGCCCGTCCGGCTGCTCGGCCGCCTGGAGAAAGCCGGGGTCACCGGTGGGCTCGAGATCGGGGCCCGCAAGCCCTCGTGGATGAAGGTGGCGCTGCGGACCGACCCGGCCTACCGGGAGCTGCGCCGGACCGCCAGGGAGCTGGAGCTGACCACCGTCTGCGAGGAGGCCGGCTGCCCCAACATCTACGAGTGCTGGAACGAGGGTACGGCCACGTTCATGCTGCTCGGCGAGCGGTGCACCCGGGCCTGCGGCTTCTGCCTCATCGACACCCGAAAACCCGAGGCTGTCGACGCCGAGGAGCCGGAGCGGGTGGCCGAGGCCGTCGAGCGGCTCGGTCTCGAGTTCGCCGTGCTGACCATGGTCGCCCGCGACGACCTGCCCGATGGCGGTGCCGCCGCGGTGGCCGCAACCGTCGACGCGATCCGACGCCGCACGCCGGCAGCCGGCGTCGAGGTGCTGATCTCCGACCTCAAGGGCTCGGCCGACGACCTCGACACCGTGTGTGCCGCCAGGCCGGACATCCTCAACCACAACGTGGAGACCGTGCCCCGTCTCCAGCGCGCCGTCCGGCCATCCGCCGGCTATGCCAGGAGCCTCACCGTGCTGGCTCGCGGCGCCCGGGCCGGCCTGACCACCAAGTCGGGTCTGATCGTCGGGATGGGGGAGACGTTCGACGAGGTGGTCGGCACCCTGGCCGACCTGGCCGCCGTCGGGGTCGACATCGTCACGATCGGCCAGTACCTGCGCCCGACGTCCCACCACCTGCCGATCCACCGGTGGTGGACGCCGGACGAGTTCGACGAGCTCCGCCGCATCGGCACCGAAGAGCTGGGCCTCGCCCATGTCGAGGCCTCACCGCTGACCCGGTCGAGCCACCACGCCGGCAGCATCGCCCGCTCGGTCGACGGCTGAGCGGCGGAGGGCCCTCGCCCTCGCCCTGGCCTCGCCCCGGCACGATCGGCGCCCGGCCGGGTGTCTCAGCTCCGGCGTCGCCGGCTGACGAGCGGTCGGAACCCGAACCACACGCTGGCCAGCGCCATCCACGCCAGATGGATGACCGCAACGGCGATGGCGCCGCGAAGGACCCAGCCGATCGTGACGATCAGGAGCCCGAGCTGATGGCCCCAGATCGCCAGCCGGTTCTGCTCTGCCACCACCGACGAGAGCTTGACCGCGATGGGCAGGGCCAGGCCGTAGCCGACCAGGAACAGGGCGGTCGAGATCGGGTGCACCAACGAGCACCCTACTGCGGGCCCGACGCCTCCTGTGGCCGGAGGTGACGGTGGTCGACCGCATCGGCCATCGGGGCAACCCCGTCAGCCGGACAGCTTGATGACCGCCCGTCCACCCTGCCCGGGGTCGACCAACGCCCCGTGGCCGCGTTTGGCCACGGCCGCCAGCACGTCGTCGGCCCGTTCGCCGGCCCGGTTGCGGATCTCGGCCTGAGCCAGCTCGAACGCCGACAGCAGGCGGTCGCCGTAGCACCAGGGCGACGAGTCGAGCAGGTCGAGCTCGATGCGCCCGACGATCTGTTCGGTCGAGTCCCTGCTGGTCAGCAGCCGCGGCAGCGCCAGGACCGCGGCCCGCCGGTGCAGCTGGCGTTGCCACCATTCGCCGAGTTCGTCGATCGGGTCGCTCGGCGGGAGAGCTGCCAGGAACCGGTCGACGGCGTCCCGTCCGGAACGCTGAATGGCGGCCCGTCCATCGGCCCCGCTGATCCAGGGCTCCAGCGTCGAACGGCTGGTGGCAACGAGGAACCGGTCGACGGCGTCGGTGAGCCGGTCGGCCTCCTCGGCGATCGCCCCCATCGAGGTGTCGAGCAGCATCTCGGCCCGCGGCACCGCCGTCGACTCCCAGTACTCGTTGGCGCTCGGCACCAGGCCGGCCCGGCGCAGGCGCCGGATCTGTCGCTGGGCCGCCGCCAGCTCCCGCCGGTCGAGCCCGTAGAGCTCGACGACGCGATCGAGTCGATCGGCCAGCCGGTCGGCGGCGTTGCGCGACGCCCGCCCGAGGCGGCGTCTGGCCACCTCGAAGTCGGGGGGCGGGGCCTCCGCCTGCGGGTCGACCGTGTTCCGGTCGTCCGCCTCTCGTCCAGCCGGCCCGACCGTGGGCTCCGCCGCCGGACGGGTTCTCACGAGCTCGTCCATCTGTCCCGGTCCGTCCTTGGTCCGCGGTTGTGTTTCCTGATTCCTCTTCGGAAGCTGGCGAGGCGGTAACGAGGGTCATACGGTTCATCTTCATGTTGATCACGGTGACCCGGGAGCCGGTGGTGGAGAGCGTCCACCACGTGGACGCCGTGGTGGCAGGACCGTCCGGGCCGCGGCTCTGCTGGGGCGACCCGTTCCGGCCGACCGTGGCCCGATCCGGGCTCAAGCTCATCCAGGCCCTGCCGGTGGTCCGCACCGGGGCCGCCGACCGGTTCGGGCTGTCGCCGGAGGAACTGAGCCTGTCGTGTGCCAGCCACAACGCCGAGCCGGGGCACATCGCTGCGGTCGAGGCGTGGCTGGCCAAGATCGGACTGGATCCGTCGGCCCTGGAGTGCGGGGCCGACGTTCCCCACGACGGCGAGGTCCTGGCCGCACACCTGGCGGCCGGGCGGGGTCGGGAGCGCGTGGCCAACAACTGCTCGGGCAAGCACACCGGTTTCCTGACCGTGGCCCGCCACCTCGGGCACGATCACGCCGGCTACCTGTCGCCAGACCACCCGACGATGCGGCTGGTGACCGAGGCCATCACCGAGGTGTGTGGCATCGAGCTCGACGACCAGACCCCCGGCCGGGACGGCTGCGGGGTGCCGACGTGGTCGATCCCGCTGGCCGACCTGGCCGGGGGCATGGCCAGGCTCGGACGTCCGGAGACCCTCGACGCCGGCTGGCGGACGGCGGCCGAGACCATCACGACCGCCGTCGGGCCCCGACCGTGGTGGATCTCCGGGACCGGTCGCCACGAGGTCGAGGTGGCGGCGGTGGCCACCGAGCCGGTGATCCTCAAGGGCGGGGCCGAGGGCGTTTTCATGGGGGCCGTGCCGGCCCAGGGACTCGGCATTGCGGTCAAGGTGGCCGACGGCGCCGCCAGGGCGGCCCAGGTCGCCATGTCGGCGGTGCTGGCCCATCTCGGTGCGATCCCGCCGGAGGCGGTCGGTCGGCCGGTCCACAACGTGGCCGGGCGGGTCGTCGGGCGGATCGACGTCGAGCTCACCGCCCCCGACGTCCTCGGTTGAGCACCGCCGCCGGCGATCCGATGACCGGGGCGACGTGCGAGCGGACTGCTGCGGTCCGAGGCCGAGCCGGCGACCCCCGTCCGGTAGCATCGGGCCCATGTTCGAGCACCGAATGGAACGGGTACGCCAGGCCATGTCGGCCGCCGGGGTCGACGCCCTGCTGCTGTCGGTCGGACCGGATCTGCCGTGGTTGATCGGCTACCGGGCGATGCCGATGGAGCGCCTGACCATGCTCGTCGTCCGGGCCGGCGCCGCCGGCGACGGCGACGGCACCGCCGACCTGGTGATCCCCTCGTTCGAGGTGCCCAGGGTCGTCGAGCGGCCGGATGTGTTCTCGATCCGGGGCTGGGGTGAGACCGACGACCCGGTGGCCCTGGTGGCCGACCTCGTCGGGGATGCGTCGACGGTCGCCATCGGCGATCACACCTGGAGCCGGTTCCTGGTCGGCCTCCAGCAGGCCATGCCGGCGGCCGACTGGGTGGCCGGCGGTGCGGTGACCGGGCCGCTGCGGGCGGTCAAGGAGCCGGGTGAGATCGAGCGTCTGCAGGCGGCCGCAGCCGGCGTCGACCGGATCGCCACGGCACTCCAGACCGGTGAGATCCCACTGATCGGGCGGACCGAGGCCGATGTCTCGGCCGAGCTCGGGCGCCGGATCCTGGCCGAGGGGCACGCCAAGGTCAACTTCGCCATCGTGGCCTCTGGCCCGAACGCGGCCAGCCCGCACCATCACGCCGGTGACCGTGTCATCCAGCCGGGCGAGGTCGTGCTGTGTGACTTCGGCGGCACGACGGCCGAGCCGGAGGGGCAGCCGGGCTACTGCTCCGACCTCACCCGCTGCGTGCACACCGGTCCGCCGCCGGCGGAGTTCGCCGAGGCCTATGCGGTCCTCCAGGAGGCCCAGGCCAGGGCCGTCGAGGCGGCCGTCGTCGGCGTGCCGGCCCAGGCGGTCGACAAGGTGGCCAGGGACCACCTGGCCCAGTCCGACCTCGACCAGTGGTTCCTGCACCGGCTCGGTCACGGCATCGGGGTCGAGGAGCACGAGGACCCCTACCTCGTCGACGGCAACGACGTGCCGCTGGTGGCGGGAAACGCCTTCTCGGTCGAGCCCGGCTTCTACGTCGACGGTCGGTGGGGGGCACGGGTCGAGGACATCGTGGTCGCCACCGATGACGGCCCGCTCGCGCTCAACCGGGTGACCCATGACCTGATGGTCGTCGAGGCCTGACCGGCCTCGGCCCTGCCCTGGCCCCCGACCGCCCGTGATCGAGCTCGACGCCGCCACCTTCCTGTTGCAGTGGGCCACCGGCGGCCTGCTGTTCTGCTGGGTCACCACCCGGCGGCGCCTCGTCGGACTCGGCTACGGCTGGCTGCTCCGCGCCACCTACGGGCTCATGGCGCTCGGCGCCCTGGCCATCGGGCTCCGCTTCGGCACCAACTGGCCCCGTGACCTTGCCGCCGCAGGGGTGGCCATCGCCGCCGCGGTGGCCCTGTGGCAGTCGTGGGTCCGCCGCGGCGTCGGCGTCTCCGGACAGGTCGCCCTGGCCGAGGCCCGCACCGCCAGGGTCGCGGCGATGACCGGCATCGACCGCCAGGCCCGAGCCAAGGACGAGGTCACCGACGCCACGCCCGAGTTCGATCCCCGCCTCGACCTGGTCGCCCCGGTCATCGGACTCGTCGGGATCGCGGCCGTCGCCCTCGCCGACGGTGACCCGGCCTGGTTGGCCACCGCCCGGCTCCTGGTCGGCACGGCCTTCCTCGGTTCGGTCAGCGACGCCATGCTGCTCGGTCACTGGTACCTCGTGCAGCCCGGCCTCGGCCGCGAGCCGCTCAGTGAGCTGGTGCGATGGACGGGGATCACGTGGGTACCCGAGGTGTTGCTGCTGCTCGTGCCGACCGGGATGCTGTCGGTGCTCAGCGGCTCGATCGACGATGGCTGGGGCGGGATGCTCGGCTGGTTCTGGGTGGCGTGTGCGGTCACCACCGGCGGCCTGGTCGTCGTCACGGTCGCTGCGCTCCGGGAACGCCAGTACTCGGCCGTGATGGCCGCCACCGGGCTGCTGTACCTGGCCATCCTCACCGCCTTCGGCACCGACGTGGTCGCCCGGGCCCTGCTGCGGGCCTAGGCCGCACGGCGGCGAAGCGGGCCCGCCCCGGACCGCTCGGCACGGCCACCGGCCGGCATGCTCCGGCCCGCCCCTGGGGCGGACAGTGCCCGCTGTGTACCCTGGGTGGGCAGTCGATCCCTCAACCCGGGCGAGAACCCGAGCAAGGCCAGAGGAAGGACGCAACCGACGCCATGCCACGTGCGATCTGGAGTGGAGCGATCAGCTTCGGGCTGGTCTCGGTCCCCGTGAAGCTGTTCAGCGCCGTGAGTCGCAAGACCGTGCGGTTCAACCAGCTCGACAGTGAGACCAACAGCCGGGTGAAGCAGAAGCGGGTCAACGCCGATGGCGACGAGGTGCCCTACGAGCAGATCGTCAAGGGCTACGAGGTGGCGAAGGACTCCTACGTCATCGTCACCGACGACGAGCTGGCCTCGCTTTCCCCGAAGGCGTCACGGATGATCGACATCACCGACTTCGTCTCCGAGGAGGAGATCGACCCGGTGTTCTACGACTCCGCCTATTACCTCGTGCCGGACGAGCTTGCCCGCAAGTCGTACGCGCTGCTGGCGAAGGCGCTCGACGAGAGCGGGCGGGTGGCGATCGCCAGTTTCGTGATGCGGACCAAGCAGTACCTGGTGGCGATCCGGCCGAGCCAGGGCACGTTGATGATGTCGACCATGGTGTACGCCGACGAGGTGGTGCCGGTGGCCGACGTGCCCGGGTTCGAGGAGCTCGAGGACATCGAGATCACCGATGCGGAGATGGCGATGGCGGGCCAGCTCATCGACTCGCTGACCACCGACTTCGAGCCGGAGCGCTACCACGACAACTACCGGGAGCAGGTCCTCGACCTCCTCGAGGCCAAGGCCGCAGGTGAGGTCCGCCCGGTCGAGGCCCCGGCCGCGGCCGACGATGCGGCCGTCATCGACCTGCTGGCTGCGCTGGAGGCCAGCGTCTCGGCGGCCAAGGAGGCCCGCAAGGGCGACCCGGACGGCGACGAGGTCGTCGAGGCCGACGATGCGGCAGCCGGCACCACCAAGAAGGCGGCGAAGAAGCGGGCCAAGAAGGCAACCAAGAAGCGGCCGGTCAAGAAGTCGGCGTAGTCGCCGGTACGAGACCAGACCGGGAACCGACACGAGATCATGCCGGCAGGGGAGCAGCGCGTCGAGGTGTCGGTCGGGGAGCGGACGCTCAGCCTGTCCAACCTCGACAAGATCCTGTACCCCGACGCCGGGTTCACCAAGTCGCAGGTCATCGACTATTACGCCAGGATCGCGCCGGTCATGGTGCCCCATGTCGCCGGGCGGTGCATGACGCTCCGACGCTGGCCGAACGGCGTCGACCAGCCGTCGTTCTTCCAGAAGACCTGCCCTGGGCACCGGCCGGCCTGGGTCGACGTCGCCATCGGGCCGGGAGACGGCGACAACGGCATCGAGTACTGCCGGCTCGACGAGGTGGCGTCGCTGGTGTGGACGGCCAATCTCGCCGCCATCGAGCTGCACGCGCCGATGGCCCGCTGCGACGACCTGGCCAGTCCGACGATGGTGGTGTTCGATCTCGATCCCGGACCCGGGACCGACCTGACCGAGTGCTGTCTGGTGGCGTTGGCGCTGCGTGACATCCTCGATGCCGTCGGGCTCCAGGCCTTCCCCAAGACGTCCGGGTCGAAGGGGATGCAGCTGTACATCCCGCTCAACTCGCCCCACACCCACAAGCACGCGTCCGGGTTCGCGCTCGCTGCCGGCCAGCTGGCGATGCGGCAGCTACCCGAGCTGGTCGTCGTCGAGATGGCCAAGTCGTTGCGGACCGGCAAGGTCTTCATCGACTGGTCGCAGAACTCCCACCACAAGACGACGATCGCCCCGTACTCGCTGCGGGCCAGGCCCCGCCCGACCGTGTCGGCACCGGTGTCGTGGGACGAGGTTGCCGCCGGCGCCGAGGGTGCGCTCCTGACGTTCGAGGCCGAGCAGGTCGTCGATCGGGTGGCCGCCGACGGCGACCTCTTCGCTCCCGTCCTCGAGCTGGAGCAGCACCTGCCCGTCGCCCGCTGAGCGGACCAGCCGGGCTGCCGGGGCCAATGCCACGTTCTCGTCGAGCGACCAATAGGCTTACCGGCCATGCCTACCGTCACCGTGGCCGGCGCCGCGCCTGCGAGCGCCTCGGCCGTCGATCAGCCAATCACCACCAACGACGTCCGCAGCCTGCCGGCCGCGGTCAAGCGGACCGCCCGCCTGCAGGGCTTCGAGGGCAAGCTCGGCCAGACCCTGCTGCTGGCCGGCGACGAGGCCCCCGTTCGGGTGCTCGTCGGCCTCGGACCGCGCCGGGAGCTGACCGCCGACAAGGTCAGGCGGGCGGCCGCCGCCTACGCCAGGGCCGTCGCCCGGCACCGCTCGGTGGCCTGCACGATCGTGCCCGCTGCGGTCGATGCCGGCGTTGACGCCGGCGACGCCGTCGCCGCTGCGGTCGAGGGGCTCCGTCTCGCCTCCTACCGGTTCACCGACTACCGCGATGCCGTCAACCTGAAGTCACCGGTCGAGCTCGCCAAGGTGACCCTGGTGGCCAGCGGACGGGGCCTCAGCGCTGCGGCCAAGCGGGCCGATGCCACCGCCGATGCGGTCGAGCTGGCCAGGGACCTCGGCAACACCCCCGGTGGCGACCTGACGCCGGAGGAATTCGTCCGCAGAGCCCGCCGGGCCCTTCGGGGCACCGGTGTCCGGATGACCGCCTGGGACGAGGAGAGGATCCAGGCCGAGAAGCTCGGGGGCGTGCTCGCCGTCAACCAGGGCTCGGTCCATCCGCCCCGCTTCGTGCAGCTCCGCTACCAGCCCGATGGCCGCGACCCGAAGGGCGAGGTGGCGCTGGTCGGCAAGGGGATCACCTTCGACTCGGGTGGCCTGTCGCTCAAGACCGCCCAGGGCATGATGTCGATGAAGATCGACATGGCCGGCGGCGCCGCCGTGCTGGCGACGATGACCGCCCTCAAGGCCCATCGGGTCCCGGTGGCGGTCACCGGCTACATCCCGCTGACCGACAACATGACCGGCGGCGATGCCCAGCGCCCCGGCGACGTGTTCACCGCACGCAACGGCAAGACCGTCGAGGTGCTCAACACCGACGCCGAGGGTCGGCTGATCCTCGCCGATGCGCTGTCGTTGGCGGCCGAGCGGGAGCCGGATGCGATCATCGACATCGCCACGCTGACCGGTTCGGCCTCGGCTGCGCTCGGCACGTCGTACGCCGCGCTGATGGCGACCGACGACAAGCTGGCCGGCCGGCTCGAGGCCGCCTCCGGCCGGACGGGTGAGAACCTCTGGCGTCTGCCGCTACCCCCCGAGTACCGACCCCAGCTCGACTCCAACGTCGCCGACCTCAAGAACATCGGCGCCGGCCCCTTCGGCGGTGCCCTGATCGCCGGGCTGTTCCTCAAGGAGTTCACCGGGAAGTCGGCCTGGGCCCACATCGACCTCGGCATGTCGGCGATCTCCGACACCGAGCGCGGCGTCGTGGTCAAGGGCGCAACCGGGCTCGGCGTCCGGGTGCTGCTCGACACGCTCGTCAACTGGTAGCCCGCCGACGGCGCTCGCCGTCACCGCCACGCTGACCGCACGGTCGGGCGGGGCCGATCGGACGCGTTCTTCTAAGGGCGTTGGCCAGGTCAGCCGAGACCTCATGCAGGGCCGGGGACGGAATCCGTCCGCCTCCGGCGTCCCGGTGCAGGTTGCGGGGTGGCATGACGGCGACAATCGAGCGGGAGCACATCACCACGGTCCGGTCGACGAGTTCGATCCGCCTCCGGCGGGCCCTCGTCGTCCTCTCCGATGTCGGGGCCGTCGCCTCGGGGGGTGCCATCGGGGCCCGGTTGGCTCCAGGCCCCGGTGTGGCCCTGACCCAACAACTCGCCTACGCAGCGCTGATGCTGCTGGCGATGATGTCCTTCCGGCTCTACAGCTCGCGGCTGGCCACCGTCCGCACCGAGGAGCTGCACCGCGTCTGGCGAAGCGGCGTGTTGGCGCTGTTGCTGTTCGGCGTCGCCGCCATCTCGACCGGTTCGTCGGTCGACCTCCGAGCCGGTCTCGCACTCCTCGCCCCGACGGTCGTGGCCGTCTCGGTCGAGCGGGAGCTGCTCCGTCGCTGGTTCGCCGCCCGCCGACAGGCCGGCGAGGGCCTGTGGGCCTCGATCCTGATCGCCGGGGAGCAGGAGGGCAAGGAGTTCCGCGAGGCGATCGACGACGACGGCACGAGCCCGCACGTCATCGTCGGCCAGGTCGATCCCGAGACCTGCGAGTCCTCGGACGTGCTGCTGACCCAGGCCCTGGCCCTCGCCCGTCGGACCGAGGCGAACGGTGTGGTCGTGGTCCAGTCGGCCCTCGACCGACACGCCGCCAACCGTCTGGTCCGCGGCCTGCTCGACGCCGGGCTCTACGTCGACCTGTCGTCGCCGCTGGCCGACATCTCGACGGAGCGGCTGGCCACCCGCAACCTCGGTCCGAGTCTGGCGACGTGGATCGCCCCCCGACCGCGGGGCGGTTGGCGGGCCAGGGCGAAGCGGGCGTTTGACCTGTTCGTCACCCTCTCGGCGCTGCTGATCCTCGCGCCGGTGCTCGCGGCGGTGGCTCTCGCGGTGAAGCTGAGCTCGCCCGGCCCGGTCTTCTTCCGCCAGGAGCGCGTCGGTCGGGGCGGGGATCCCTTCGACATGATGAAGTTCCGCTCCATGGTGGCGAACGCCGAGGAGTTGCTCGGGGAGCTGGAGGGTGAGAACGAGGGCGCGGGGCCACTGTTCAAAATGAAGTCCGACCCCCGGGTCACCCGCGTCGGTCGCTTCATCCGCAAGACCTCGCTCGACGAGCTGCCTCAGCTGATCAACGTGCTCCGGAACGAGATGAGCCTCGTAGGGCCCCGCCCGGCGTTGCGGGCGGAGATGGCCGAATGGGACCCCGACCTGTACGCCAGGCTGCAGGTCAAGCCCGGCATCACCGGCATGTGGCAGGTGTCGGGTCGGAGCGGCACGTCGTTCGACGAGTACACCCGCCTCGACCTCTACTACGTCAACAACTGGTCGCTGCTGGTCGACCTGTCGATCCTGGCCAGGACCGTCCCGGCCGTCGTCCGCAGCGACGGCGCATTCTGAGCGCTCACGA
>JBCCVL010000104.1:0-22344 GCA_039195375.1 Actinomycetota bacterium
CGCATGGATCGCCACCACCCTCGGCCCGCTCACGCTGCTACGAAACCGAACCAAGTCAACCCACGAGGCGAAGCCCGGAGGAACTCGATGACAGCCACCGTCACTCTCGCACCAAGCGCACGGTCAGTCGGCCGCTGGGAAGGCCGCCTCTTCGGCCGGCTTGTCCTGGCTGCCTTTTGGCGGAACCTCAATGGTCATGCTGGAGGATTCCCGGGTGCGTGGTGCAACCGTGGTAGCAGCCGGGGCCGGTTTCGGAGGTTTGCGTCGACGGCGCCTGGTTGCGGCCGACCGCTGGCCAACCGCCGGCACGCAGATCGCACCGAGCTATCCCGACCCGTTCCGCACGGCAGTCGCAACCTTCGATGACAAGCTCGAGCTGATCGTCGACGGGCTCCGGACTCGGCTGCACTCGAGGAACCGCTGCGTGCGTTCCGTTCGTGCGCTCGGCGACAGGTTGCGCCAAGCGGTCAGCCGACCGGTCTGTCACCCCCGGAGTCTCACGGTCCACCCGGTCCGCTCTCGGTCAGGCGGGTCGTGAGCCCGGCGATCAGCGTGTCCAGTTGTGCCGAGAACGGCACGGCTCGGCGGTGCTCGTGGTCGACGTGTTCGAGCACCGGCGGGCGGGCCGGATCGGCCGACCCGGCCACCCCATCGACGAGTGAGTTCAGCATGGTCAACGCCAACATCGCATCTTCATCGGAGAAGCCGGCCCTCGTCAGCGCCAGCGCAGACTCGTTGATCTGGGACTCGATCGTCGGCGGTGGGCCGAGTCGGTTGACGGCCGCAACCAGACCGGGGTTGGCCGCGTAGGCGTCGAGAAGGGTGACGCCGATGTGACGAAGGTGATCCTGCCAGTCGGCGTCGGCGCCGGGCCAGTCGATTCGGCTCGCCAGGAGGTCGATCGCCGCGCCGACGATCGTCGCTCAGATCGGGACCAGCTCCCATGTCATGGCCAGCTCGACGCCGAGTCGTGGCCCGGCGGCCGCTGCGGCCTCGGTGAGGAACCGTTCGGGGTCGAAGCCGGGATCGTCGAGCTCGTCGAGGTAGGTCCGATGACACTCGAGCGAGGCCACCCCGGCGGCCAGGTGGTCGGTCACGTCGGTGGCATGGGTCGGCTCGGTCGACGAGCCGAAGGCGATCCAACGCACCCCGGACCATGGCTCGCCGGCGTCGACGAACAGCCAGCGGTTGGCCGCGTCGCGGACGGCGTCGGGGAGCGCGGCGCCCAGCTCCCGGTGGTCGATGTGGTTCCACGGACCGCCAGGCCCCCAGCGCAGGCGGTAGTTGCTGGCGACGATCACCTCGGGTCGGTGACGACGGATGGCAGCGGCCAGGTCCCGCCGCAGCTCGACGCCGTTGACCACCAGACCGTCCGGGTGGTCGAGGAACTCGACGACCGACACCCCGACGGCGGCGGCGCTGGCCACCTGCTCCTCGGTCCGCAACGGCCCGGCCTCGGCCGGTGGGATCGAGTCGATCCCGGCCTCGCCCCGGGTGGCCAGGACGTAGCGCACGTCCTTGCCCTGTTCGGTCCAGCGGGCGATGGCCGACGCCGCCCCGTACTCCAGGTCGTCCGGATGGGCCACCACGGCGATCGCCCGCTCCCAGTCCTCGGGCAGCGGGGCCAGCGGCTCGACGGCATCCATGGCCGCACGCTAGCGGAGCGACCCCCCGCCGGTAGCGGCCGAGTCGATCCCGGCCGAGCCGTCAGCCCCAGCCAAACGACTCGCCGTT
The DNA here is from genome assembly GCA_039195375.1 of Actinomycetota bacterium. GTDB lineage: Bacteria > Actinomycetota > Acidimicrobiia > Acidimicrobiales > SZUA-35 > JAHELU01. The sequence continues at coordinate 1,735 of JBCCVL010000104.1, forward strand.
GCCGTCCAGCAGGATGATCTCGCCAGGCAGGGACCGTCGGTCGACCTCCTCGACCGACACCCCCTCCAGGGGGAACACGAGGAAGGCGAAATCCGGGAAGGCGTCGAGTCGCTCGATCGTGGCCGTGTACCGCTGACCGCCGACCTCGAGCTCGGCCGAGGCCAGGGCCGGATCATCCGCGGCAAAGGCGAACACGATCGTGCCGACACCCGGCACCTCCCGTCGTCCGCCAGCGCCGACCAGCGGGTCGATCTCACACTCGACCGGATAGCCACCCCCGGTGAGGTCACCGTTGAGGTCGATGCCGAGGCAGAGCCCGAAGGTGGGCGACCAGCTGACCCCGACCTCGTAGCGGGTGCCCCCGAGCACCGGGTCGCCGATCGGGACCGGCACGATCGAGTTGTCGGTGAAGGACCCGTTCGGCCGGACGACCGGGATGGTGGTTGCCGGCGGGGTCGACGGTGGCCCGGTCGTCGCTGGTCCCGTCGTGGTCGACCCGGTCCCGGTCGTTGCCGGTCCGGTCGTGGTCGATCCGGGCGGCGAGCCGGTCGTCGTCGGACGATCGTCGAGGTCGACGTCGCCCGGGCCCGGGGCGGTCATCGAGATCGGCGGGTCGACGTCACCAGGATCGGGACCGGTGGTCGACGGCACCGCCGTGGTCACCGTCGACGGCATGCTCGTCGTGGCCGCGACCTCGTCGCCGGTCGGTCCGCCCTCGCCGCCCCGCTCCCGGGCCGTCTGCGGGTCCACCGGCACGAGCCGCTCGGCCAGGGCGATGACCTGGTCGGCCGTGGTCATGCCGTTGATCTGGTGGTTGGTGCCGCCCTCGTTCCACACGAGCCGGGTCACCGACGGCTGGTCGGCCGGCTGCTCGGGCGCTCCGTCGTCCAGGTAGGTGGTGGTGCTGAGCAGCGCGGGGACGCCTCGGACCTCGATCTCCTCGATGGTGGCCAGGTCCCGATCGTCGATCGCCCCGAAGAGGCCGAGGGGGAGGGCCACCCCGCCGCTCGTCATCCAGCCATCGAAGGCACCGGTCAACCGGGCGTCGACGGTGTCGGACACGACGGTGGTGTCGTCGAGCCGGACCCGGAGGGCCCACTCGTCGAGCAGGTCGTCGGCGTCGAGGACCCGGTCGACGTCGGTGGCGACCCGGCCGGCGACGGTCAGCAGCTCGTCGTCGCCCAACGCCTCCCCGTAGGTGAGCATCGTGACCGAACGATCGGGCATCGTCTCGTCGCCCGGCTCGACCCACATCACCCCTTGGGGGCCGATCACTGCGCCGCGCTCCGCCAACAGTGGATCCCGATCGGCGGTGACGACCACCTCGTCCTCGTCGCCGAACGACGCAAAGGACGGATCCTCGACCGTCTCGATGAGGACGATCAGGCCGTCGGCGATCATGGTCTCGGTCGGTCCGTAACCGAGCAACACGTCGCCGCGGCTGTTCAGCTCGACCGCTGGCGTCACCCGAAGCCCGGTCAGCTCGACCTCGTCATCCTCGGTGGGGAGGAGGAGCAGACCGCCGGCCGGAGCGGCCGAGCCGACGGTCACCGACTGGGCCTGGTTGCGCCAGCTCATCAACCCGACGGCAGCGATCACCACGACGGCCGCCGCGGCGGCGACGAGACCGAACCGCCTGGTCAAGGGGACCTCCCGCCGGTTCTCGGGCAGACCGCGCCTGACGGAGCCGGTCGTGCGCAGGCCGAGTTCCCGTTCGGGAAGATCGACGACCTGGCCCATCGGACGGTGGTCGGACCGAGGTCCGCCAAGGAGGGAACCGTCGGCCGCAGCCGCTCCGCCACCGGGCCGGATCGAGGAACCGTCGGCTCGGACGGTCGATACGTCTGCGGCCCTGCGGTGCAGCATCCGCCGCACCTCGTCCTGGAACTCGTCGGAGAGGGCGGGATCGGTCGGGTTCCCGTCGCTGGTCGTGCCGTCGAATCGATCGGTCATCGGTCCACCTCCCGGCGGAGATCCTGGAGACCGCGGTGGACGAGCGTGCGCACGGTGGCCGGTCGGCAGTCGAGGGCCTCGGCGATCTCGACGTCGGGCAGGTCGTGGTAGAAGCGGAGGACGATGGCGGCCCGGCGCCGCTCGTCGAGTCGGCCGAGGGCGTCCCACAGCTCGTCCGGTTCCATCTCGTCGACGGTCTCGCCCGGTCGTTCGCGGTCGCGCTGCAGCTGGAGTCGGCGCAGCCAGGAGCGTGACCGGTTGACCACCGCGGTCCGGAGGTAGGCCCGGGGACGCTCCAGCTCCACCCAGCGCTGGCCGCAGGCGACGAAGGCATCCTGCACGACCTCCTCGGCCACCTCGCGATGCCCCGTGAGCAGGTATGCGACGCGGACATAGGTCGTGCGTTCGGTCCGGTAGAGCCGAACCAGATCGGCCGGCCAGCAGCTGTCGACCGCGGGTGAGCGTTCCATCTCATGAGGTGAGACGCTCGAGCGGCCCGAGCCGTTCCGAGAATCTCCTGGCCGCACCATGATGCCCGAACGGGCGACGTCGGTCGACGCGCCGGTGGGGCGCCGCCGGAGGCGACACCCCACCAGGGTCAACGCAGGTGCTTCGATGCAGCGCGAGCGCCGGGTACCTCAGTCGAGGTCGAAGCGGTCGTTGTCCATCACGGTCACCCAGCCGGACACGAAGTGCTCGAGGAACAGCTCGGCGCCACCGGCGTCGGAGGCGTACTCCTCGGCAATGGCCCGGAGCTGGCTGTTCGAGCCGAACACCAGGTCCACCCGGGTGCCGGTGTAGGCGACCGCATCGCTGGCCCGGTTGCGGCCCTCGAAGGCGTCCTCGGCCTCACCGACGGCGGTCCAGCGGACGTCCATGTCGAGCAGGTTGACGAAGAAGTCGTTCGTCAGCTGACCGGGACGATCGGTGAGCACACCGTGGTTGCCGCCGTCGACGTTCGTGCCGAGGACCCGCAGACCGCCGACCAGCGCCGTCATCTCCGGAGCCGACAGATTGAGCATGAACGCCTTGTCGATGAGCAGGTGCTCGGTCGGAACCGCCCCCTGCTTGGCCACGTAGTTGCGGAACCCGTCAGCCGTCGGCTCGAGGTAGCCGAACGACTCGACGTCGGTGTCGTCCTGGTCGGCATCGGTCCGGCCAGGGGTGAACGGCACGCTCACGTCGTGGCCGGCAGCAGAGGCCGCGGTCTCGACGCCGGCTCCGCCGGCAAGCACGATCAGGTCGGCCAGCGACACCTGGGCGCCGCCCTTGCCGTTGAACGCAGCGCGGACCTCTTCGAGCTTGGCGATCACGGAGCTGACGCCGGCCTGGAGGTTGATGTCCCAGCTGGCCTGCGGCTCCAGACGGATGCGGGCGCCGTTGGCCCCGCCGCGGAAGTCGGTCCGGCGGTAGGTGGAGGCCGACGCCCAGGCGGTCGAAACCAACTGGGTCGGGGTGAGCCCGGTGTCCAGCACGGCCGCCTTGAGCTGGGTCACCTCGGCGTCGCCGATCGCCGCGCCATCGTGAGCCGGGACGTTGTCCTGCCAGACCAGCTTCTCGCCTGGAGCCTGGGGGCCGACGTAGCGGATGGCGGGACCCATGTCACGGTGCAGGAGCTTGAACCAGGCCCGGGCGAAGGCGTCGGCCAGCTGGTCCGGGTTCTCGTGGAACCGCTTGGAGATCTCCAGGTAGGCCGGGTCGGTGATCATGGCCATGTCCGCGGTGGACATCGCCGGCGGGGTCTCGGGGGCACCGGGCTGCACCGGCGGCACCATGAACCCTTCCTTGACCTCCTTCGGGTTCCACACCTGGGCGCCGGCTGGGGTGATGTTGATCTCCCACTCATGCCCGAAGAGGGTGTCGAGGTACTTGTTGTCCCACTGGGTCGGGGTCGGGGTCCAGGCCCCCTCCAGACCGGAGGTGACGGTGTCGGCACCCTTACCGCTGGCGTTGGAGTTCATCCAGCCGAAGCCCTGGTCGGCCAGTGCGCCGCCCTCGGGCTCGTCGCCGACGGCCTCGGCCGGACCGTTGCCGTGCATCTTGCCGAACGTGTGGCCGCCGACGGTCAGCGCAACGGTCTCCTCGTCGTTCATGGCCATCCTGGCGAAGGTCTCACGGATGTCCATGCCCGACTTGAGGGCGTCGGCCACGCCGTTGGGGCCCTCGGGGTTGACGTAGATCAGCCCCATCTGGACCGCAGCGAGCGAGCCGACCAGCTCGCGATCGTTGGTGTCGAACGAGCCGGTGTAGCGACCCTCGCCCTCGTCGAGCCACTCGTTCTCCGGTCCCCAGAAGATGTCGTCCTCGGGAGCCCAGATGTCGGGCCGGCCGAAGGCGAAGCCGAAGGTCTTGAAGCCCATCGTCTCGAGGGCCCGGTTGCCGACGAAGCACAGCAGGTCGGCCCATGAGATGGCCTTGCCGTACTTCTGCTTGATCGGGAGGATCAGACGGCGGGCCTTGTCGAGGTTGCCGTTGTCCGGCCAGGAGTTGAGCGGGGCGAAGCGCTGGGCGCCGGAGTTGCCGCCGCCGCGACCATCGTGGACCCGATAGGTGCCGGCGGCGTGCCAGGTCATCCGGATGAAGAGGCCGCCGTAGTGGCCGAAGTCGGCGGGCCACCACTCCTTCGAGTCGGTCATCAGGGCGTCGACGTCACGGGTCAGCTCGTCGAAGTCGATGCCGGCGACGGCGGCGGTGTAGTCGAAGTCGCTGCCGAGCGGGTTCGATGCGGGATGGCCCTGATGGAGGATCCGGAGGTTCAGCTGGTTCGGCCACCACTTCTCGTTCGATTGGAACTCGGCCGAGGTGAGCGAACCCCACTCCGGAGACTGTGTCGAACTGTCGGTCATTGGATCTCCTGACATACAGAGTGACTCTGTTGGTAGGTTGCGGTGCTTGCTGTGGTTGTTGTTGATCGAGGACTCAGGTGTTGCGAGCTCGACACTCGGGACAGATGCCCCAGTAGATGACCTCGGCTTCGTCGACGGTGAACTGCCAGTCGTCGGCCGGCGCAAGGCACGGGGTGTCCCCGACGGCGCAGTCGACATCGACGATGCGATCGCACTGCCGGCACACGAGATGATGGTGGTTGTCACCCACCCGTGTCTCGTATCGGGCGAGCGATCCGGCGGGCTGGATCACGCGAATGATGCCATGGTCGGTGAGCGCGGCGAGAACGTCGTAGACCGCCTGACGCGAGATCGTACCGATGTCGTCCCGCACACACTCGGCGACGAGGTTCGCCGTCGCGTGCGGGTTGGTCGACAGGGCTCGCAGCACGGCGAGACGCTGCGCAGTGACGTTGAGTCCGTGACTGCGCAGCTTCGCTGCCGGGTCGTCCGGCGTCTCGACGGATTTGCGAGCCACGGAAGCAGTGTTGTCCAAAGATTGGACTGAGTCAAGAATCGACCACATCCGGCATCGCGACGCCGGGGAAGCCGGTCACCGGCCGACGACCGGCGTGGCGGTCCGGCGGGGCAACCGCCGCCTGGTTCCGTCCGGTCGTGCCGACCGCGGCGACGTGGACCGGTTGGTCAGCGATCCACCGGGCGTTCGTCGACGGCGGCGTCGGCGAGCTCTCGGGTGAGATCGATCTCGACGCCGGCCTGGTCGAGGTACGGCCCGAGACCACCGTCGCTCGTCGCAGCGTCGTGGCCCTCCGGCGTCGACGTGGCGAGGCGCCCGACGAAGTAGATGCAGGGCAGGAGGTGCCGCCCCGGCCCACCGGCGGCGAGTCGGACCAGTCGAGCGACCCGTCCAGACCGGTACAGGTTCCGGTAGTACTCGGCGGTGATCTCGGTGGCCTGCCCGAAGGTGCCGGTCAGGTCCGCCCCCAGCTCACCGCTGCTGAAGCCGGCGTGGGCGCCGAGCTCGTTGCGGAACCGTCCCCGCAACCGCATCCCGATGTCCTGCAGGTTCCAACGGACCTTGTTGAGCGTCGAGGTCCTGGACCCCACGTACCCGATGGCGCGGTGACGATTCGGGGTCCCGATGCAGAAGAGGCCGCCGGGGGCCAGCACCCGACGCATCTCCGACAGGGCGACGTCCGGAGCTTCGATGTGCTCCAGCGCATGGAAGGAATACACCAGGTCATAGCTGTTGTCGGCGAGGTCGAGGGCGGTTGCGTCCATCACCCGAAGGTCGGCCCGTCGAGCCGCCTCCTGGTCGAAGTCGGCATGCAGATCGATCCCGGTCGTGGCGGCGTCGAAGTGATCCGCCAACGCCGCCGCCTCCTGCCCACGACCACAACCGACCACGAGGATCCGATCGACGACGGCCCCGGGGTGATTGGCCTCGACCAGACGACAGAGGGTCGTGACCCTCGGGTCGGCGACCGACCGGAGCGGCGTCGGCTGGTCAGCCGCCAGAGTCGTTGTTGCCGTTGCCATTGCCGTTGCTGTTGCCGTGACCGTCGCGGCCCGGTGCGGTCGGGATGCGATCAGGGACGGATTGACCCCCCAGGTCCACTCCCGCGTCAGGTCGGCACCGGGGAAGAGGCGCCCGAGATCGCCGTACCCGATCGGCGTGTAGTACCGCAGCCGCTCCAGCGCCGACGCAACGTCCGGCTCCGTCGAACCGGAGCCGAGCGCCGACCGGGTCAGCAACCGAGCCAGCAGCGGCTTCGGCCATCGGGCGGCGAAGGGGACCGGCGCAGGGAAGTGGGGATCGACCGGACAGTTCTTGTTGGGGACCTGGATGAAGTACGGACGACCGCTTGCCTCGATCGTCGCCGCCAAGAGCGCCTGCTCGTGGCGACTCTCCAGGTGCTCGACGAACGAGTTGGAGTGCACGACGTCGAAGGTGGCCAGCTCGTCGGCCGTCAGCTCGGTCGCGTCGCGTCTCCACTCGGAGATCCAGGGGACCGATTCGTCGTAGTCCGCGTTGGTCCGATCGATGTGATGGTTGTTGACCAGGGTGATCTCGATCCCGTCGGCGCCGCGCACCCGGCTCCGCCAGAAGGCTGCGGTGCCACCGAGGTCGACGATCCGGAGCGGACGGTCCGTCGCCGGCCGGTCCAGGTTCGCGAGGTAGGACTCGAGCAGCGCGTAGCGCTTGGCCCGGGTGTGTTGCCGGAGCGCGGTCAAGGTCGGTCGGCTGGGGGTCATCGAACCTCCGGTACCGCCTTGTTGTCTCGGCGTGGCCGACTGTAGTGCCCGACCGAACCGGGCAGGGGCACGCTCCGTGGGCACATCGCCCACCGAGGTGCGCCCCCGGCGGTGGCGATGCCTGCCACCGCTGATCCCGGTGTCTGCGACGAGGTCGGCCGGTGACCAGACGACTCAGCGTCGGCCTGAGCGGAGGCGGCTGATCGTTCGGCTCCTCGCCACCCGATGCAGGCGATAGGACACCTGGTGGCGTTTCTCGGCGCACGTCTCACAGTGGCTCGCCGTGGTGTCGAGTCGATCGACGCTTCGCACGAAGGCCGGGTCCCGGCGCACGGTCACCGAGCACCGCTCGAGGCAGACGAGCCGACCGCAGTGGTGGCACAACGACGACGGCCGGTGGTCGACGCCGAGCCCACACATCGAGCACTGCCGCTCCCGACGCGGCTCGGGCACGTCGTGGCCCGTTCGGGTGAGGGCATCGAGGGGCACGGTCCGGTCTGGCCGTCTGGCGGCGTCGTCGGACGGATCGACGCCCGCCCCGATCGGTCGAGCCGACATGGCGTCGCGGTCACCGTGCGCGGCCTGGGTCGGTGACCCGCCCGCGGCCAGCCAGATCAACGCCTCCCGGGTGTGTTCCTCGATGGCGCGGAACTGGGCGTCGAAGATCGCCTCGACCTGATGACCGTCGACATCACCCTTGGCCGCCAGCGTCACCGACGTGACGTGTGCCGTCTCCATCGACTCCGTCAAGCCCCACCGACGGTCGGTGCCGACGATTCGCAGCTGGAACTCCAGGGCGGCGGTGTTGGCGAAGTACTGCCCTCGGAGCTCCCACACCCGTCCCTCCTCGACCGACCACTCGGCGGGGAACACGGTCGACTCGCCGACGTGGGCGATCGTGAACCCGGCGTCGGTCAGGCGCCGAGCGATCTCGATCGTCGTGTGGTGATCGGGGCGGATGTGCTGGAGCAGCGACGGGCGAAGGTCGAGCGGTCGCTCGAGGCGGAGGAAGCGCTCCTCGTTGGGCAGGTGAGCCGTCGAGAAGTCGAAGGCGACGTCGATCACCGAGGTGATCTGTGCCGGCTCCCGGTGCCGGCTGGCCCCGGCCCGGAAGGTCGCGTGGCCGAGCGGATCGAACCACGCAAGGTCGGTCACGCCTGCGAGCGAGTAGTCGAACACCACGGTGACCTGACCGCCGATGTCGATGTCGGACGGGATGGGATGCTCGAACTGCACCCGCAGCCGTGTCCCGGTCGCGTCGTCGGCGACGTCGAGCTGCTCCCACCGGATCCGGCCGATCCCGTCGTCGGACAGCTCCGATCGGGGGGTCACGACCGGATCGCCGTCGAGGGCGAGCGCACCACCGAGCCGTCCGAGCGGGGCCCGGATCTCCAGTGAGTGGATCGACACCGGTTGACGTCCCCACGGGCCGACGACGACACGGTCGGCGCCGAGGTCACCCGGTCCGTCGGTGTCGGCCCAACGGACGTGGAGCTCGAGTGTTCGACGGTCGGAGTCCGGGGCGACGGAGGGGAAGATCTGTACGGGCAGCCTCGGTGGACCGTCGGGGAGGCGCACGTCGTAGTCGCGGGTCCACCGGTGGACCGACGGGCTCCGCTCGCCGGAGGTCCCGGCATCGTCGGGCGCCCCCGCACCGCCGGGTGCACCGCCAGGCGTCGAGAAGAGGAACGGCACCCGATCGGCTCCGAACGTCAGCCGTTCGCCACCGAACCGGTCACCGTCGTCGGTGACGTTGACGGCGTCGACCGCAGCCGGATAGCCCAACTGCATGACGACGAACCCGGCGTCGACCCGATCGAGGTCCTTCGGCCCGTGGTTGGTGCCGGCGTAGGTGGCCACCCGCGCCACATCGTCCGGGTCGAACCGCAGGTCGGCGTTGGCCGAGCCGCCGGCCTCCAGTGTCTGGTGCTTCCAGGCCCCGTCGTCGGACAGCATCGACGAGTAGCGATAGGTCTCGACGATCTGCTCGTTCTCGACCCCCGGCACGACCGGACAGCGTGGCAGGTGCTCCTCGCGACGCTGGCCGATCCACTCGACCAGCAGGGCCGCGACCACAACGGGCACGACGGCGAGCGCCCCGATCCGCACCGGCAGCGACGCCGACAAGGCGAAGGCCAGCACGGCGGGCAGTGCGCCGACCGCCGACAGGATCACCATCTCCCCGGTCGACAGGATCCGGTGGACGCAGTCGGCGCAGTGGATCGGGTCCTCCCCCCGACCCTTCCTGGCGAGCCCGAGGCCGCGGAACTCCCGTGACCCGGGGGCACCGTTGGTGCCGTGATCGTGGCAGAGGGCCGCGCCGCAGTGATGGCAGACGGCGACGATCGCAGCGTCGCCACACACCTTGCAGCGGGCGATCGGTTCGGCGGGAGTGGCGATGACGTCCATGCGTCAGACCTCCACCAGGGCCGACAGTTGCTGGCGGAGACTCGCATGCAACGCGTTCATCTCGACGGTCAGGCGCCGGTGGTCGCCGCTGGTGAAGCCGACCACCTCGACGTCGACGTCGCCGGCGTCCAATTCCTCACGGAGCCGGGGACCCCCGCCGTCCTTCAACGTCCGGCGGACCGTCCGGTGGTGACCCTGGACGGTGACGTCGAACTGGACAGTCGTGCCGCCGACCACCCGGGTCGCCGTGATGGTGCGGTCGAACCCGTGGCCGTCGTCGGTCACGTCGACGTGATAGCCGCAGGAGGCGATCGTCGCCGCGATCGTGTCGATGACGTCGAGCGACGGCTGCACCCCGCGGAAGTGGAGGCTGTTGCGCTGCTCGGTCAGGCGGAACGCCGTTGCCTCCTCGAGGTTGACCTCGATGGCGGCCCGCAACAGCGACGCGGTCTCCAGCGGCGTCGAGTCGTTCCGGTAGCCGGTGGCGTCGTGCAGCCGGATCTCGGTGCCGGACAGGAGTGCGTCGAGGCCGACGAGCACCCGGACGTCGATCGACGACCGGTCGACCAGTTGGACCGGCCGCCTCGCTTCGACCAGGACCGAGGAGACGTAGGTGACCTCGTGGCCGGCCCGGTGGTCACGCTGGCGGAACCAGCGGTCGAGCTCCGCCGGCGCCGAGCAGGTGATCGTCTGCCTCGTGGTGTCGTAGTCGGTCCGCAGGGGAGTGAGGAACCGGGTGATGTTGAACCCGAGCCTGCCGGGCAGGTCGGGGCGTTCGATGCTCCAGATGCGCATCGATGTATCGGTCTCGGTGAGGTTGGGCCAACCGAACTCGATGCTCTCCAAACGCGGCGGCGCCTGGAGTCCGATATCGGGGATATGGAGGACGACGTCGATGAGGAAATATCGCCCATGGGTGAGCTCATCGTGTGGCGGTTCGCCTTCGACGACGCCGATCATGATCTCGATCGGGTGCCGGGCCGGTTGGTCGATCCGGTACCGGCTGAGGTGATGGGACCGCTCCAGTCCCCGATCGGCCGCCTGCCTCTCCGGCCGGCCGACACCGGCCGGCGCCTCCAGCTCGATCGAGTCGAATCCGCCGCCCCCGTTGGTCACGATGTCCGCCAGGTCGGTCCGTCCGTGGTTGTGGAAGCTCATGAACGAGCCGAGGATCGGCGATCGATCGGCACCGATGATCTGGAGCGAGCGCACATCGAGGCGACCGGGCTTGGCCAGCGACGCATCGTCGTCGATCGACGTCGGGACCGAGATCGTGCCGACACCGGCCGGGTGCTCGACCTCGGGCCGCCACCTCCCATCACGCCGGACGTAGCGGTAGTCCTCGATCACCTGGACGAACTGCGGACGGATCCGAGCCTGACCGGTCTTCGTCCTTTTCAGACGATGTGACTCCGAAGCCAGGCGTCTCTTGCCCCTTCTTCGCTTTGCTTGGCGTATCAACTCGTCGAACATGCTGCCCTCGCGGCGGGGTTGGCAGTGAGGATGAAGGGTGGATGAACGGTGGTGCAGCCTGCGCTCATTGCAGGGTAGTGAGGGTCGGTGACAGCCAACACGGGTGGCGAGTCGGGGAATTGTTCCCAACGGTCCGTCGCCGGTTGGTCCCGTCCGGTCGGCGGATCGACTTGAGCGGCGCCCGTCGCTGGGCGAGGCTCGGGGCGAGATGGGTGCGCGACTCGCCGAAGCGGCCGACCCCGCAACCAGGGTCGACGGATGGTTGGTGGCTGGCGGGCGCTACCACGACGTCGACTTCGCCCGCCGGCAGCTGCTCGACCTGCTCGGTGAGCACGACCACGTCCGGGTCCGGGTCGACGCCGGCTACGAGGACACCTCGACCCTCGACGACGCCACCTTCCTCGTCTCCTACACCTGTGACGTCCGCCCATCCGAGCCGGCCCAGCGAGCCATTCGCAGCTGGGTGGAGCGGGGCGGTCGTTGGCTCGCCCTCCACGGGACCAACGCCGCACTCGACCTGCCCCGCCCCGACGGCGTCGAAGCGCCGCGGTGCTTCCCCATCTGGGCCGACACGCTCGGCTCCCAGTTCGTGGCCCACCCACCGATCGCCCCCTACCCGGTCGAGCTGTCCGATCCCGACCACTGGCTCGTCACCGGCATCGAGCCGTTCGAGACCGACGACGAGCTCTACCTGATGGAGCACGCCGACGAGGCGGGCCTCCACCCACTCCTGCACACCAGGTGGCGAGGCGAGGCGACGGGGTTCGCCGAGGCCGACTGGACGGCCGACTCCGACCGTCGCCTCGTGCAGTACCTCCGCCCGCTCGGCGACGGGGCCGTGCTCTACAACACCCTCGGACACTGCCGCGGCCACTGGGACATGGCCCCGCTGATGGCGCACTACCCCCGCGTCGAGCGCTGCTCCTGGGACGTCCCCCAGTACCACGAGCTGCTCCGCCGGGCCCTCCGGTGGGCCATCGAGGGTGACCGGGTGTCGCCGGAACCGGCCGACGAGGAGCGCACCGCCCCGTGACCACCGAGGATCCCGACCTGGCTCGCCTCGTCGAGCGGGACCCCGGGCTCCTCGACTGCCCCCATCCGCTCTTCCACCGGCTCCGGGGACGGTCCGACGGTCTCGTGTGGAGCGAGAGCATGGGCGCCTGGCTGGCCACCGGTCGAGACCTCGTGCTCGACATCGTCCGCGACCCCGACACCTGGTCGAACCGCTCGCCGGCCTCGGTCGGCAACCGGACCAACGGGATGCAGGCGGCGATGGCCACCCTGGCCGCCGAGCCCGCCATGAGGGAGGTCTTCGCCGCCGTGGCCAGCGACCAGCGGGCTGCTGTCGTGCTGCTCAACGCCGACCCGCCGGCCCACGTCCGCCAGCGCCGGGCCGTCAACCGGGCCTTCCGCCCCGCCCGCATCCGGGCCATGGAGCCAGACGTCCGCCAGCTCGCCGACGAGCTGATCACCCGGTTCGCCGGTCGGGGTCGTGTCGAGCTGGTGGCGGAGTATGCCGTGCTGCTCCCGATGACGATCATCGCCAGGGCGCTCGGCGTCGGTCACGACGACCTCGGGACCTTCAAGCGCTGGTCTGACGACCTGGCGATCCCGATCGGCAACGCCTCGCCGACCGTCGACCAGGTCCGCAGCTTCCTCATCAGTTCGGTCGCCTTCGGTGACTACTTCTCGGCCCGACTGGCCGAGCGGGCCGAGGAGCCCCGGGACGACCTCCTGACCGACGTGGCCACCGCCGAGGTCGACGGCGAGCGCCTGACCCCGGCTGAGCAGCTGTCGATGTGCCAGCAGTTCCTCGTGGCCGGCAACGAGACCACCGCCAAGCTGATCACCAACCTGGCCGACGTCCTGGCCCGCGACCCAGAGCTCCGCAACCGGGTCGACGCCGATCGCTCGCTCGTCCCGGTCCTGGTCGAGGAGGTCCTCCGCCACCAGGCGCCCGTCCAGGGGCTGTACCGGGTGGCAACCCGTGACGTCGTGATCGGTGGGGTCGAGGTCGCCGCCGGTGACCACGTGTGGTTGGTCTACGCCGCCGCCAACCGGGACCCCGCGGCCTACGACCGACCGGACGACCTCGACCTCGACCGCCACCTCGGACCGGGCCACGATCGAGGTGGCGGCACCGCCCCGGACCACCTGTCGTTCGGCCACGGCGAGCACTACTGCATCGGCGCCGGCCTGGCCCGGTTGGAGGCCCGAGTGGCGGTCGAGGCGCTCCTCGACCAGCTCCCCGACCTGGCCATCGCCCCGGGCCACGAGCCGACCTACGAGGACAGCTTCCTGCTGCGGGGCCTCCGCACCCTCGACCTGACGTTCACCCCGACCGGCGCCGCATCCGGGCGGTCCGCCGACTGACCAGGCCTCACCCCGCCGCCCGCCAGCCCCCGGGTGCACCGAGTACTCGCCGAACCCGACGCACGACCCACAGCTCGGTCAGGACGCTCCTGGCGATCGGTCCGAGCCCATCGGCCACACACGCCGCCAGGTGGCTGTCGGCCCCGATGCTGCCGGATCATCTCCGCACCCCACCACAGCTCGACGGGCTCGTCCGACACGGGCAGCTCGGCCAGGCCGGCATCGAGCGCTCGGCCGCTCCGGTCGAGGTCGATGGCGGCGTCCCGCATCCGCACGGCGCCCGCCCGGCCTCGTACACGCCGAGCCCGGCTGGTCGACGACCGGGCGCCGGCGGTTCAGCGGCCGAGCTCGACCGGGGTGCCGGAGCCGTCGGTGTCGACGCCGAGCAGCCGGAAGTAGTGGTGGTAGAAGTGGCGGATCTTCGTCTCGTTGTAGGCGGCGAAGATCACCTCCTGCTGCTCCTGGGCCTTGACCCCCCGTTGGACCAGCGGCAGGTTGAGCGAGTCCTGCTGGAAGATCTTGGCCAGCGGCCCCAGCTCGGGGGCCTCGGTCCAGTCGTCGTCGAGTCCGAGCTCGGTCACCCCGGACGGGGCCGGCCTGGCCGCCGGATCCGCCGGCGCAAGCGGGAAGAGCATGACCTCGAAGATGCACTGCTCGGGATCGTCGCCGTTCGGTCGGAACCGGTACATGATCGGGTTGAAGCAGCCCCACGGCGACCAGTTGGGGAACACCGAGTAGAAGATGGCGTCGATCAGCTCGGCATCGGCGATCCCATCGACGTCGATGGCGTCGCCGTGACTCCTGGTCACCTGGCGACGACGCTGGTCGGCCATCCAGCCCCGCAGGAGGCCGAGCCGCTCGGCGGTGATCTCACCGTTGCCGTCGGTCCCGTCTCCGGCTGCACCCAAGCCGTCGAACAGCTCGTCCGGGGGAGTGGCGGCCATCATCGGCACGTCGTCCATCCCCGGCAGATTCGGTCCACCGACCCACTTGCACAGGTGCGGATCGGCCTGGGTCTGCTGGCCGTCCAGGTGGTTGCCGTCGTCGTCGAAGAGGCTCTCGTTGCCGTCGAGGTCGGTCACCCGGACCCGGCTGGCGTCCGGTCCGGCATCGGCCCGCTCGTACACGTGCCCGCTCAACGGGTGACGCCAGCGGGCGAACTGTCGACCGTCGTCGAGCGGTTCCCAGTGGGTCATACCGGTCAGGTGCGGACTCTCGACGCCGCTGGCCGACATGGCCCGGCTGTAGTTGCCCCAGGCGTCGTAGCGGGAGTTGGCGTCACCCAGGGTCTGCATCAGCGTCGGGTGGGTGGCCACCACGTGGTAGCTCTCCATGAAGGCCTCCTGGCAGACCTTCCAGTTCATCGGCATCAGCTTGCGCACGTGGGCCGCCTTGAACCGTGTGGTGAACGGGGCGGCGGTGAAGTGGTCGGCGAGGTCGCCGAGGAAGTCACCAAGGGGCTCGGCGTCACGGTCGGGGTTGAGGAACACGAACCCCTGCCACGTGTCGACCCTGGCCTCGGGCAGGCCGTAGTCGTCGAACTCGACGTCGGGGAAGTCCCACTGGCACGGGATCTCCTTCATCGAACCGTCGAGGTTCCAGCACCAGCCGTGGAACGCGCAGCGCAGGTTGCGGGCGCCGCGGCCAGCGTGCTCCCGGAGCTTGCGGCCGCGGTGCAGGCAGGCGTTGCGGTAGGCCTTGATCTCGTCCGGTGCGGTGCGGACGATCAGGAACGACAGGTGGGCGATGTCGTAGACGTGGTAGTCGCCGACCTCGGGGATCTCCTCCTCCAGACACGCCAGCTGCCACACCTTCGACCAGAGCCGCTCCACCTCGAGGTCGTGCCAGTGACGCTCGTGGTAGACGCCGGCTGGCACCCGGGTGTTGCCGGCGGGCACGTCATCGCCGACCCGGCGAAGCACCTCCGACACGGGATGGGTGTCGACGTCGAACAGCTCGTCGTAGCTGATCCCGGCCGATCGGTCGGTCCCCGTCAACGTCTCGGTCATAGGAGAAAACTACGGGCGCCCGGGAAACGGTGTCCATCCGTCCGGTTGGTGAGCGGTCCCGGTGGCTCACCGATCGAGCCGGCCCGGGGCGTAGGGTGGCGGCCATGAGCGAGGCAGTGATCGAGACGACCGACCTGCGCCGGAGCTTCGGTGAGGTCGAGGCGGTACGGGGGGTCGACCTCGTCGTCGAGCCGGGGGAGATCTACGGATTCCTCGGCCCGAACGGCGCCGGCAAGTCGACGGTGGTGAAGATGCTGACCACGCTGCTCACCCCGAGTGGCGGGTCGGCCAGGGTGCTCGGCCTCGACGTGGCCACCCAGGCCAAGCAGATCCGGCTCCGCATCGGTGCGGCGCTCCAGGACGTCTCGCTCGACCAGAAGCAGAGCGGCCGCGAGATCCTGCGGGTCCAGGGTCAGCTCTACGGGCTGACGGCGAAGGAGATCGACCAGCGGATCGACGAGCTCAGGTCGGTCATCGAGTTCGACGCCATCGACCGCTGGGTCGGCACCTACTCGGGCGGCATGGAACGCCGCCTCGACCTGGCCGCCTCCCTGATCCACAACCCGGACCTGCTGTTCCTCGACGAGCCGACCACCGGCCTCGACCCGACGAGCCGGGCCGAGGTGTGGGAGGAGGTCCGTCGGTTGAACGGCGAGTACGGCACGACGATCTTCCTCACCACCCAGTACCTGGAGGAGGCCGACGAGCTGGCCGACCGGGTCGGGATCATCAACGCCGGCACGATCGTCGGCGAGGGTACCCCGGATGACCTCAAGCGGACGGTCGGCTCGGACGTCATCCAGGTCCGCCTGTCCGACGGCAGCGACCGTCAGGCCGCCTACGACGCCGTCGTCGGGCTCGACACGGTCGACCACGTCGACCAGGGCCCCCGCGGTCTGCTGATCTCGGTCAGGAACGGCGCCGCCGCGGTGTCGCCGGTCGCCCTCGCCCTCGACGCCGCCGGGGCCGCGGTCACCGATCTGACCCTGCGAACCCCCACGCTCGACGACGTGTTCCTCGAGCTGACGGGCGACCGGATCGAGGTGGCGGCCTGATGACCACCTCGACTGCACCGAGCGCATCGGCCGGCGATCGCAACCTCGTCCGGGCCCGCCCGTCTGGCTTCCTCGGTGACCTCATCACGATCGCAAAGCGGGCGCTCCGCTCGATCCCCCGGGAACCCGAGACGTTCGTCCCCGCACTGTTCGTCCCGACGTTCTTCTTCATCGTCAACGTCGGCGCCCTGCAGAACCTGACCGAGGGTTTCCCGGGAAACGAGGGCTTCGACTACCGGGCCTTCCAGCTCCCGACCGCCATCATCTTCGCCGTCACCGGCGTCTCCCGGGCCCCCGGCCTGGTGACCGACATCCAGTCGGGCTACTTCGACCGGCTGCTGCTCAGTCCGGCCAGGCGACTCCCGTTGCTGCTCGGCCTCATGGTGGCCGACCTGGTGCTCGTCATCGGCCTGTGCATCCCCGTGCTCATCCTCGGGTTCGTGTTCGGCGTGTCGTTCGGTACCGGGGTGCTCGGGGTGCTCGTCTTCATCCTGATCGGCGCCCTGTGGGGGGTGGCCTACACCGGCCTGCCGTACGCCATCGCCCTGAAGACGGCCAATCCCGGCGCGGTCGGGGCCAGCTTCATCCTGTTCTTCCCGTTCGCCTTCCTGACGGGGTCGACGGTCCCGCTCGACCAGCTCTCGGGTTGGCTGCGGACCGTCGCCCGCTACAACCCGATCACCCACATCCTGGAGAGCATGAGGTCGCTGACCGGCGACACGTGGGAGTGGGCCGAGATCGGCAAGGGGCTCCTGGCGATCCTGATCGTCGCCGTGGTCAGCCAGGGCCTGGCCCTGGCGGCGCTGCGGGGTCGGCTCGATCGGGGCTGAGCGGCCTCAGCTCCGGACGGCTCGGAACGTCCGCTCCATCGCGCCGTAGGTGATCCGGCCGAGGATCGCGAACACGGAGGCCGGGACCACGAACACCGCAGCGACGGCGGCGATGAAGCTCGCTCCCCACTGCTGGCCCCACAGCAGCGCAGACGCAAACGGCCCGACGATGGCGACGACGATCAGCGCCGTCGCCCAGCCCGTGTTGTCACTCCAGATCGCCAGGCAGATGCCGACGACCGCGGCGACGATGCCGGCCAGCGCGGCCAGGACCCAGATCACCACGGACAGCCGGCGGTGTCCGCCGGCGGCCCACCGGGTCCGCAGCGCAACGGCGGCCCACATCAGCCAGCTCTTCAACCGGGGCACCCCGGAGGCGTCGAGCAGCAGCCGGAAGAACCGGTCGGCCAGCGTGTCGCTGCCGAGATGGCCGCCGTTGACCGTCTCGACGATCAGCTCGTCGTGCAGGATGGCGGCCAGGGTGTGCACGCCGTAGGTGTTCTCGAACCAGCGCATGAACGGCGGGATCGAGGCCAGGTCGGTGGTGCCACCGACCTCGCCGTAGGCCGCGGCCCGCCCGAAGCGTTCCTCGGCGTCGGCTCGGTCGATGCCCGTGCGGGTCAGCTTGGTGACGATGTCCTCTCTCACGGTGTCGTCGACGAACTGGAACCGGTGGCTGACCGAGAACTGGGCGGCGTCGATCTGGACCAGACCGACCTCGCCGTCGGCATTGTCGACGACGAACCCCGAGGTCGGGGCCACCCGCCATGCCGTCCAGCTCACGTCGGTCGCTTCGTCCGCACTCATCGCGCCTCCCCGGTAGATGGTGGCTGCGAGCCTAGTTGGGGTCGACGGATGTCGTGGCGGGATGCCCGGGGCGGCCGCTATCGGCCGGCAGGGACCGAGGGTCGGCCGGTCGGCACGCTGATGGCCGGGCGGGCCGGCGGGGTCAGCGGACCGCGATCGGCGTCGGCCGGTCTCGTCGGCGTCGTCACCGGACCGGCCGCCTTCCCCACCTTCCCCACCTTGCCCGGTGTGGTCGGCGTTGCCGCCGGCTCCGATTCCTTGCCGGCGTAGGTGTCGACGTAGCGCTGCTCGGAGAGCTCGGCGATCTCGAACATGACGGCGTCGGTGAAGATCCGCAACACCCGCGGGTCGGACGGGTCGCCGTGGTCCTCGGCCCGCATCGGGGCCCCGAAGCGAACGGTCACCGGGAGTCGGGGCTTCATCACGAACTGGTCGGGCGGTTGCACGTCGACCGTGCCGATGTGGCCGACCGGGATGATCGGGGCGTCGCAGCGGATCGACAGCCGGGCGGCCCCGGTCCGACCCTTGTGCAGGTTGCCGCTGCGAGAGCGCGTGCCCTCGGGGTAGATCATGAAGAGGTGACCGCCGTCGAGCACCCGGGCTGCGGTGTCGAGGGCCACCTGGGCGGCGTCGCCACCCGAGCGGTCGACCGGGATCATCCCGAGCGCGGGGAAGAGGTGCTTGGTCTTCCAGTCGTCCATGTATTCACCCTTGCCGATCGCCCAGATTCGGCGGGGGAGCGCGGCCGGCACGAACACCGAGTCACAGAACGACAGGTGGTTCGGGGCGATGAGTGCCGGGCCGTCGAGGGGCACGTGCTCGACGCCTTCGATGGTGACGTCCCAGAGGCGGTTGACGAGATGCCGGATGGCGCCGAAGCCGTACCTGCTGGCCGCGTCTGCGCCGGGCAGCTCGGGGGCCGCCTCGAACCGGAAACGCGGCGAGCCGCTCATCCTCGGCCTTCGGTCAACAGTGGTGTCATCGGCGATCTCCCTCCAGCGGTGTCCCTCAGCGGCGGTCCGTCACGGTCGAAGCTCCCGGCGGATGAGTTTCCCCGTCGGCGCAACCGGCAGCTCGTCGACGAAGTGGAACTCGGTCGGGCACTTGTAGGTGCTGAGCCGAGCCCGGACGAAGGCATCGAGCTCGTCGGCGGTGACCTGACCGGCCACGTGGGCGGCGACGGTCTCCCCGGTCTCCCCGTGTGGGGTGCCGACGACGATCGCCCCGGTCACGTCCGGGTGCTCCATCAGGACGGACTCGACCTCGGCCGGGTACACGTTGAAGCCCGACACGATGATGATGTCTTTCATCCGGTCGACGAGATAGAGGTAGCCGTCGTCGTCGAAGACGCCCATGTCACCGGTCCAGAACCAGCCGTCGTCCGTGAGCACCGCAGCCGTCAGCTGGGGCGCATCGAGATAGCCCTTGAACACGCCCGGGCTGCGGACGACGATCTCGCCGGTGTCGCCGGCCTCGACGGGGGTCCCGTCCGACTCGACGAGCACCACCTCGACCCCGGCGAGTGGCTGGCCGACCGAGGTCGCCCGAGGCTGGATGCCCCGGCTCCAGGTCACCACCGGCGACGTCTCGGTGAGGCCGTAGCCCTCGGCGATCTCGACGCCGTAGCGATCGCGGATCCGCTCGAACACCTCGGCCGGCAGCGCCGCGGCGCCGGAGGCGGCGTTGCGGACCGATGCCAGCGTGTCGTCCGGGGCGTCGGCGTCGGCCCAGCGCTGCCACATCGGCGGGGCGCCCGAGATCGTGGTGATGCGGTGGGCCCGAATCAGCTCGAGGCTCAACTCGGCGTCGAAGCGGCGCTGCAGCACGATGGCGCCGCCGATGCGAAGGGTGGCCAGCAGGACCACGTTGAGCCCGAAGATGTGGGAGAACGGGAGGACGCCGAGCGCGATGTCGTCTGGCTGGAGGCCGTCATCGGCGTCGGTGATGGCCTCCTGGACCCAGGCGAGGTTGCCGTGGCTCATCATGGCCACCTTGGAGTCGCTGGAGACCCCGCTGGTCAGGAGCAGGAAGGCCAGGTCGTCGGCGTCGCAGTCGACGATCGGTGGTGCCACCGATGTGCCCGCCTCCGGCGCCGGCCCGGCCAGGTCCTGGAGATCGATCAGCGGGGTGGCGATGTCCGCCGCATGGTCGAGCGCCCAGCGACCGGCGTCACCGACGAGCAGCACATCGGGCTCGACGGCGGCGAGCTTGCGGATCAACTCGGGCGGGGGACTGGTCGGTCGGACCGGTGTCACCACGGCCCCGAGGCCGAGTGCGGCCAGGGCGGCCACGACGAACGCCGTCTCGTTGCCGGCCAGGATGGCCACCCGGGACTCCGAGCTGTACCCGGCGTCCGCCAGGTGGGCTCGGAGGTGGTCGACGCGGGCCCGCAGATCGCCGTAGGTGATGGTGGCGTCACCGTCGATCAGGGCGAGGCGATCCGCGTCGTGGTGCTCGATGATCGCCGCCAGATTCTCCATCACGATGCAGCTTGACACGTCCGGCGCCCGGGCGTCGAACGGCCCTTCTACGTCGTCGCCACGCCCCGACACCGGTTCGGACCAACGCCACCGCGGCCGCCTCCGTCGCCGTTGCGGCG
>JBCCVL010000105.1:0-22083 GCA_039195375.1 Actinomycetota bacterium
CCACGTTCGCCGCTTCTACGACACGGTCGCCCGGATCTTCGAGAGCGGGCACGCCAGCGGCGCCGTGCCGGACCTGTCGGTGGTGCAGTTCTACTACCTGCTCGTCAGCAGTGCCTCGATCTTCGCCATGGCCCCGGAGTGTCGGCTGCTTGCCGGCACCGACCCGCTGACCCCGACGATGGTCGACGCCCAGGTCGACGCCATCGCCGCGCTGCTGACCGCGGCGACCCCGCCACCGACCCTCCCGCCAACCGCCGTCCCGCCAACCGCTCCAGGAGGTCGTCCATGAAACTCGCCACCTACGCCGTCGGCGATCGCATCTCGTACGGTGCCGTCGTCAACGCCGACGATCACATCATCGACCTCGGGTCGCGCCTCGGTGACGAGGCACCGACCCTGAAGGACCTGCTCGCCATCGGCACCGAGCGGGCCGCCGACCTCGTGGCGTCGTCCCAACCCGATCTCGCCATCGACACGGTCGAACTGCTGCCACCGATCCCGACCCCGGGGGCGATGTGGTGTGCCGGGATCAACACCCACTCCCATTTCGCCGAGGCCGGCTCCCGCATGGGCTTCCAGGAGCTCCCGAAGGACCCGATGTTCTTCTTGCGGGCGGCCAACACGCTGGTCGGCCACGGCACCCCCATCGAGAAGCCGGCGCTCGAGCCGGCCTTCGACTACGAGGGTGAGATCGCCGTCGTCATCGGCGAGCGCTGCCGCAATGTCACCGTCGACGACGCCTGGAACCACATCGCCGGCTACAGCTGCTTCAACGACGGATCAGCCCGCCAGTACCAGCGTCGGGGCTTCCAGGTCACGACCGGCAAGAACGCATGGCACAGCGCCGGGTTCGGCCCCTGGATGGTGACGAGCGACGAGCTCGCTCCCGGCGACCTCGCCCTGGAGACCCGGGTCAACGGCGAGGTGCGCCAGCAGATGACGATCGACGACCTCATCTTCTCCTTCGCCGATCTGATCAGCCACGTCTCGGAGGTCACGTGGCTCGAGCCAGGCGACGTCCTCGTCACCGGGTCGCCCGAGGGGGCCGGCGCCCTCCGCCAGCCGCCGACGTTCCTCGCCGACGGCGACGTCGTCGAGGTCGAGGTCAACGGCATCGGCACGCTGTCCAACCCGGTCGAGGAGCAGCGACGATGACGGTCGAGGTCGACGTCCCGGTCCTGATCGTCGGCGCCGGCCCGGTCGGGCTGATGACCGGCCTCCTCCTCGACCAGCAGGGCATCGACTACCGGATCGTCGAGCGTCGACCCACCCTGCACCTGGCCCCACAGGCCCACGTCATCTCCAGTCGCTCGCTCGAGATCTGCCGCAGCGTTGGGATCGACGACGAGACGATCCGCCGCCTCGGCCCGAGCCCGGCCGACACCTCGTCGGTCCGGTGGGTCGACCGGCTGGTCGGGCGTGACCTCGGCGTGTTCCGGATCGGCGCCGCCCGCCGGACCATCGAGCGGATGCTCACCCAGTCGCCGACGCCGACGACCAACCTCGGCCAAGACCGGTTCGAGTCCGTCCTCTTCGACCACCTCGACCGATCCGAGCGGGTGCTGTTCAGCCACGCCTGGTCTGGCTACGAGTCGACCGATGGTGGCTACCGATCGACGGTCGAGCTCGACGACGGTGCCGGTGCCGGCGAGACGGTCGAGATCCGATCCCGTCACCTGCTCGGGGCCGACGGTGCCGGCAGCCGGGTCCGCAAGGCGCTCGGGATCGACATGGTCGGGCCGGACAACCTCCAGACCTACCTCAACATCCACTTCCGGGCTGACCTCCGCCGCGAGCTGACCGGCCGGGAGGGGTTGCTGTACTGGGTGATGGACGACCGAGTCTCGGGTGCCTTCATCGCCCACGACATCGAGTCGACCTGGATCTTCATGAAGACCGTCGACGACGAGACGACGCTCGACCCGATCGACGAAGGCCACTACGCCGACCTCCTCCGGCTGGCCATCGGCGTCGACGTCGATGTCGACATCGTCAGCATGAACCCGTGGCGCATGACGGCCCAGATCGCCGAGCGGTACCGCAACGACGGGGTCTTCCTCGTCGGCGACGCCGCCCACCGGTTCCCACCGACCGGCGGTATCGGCATGAACACGGGGATCCAGGACGTCCACAACCTCGTGTGGAAGCTGGCCATGGTCGAAGGCGGTGGCGACCCGGCGCTGCTCGACACCTACGAGCCCGAGCGCAAGCCGGTCGCCGAGACCAACTCGTCCCAGAGCCTGACCAACGCGACGAAGATGTTCGAGGTCGCAGCCCGCCTCGACGTCGATGGTGACGGCACGATCAGCGCCGCCGATCTCGACGCGGTGCTCGGCGATCCGGAGCGGCAGGCCCGGGTCCAGGAGGCGGTCGACGGCCAGGCCGCCCACTTCGACATGAGCGGTCTCGACCTCGGGTTCTGCTACCCGCCAGGTCCGCTCGTGCTGGGCGACGGCGACCCGCCGCCGTCCGACGACCCGGTGTCGATCTACGTGCCGTCGACCACCCCGGGGGCCCGGCTCCCCCACGCCGCCCTGCAACGCAACGGCGAGTGGCTGTCGACACTCGACCTCGTCCGCCACGACGCCTTCCTCGTCCTGGCCGGGTCGGACGGGACCAGCGTGGAGGTCGGCGGGTCCGACGTGCCGGTTGCACTCGCCGTGGTCGGATCCGGCTCGGACCTGACGCCGGCAGACGACACCTACGACGAGCTCTTCCCGTCCGACCGGACCCTCATCGTCCGGCCGGACGGCCACATCGCCGCCCGGCTGCCGGCCGACGCCCCACCATCGACGGTGGAGGCGATGCTCGACACGCTCGGTGCGAGGTGGTTCAAGCGCTGAGGGCGTCGAGCACCTTGGCGAACTGGGCCTGGAGGTCCGGGTCGACGAGCTCGCCGCGTTCGGCGTCGAAGTTCTGGCCGAACGACGGGATGCCGAGGCTGCCGACCAGGTCGGCGCCGAAGAAGGGGGCGCTCGTCGTGGCCGAACCGAGGACCCCGGCGCCACCTCGCGGGCCGGGCGTCGCCGCGAACATCGCCACCTTCTTCTGCTGGTAGATGCCCATGTCGATGCGCGACATCCAGTCGTGCACGTTCTTCCAGGCCGAGGTGTAGGAGCCGTTGTACTCGGCGAAGGAGACGATGACGGCGTCGGCGGCGCCGATCTTGTCGAACAGGCGACGGGCCGGTTCGGGCATGCCGAGGTCCCGCTCACGTTCCGTGCTGTAGATCGGCATCTCGTAGTCGTTGAGGTCGACCACCTCGACCTCGACGTCGGCGCCGTGTGACTCGTCGAGCAGGCGCACCGCAGCGTCGATGAGTTGTCGGTTGAGGCCACGACGGCTGTTCGTGGCGGGGATGGCGAGCACCTTCATGTTCGATCGCTTTCTGGTCTGGTTGGTTCGGTCGGCCGCCGGCATCAGACGCCGGTCACCTCGTTGCACCAGGCGAGCAGGGCGTCCTGGACGGCGGGGTCGCCGGCGTCGGCGGGGAGCGGGCGGGGCTTGCCGCCCTGGACGTAGGTCCCGTTCGGATAGTCGGGGCCGGTTGCGTTGATGGCGTCGTACAGCTTGCCGGCCCCCTTCTCGGGGCTGGCGAAGACGAGGTTGCGGATGGGCACGAGCCAGCGGGGCATGCCGTCGCCGCTGGTCATCGGGGTCTTGACCGCACCCGGTTCGACGGATCGGAACGTGGTGGCGGGGTACTGGCGGGCGAAGGCATTCATGATCGTGGTGGCCGCCAGCTTCGATTGCACATACGGCCCGAAGAGCTTGGTGAAGGTCGGCGGGTCGGCCAGCTCGTCGACCACCAGTGCCTTGGCCCGGCTGATGCCGCTCGTCGACACCAGGGCCATCGTGCCGCCCTCCATCACCGGATGGAGGAGGCGGCCGAACAGGTACGGGGCCAACGTGTTGACCTGGACGTGCATCTCGACGCCGTGGCCGGACGTCATCCGCTCCCCGAGGAGCACACCGGCGTTGTTGATGAAGCGGTCGATGTGACCGCGTTCGCGCAGGGTCCCCGCCGCGGCGGTGATCGAGTCGTGGTCGGCCAGATCGGCCTCGACGACCTCGATCGATGCGTCGGGGACCTGGGCGGTGATCCCGTCGACGACCGACCGGGAGCGAGCGACGCTCCGGTTGACCATGACGATGTCCCAGCCGTCGGCGGCATGGCGGGTGGCCAGGGCGGCACCGATGCCGCCGGAGGCGCCGGTGATGACAACGAGCGGTTTCGAGCTCATAGGGGTTCCTCGTCTCTCGGTTGGTCTCGGGGCCGGGCGGTTTCCGTGAAGGGGCTCGATCAGAGCGTGCCGCTGGCGGCGATCGTGCCCATCCGGCCGGCGTTGAAGTCGTCGATGGCCTCGGCGATCTCCTCCTCGGTGTTCATGACAAACGGGCCATAGCGGGCGATGGGCTCGCCGATCGGCTCACCGGTCAGCACGAGGCAGTCGAGGGCGACGTCGGCGTCGGCCGGGACCCGCAGCAGCAGGTCGCCGCCGGATGGTTCGAAGACGGCGAGCTCGTTGGTCCCGAGCGCGGTGTGGTCGGTGCCGAGCTCGGCTCGACCGGCGAAGGCGTAGACGGCGGCGTTGTGCCCGTCGACGGCCGGTACCCGCATGGCGGCACCGGGCTGGACGGTCACCCTGGCGTAGCCGATCGGGGTGTGGGTGGTCGCCGGTCCGTCGACGCCGAGCATCGAGCCGGCGACGACGTTGGCCTCCCAGCCGTCACCCCGGGCGACGGGGATGCGGTCGGCGGTGATGCCCTGGTACGTCGGGGTGGTCCGCCGCAGCTCGGCCGGGAGGTTCACCCAGAGTTGGAGACCGTGGCCGACGCCGCCTTCGGTCTGGACCCGCTCGCTCGGCATCTCCGAGTGGATGATGCCGTCGCCGGCGGTCATCCATTGCACGTCGCCAGGGCCGATGATCCCGTGGTTGCCGGCCGAGTCACGATGCTCGACCTCGCCCCGCAGGATGTAGGTGACCGTCTCGAACCCGCGGTGGGGGTGGGCCGGCGCACCGACCGCCTCGCCGGGTGGCACCTCGACCGGGGCCATCTCGTCGAGCAGGAGGAACGGGTCGAGCAGGTCGAGCGCGGGGCTCGGGAACGGCCGGTTGACCGGGAAGCCCCCACCTTCGATCGAACGGACCGATGGGATGATGTCGGCCACCCTCCGGGTTTGGCCCGGGGTGGTGGCGGTCGGGGTCTCTGCGGTGCTCATGGCGATGCTCCAGTCACTTGATCTACATCAACCAACTACTTGAAGAGTCAAGTTATTCCCGAATACTTGACCTGTCAACCACTATCCTGTTCGGCATGCCCGAACCCCGATGGCTCGACGACCGGCAGGCGATCGCCTGGCGTGGCCTGCTCGCCGTGATCAACCGGGCCCTCCCCGAGATCGAGCGGACGCTGAAGGCAAACGACCTGCTGGCCGTGCACTACACGATCCTCGTCGCGCTCTCCGAAGCACCGGACCGGACGATGGGGCTGAGCGCCCTGGCCGACGCCGCCAACCTGTCGCCGAGCCGTCTCACCCACCGGATGCGCACGCTGGTCGACGCCGGCGACGTCGTCATCGCTCCGGACCCCCAGGATGGCCGGGCGAAGAACGCCCACCTGACCCGATCAGGCCTGGCCCGACTGGAGCGGGTGGCCCCCGAGCACGTTGCCGACGTGCAGCGCCTGATCTTCGATCAGCTCGACGAGCCGCAGACCGAGGCGCTTGCCGATGCGCTCGGCACCATCGCCGACGCACTCTGCGAACACCCGGAGTACCTCAACCCCCGGCCCTGAGATCGGCGAGCGGGTCCTAGGAGTCGTCGTCAACGCCAGCCGAGGCCAGCATCTTGGCCAGGATGGCGGCGAACTGACGCCGCTCCGCATCGTCGAGCCCCCCGGTCAGTCCGCCGACGACGTCAGCCAGCAGGTCCTGGAACCCGGCGACGTGGTCACGACCGTCGTCGGTGAGGCCGAGCAGCCAGACCCGACCGTCGCTTGCACTCCGGGAACGCTCGACCAGCCCCGTCTCCTCCAACAGCTTCACCGTTCGGGTGATCTGGGCCTTGTCGCGATCGAGCCGTCTGGCCAGGCCCTGGATCGGCATCGGCTCCTCGTCGGCGATCGTCATCAGCGCCATCGCCCCGAACGGGCCGATCCTGGCCCGGTCGACCACCTCGGCCCGCTGCCGGGTCGTGCAGTGCAGCACTCGCATCAGGCGATCGAGGTCGAGGGCGAGCGCCAGGACATCTCGCTCGGCAGGCGTCATGTAGTTGACTCCTGTCAACTAGTTATGGTTGACTTCGATCAACCATAACGCGGTTGGGAACGGCTCACATCACCGTTGGGAGAGCACCAGCATGTCACGAACACACCACCTCGCCCGTAGAGCAGCGGCGATCCCCCTGGTCATCTGGGGCGTGATCTGGGTCGTGGTCAACGTCCTCGGGGGCGTCCGTACGGAGCTTGGGGCCAACTGACATGCCGCCGTCGACCCCCATCGTGCTCCGCAGCCTGTCTCGGCTGTTCATCGTGACCAACGCCGCCGTCTACGCGTTCCTGGCCGTCGCCATCGTGCCCTACTGGCAGACGCTGTCCGGCGACGAGATCCAGGCATGGTTCGCCGATCACTTCGGGCGCTTCGCCACGATGATGGTGCCCGTCCACCTGCTCGCGATCACCACGACGATCGCCGCCGCCGTCACCAATCGCCACCGCCTGCGGGCCGAGGCGGGCCTGTGGGGCATGGTCCTGGTCGGCCTGCTGGCGTCGCAGGCGTTCAACTTCACCCTCTTCGCCGTGGTGTTGAACCCCGACCTGTCCTCGCAGACCCTCACCCCGACCGACGCCATCGACACCCTCGACGACTGGGACACCTGGCACACGGTCCGCACCCTCCTGGTGCTGGCCAGCGCGGCGGCGATCGTCACGCTGACCACCCGCACCGCCGGATCATCGGTCGTCGCCTCCGAGGCCTCCGACCCCTCCGGCCGACACCAGCCGTCGTCGTAGCCCCGCCACCGGCCCGCCCTGCCGCTGGCGGGGATCGATAACGTCGAGTTGGTGGCTCTGCGAGCGCACAGACTCGAGCAGCTCCAGGTGAGCTGGGACGGCGCTGGCCTCTCGCTGTGGGCGATCGACGGCGATACCGTCTCGAGCCCGCAGGCGTTGCGGTCGCTGGTCTCGGTGGCGTTCGGCTACCGAGGCCTGGCCCTGCTGGCGTCCACGGTCACGCCGCTCTATCTGCCCTCACCCGGCGACGACAGGAGCGGGCGGGGCCGGCGGGCGACCTATGCCCAGTCGATGCGACCGCACGAGCAGAACGCCACCGACCTGCTGCGCGAGCGCCATGCCGTCGAGGAGACATCGGCCTCGCTTCGGTGGATCTTCGCCGCGGCCGACCTGGGTACGGCCGCGGCCCGGCTCGGCCTGCTGGCCCCGGTGGTCCGCCAGCGCCATCGACCGGACGACGGCGCCCTCACCGGCCACGCCGAACCCGGGTGGGAGGCCAGGTGGCGGCTGCGCCACACCGTCGAGCTCGATCGGGCCATCGCCTCACTCGAACGGCGAGCGCCCGGTGTGCTGTGGGCCCCGTTCGCCGGCGGGGCCCCACCGGGCGTAGCCCGAGCGGTGGTCGAGCACCTCGCCGACAGCGCCGCCCGGTGGGCACTCGAGACCGGCGGCTGGCACCCCGACCTCGGCCGCTCGACCCGGGCCGACGTGGTGGTGGCCCGCCGGGTCGCCACCGCCCTGCGGAGCGACCGGGAGGTGGCGACCACCAACGGCGACCAGCGGGCGGCGGTCGCTGCGATCGGCCTTGCCCTCGACGAGCATCGGGCGGCGGGCGATGCCGGCCTCGGCTTCCGATGTCGGGCCCGTCTCCGTCTCCCCGACATCGACGTCACAGACGGCGACGGTCACCATGACGGTCACGATGATGACGTCGACGTCGACGCCGGTGTCGGACCCGGTCAACCGGCGTCGGCGCCGTGGCGGATCACCTTCGAGGTCGTCCTCGTCGACGACCCGACGGTCACGTTCCCCTGGTCCGACCTCGCCGCCGGAGCGGTCGAGCCGGCGACCACACCGGGAGGCGTCGAGGTCACCGAGACGTCGCTCGGCGTGATCGGGCGCCACGTCGAGGAACTGGCGGTCGACCTGGCCAGCGAGATCCGGGAGTTCGCCGATCTGACCGTGGCGTCAGGCGAGGTGCTCCTCGACCTCGATGCCGTCACCAAGCTGCTGGCCGACGGGGTCGAGCGCTGTGCGGCACTCGGGTGTGCGCTCCTCGTCCCGAAGGAGCTGGCCAGGCGGCGGGTCCACCTGACCGGCCGGGCCACGACCCAGCAGGCCGGTGGGCCATCGGCCGACCTCGGCCAGACGATGGTCGACGTCGACTGGGCCATCGCCCTTGGCCAGCACCGCCTGACCGACGACGAGATCGCAGCGCTGGCCGAGTCGAAGTCCCAGCTGATCCAGCTGCGGGGCGCCTGGGTGCGCGTCGACGCCGGCCACGTCGCCAGCGCACTCGAGCACCTGACCGAGCGGCGGCGGGACTCGTCCATGACCCCGGCCGAGCTCCTGCGACTGGCGGCCACCGCCGATCGGTCGGCCGGCGCAACCGGCGACGCGATCGAGCTGCTCGCCGACGCCGACGAGGACGACGACCGGGACGGCCGCACGTCGGCCGCCGGCTGGCTGACCGACCTCCTCGCCGGGCTGCCGGACGACCGGCTCGTCGAGGCAGACGAACCCGATGGCTTCGTCGGCCAGCTCCGGCCCTACCAGCGTCGAGCCGTCGGCTGGCTCGGCTTCCTGGCCCGACTCGGCCTCGGTGGCTGCCTGGCCGACGACATGGGCCTCGGGAAGACCCCGACCACGCTGGCCCATCTGGTCGGCCACCCGAACGACCGACCGAGCCTCGTGCTGTGCCCCCTGTCGGTGGTCCACAACTGGGAGGCCGAGGCGGCCGCCTTCGCCCCGAAGCTCCGGGTCCTGATCGCCCACGGCGCCAACCGCAAGCAGGGCGACGCGTTCGCCGAGCAACTCGACGACGTCGACCTGGTGATCACGACCTACGGCACCGTCGCCCGGGACATCGAGACCATGTCGGCGCACCCGTGGAACATCGTGGTCTGCGACGAGGCGCAGGCCATCAAGAACCATCGCACCAAGGCGGCCAGGGCGGTCCGGGCGCTCGACGCCCGCCAACTCGTCGCCCTGACCGGCACCCCGGTCGAGAACCGATTGACGGAGCTCTGGTCGATCCTCGATGCCGCCAACCCCGGTTCGCTCGGCGGGATCGGCTGGTTCCGCGACACGTTCGCCACGCCGATCGAGACCAACAACGACGAGGGGGCGTTGGCTGGCATGAAGCGCCTCACCGGCCCGTTCCTGCTCCGCCGGACCAAGGCCGACAAGGCGCTGGTGCCCGACCTGCCGGACAAGGTCGAGCAGGTGGCGTGGGCCAACCTGACCGACGAGCAGGCGGGACTGTACCAGGCGGTGCTCGACGATTTCCTGGCCACGGTCGACGGGGCCGACGACGACCAGGACTCGTTGCTCGCCGGGTCCGATCGAGCAGCCCGGTCCGAGGCGTCGGCCCCCGGGCCGCCGTCGTCGAACTCGATGCAACGGCGTGGCCTCGTGCTGGCGACGCTCACCCGCCTCAAGCAGATCTGCAACCACCCGGCCCACTTCCTGGCCGCCGGAGGCGACGAGCCCGGTCGCCTCCGAGGACGGTCGGGCAAGCTCGACCGTTTCGACGAGCTCGTCGCCGAGCTGCTCGAAGCCGACGAGCGGGCGTTGATCTTCACCCAGTACCGGGAGATGGGCGAGCTCCTCGTCGCCCATCTGGCCCAGACCCAGGAGATCCGGGCCAACTTCCTGCACGGGGGCCTGTCGCGCTCGAGGCGCGACGAGATGGTCACCGACTTCCAGTCCGGCGACGGCCCCCCGCTCCAGGTGGTGTCCCTCAAGGCCGGAGGCACCGGCCTCAACCTGACGTCGGCCAGCCGGGTCATCCACTACGACCGGTGGTGGAATCCTGCGGTCGAGGATCAGGCGACCGACCGGGCGTGGCGAATCGGTCAGCGCTCGACCGTGTTCGTGCACAAGCTCGTGTGCCGGGGGACGATGGAGGAACGCATCGACTCCCTCCTCCGGGACAAGAAGGCGCTCGCCGACTCCGCCGTCGGCAGCGGCGAGGGCTGGTTGACCGAGATGAGCACCGACGAGCTCAAGGGGCTGTTCGCGCTCGGTCCGACCGCCGGGGCCGCCAGCGGCGAGGCGACCGACGGGGCTGACGCTGCGGGACCGGACCGGGATCGGGTCGGCGAGGACGGGCCGTGAGCCGATTCCTGAGCCGGGCCGGCCAGGCGGTCGCCGAGCTGGCCGAGCTGTCGGTCGACGAGGGTCGGCTGTTCCGAGGCCGGGCGCTGTTCCGGAAAGGTTCGGTTGGCGACCTCGTCATCGCCGACGGGTCGATCACCGCGTCGGTCCGGGGCAGCCAGGGCGACGGCTACCAGACGTCGATCAGCACGGCGCTCGCCCCGCCCGGGGTTCGCCGCCAGGTGGCCGATGGCTTGGCCGACGATCGGAGCGTCGACGACCTGATCGACGACGGCGTCGACGTCTGCCCACGGGAGATCGATCTGGCCTTCGAGTGCGACTGTCCCGACTGGGAGGAGCCGTGCAAGCACGTGGCTGCCGTGCTCTTCGCCTTCGCCGACCGGGTCGATCTCGACGAGGCCGAGCTGCTGCGTTGGCGCGGTCTCGAACCGCCACCGGCGACAGCCACATCGGTCGCATCAGCGACGGCCGGGGCGCGGTCGACGACCACCCCCGATGCGACCGCCGAGTCCGAACCGAACGCCGAGGCCGAACCGAGCACCGCTGGCGGGCCGGACGCTGACGGCGTCGACAGCCCGGCTGGTGTACCGGCGACGTCGTGGAGGTCGCGCCGGCCGAGGTCGAGCGAACACCTCGAGGCTGCCGACGATGGCGACCGCAGCGCCAGGCTGGCGAGGCTGCAGTCGCTGCTCGGCGACACGGCGATGCGGGTGCCGGCGGGTGGTGTCGCCGAACCGGAGGCGCCAGCCCCGCTCGAACCGGCGTTGGCCGCCTTCCTCGGTGTCGATGACGAGCCCGTCGGACCGGTCGACACCAGCGACCTCGTCGCCGCCTCGCCGCTGTTCGCCGGTGTCGAGCTCGGCCCGCTGGCCAGCCTGGGCCCCGAGCTGGCGACGGCGCTGGCGATCATCGCCGACCGCCTGGACGACCGGACGACCGAGGACTGACCTGGCGACGGCCGGCACCTCGCCGGTGGACCGCCGGCGTGGACGACCGGAGAAATCGTCCATGTTCCCGCCGATCCACCTCATGACGATGACGGGGTCACGATCGAGCCTGGAGAGATGCGAACCCCATCACGGATCATCCGTCTCTCCATCGTGCTCACCCTCGCCCTCCTGGCCACCGCCTGTGGCGGTGACGACGGCGACGACGGCGAGGCAGCCCCGAGCACCGAAGCAACGCCGGAGACCACCGTCGACTCGACCGATGAGCCGGCCGACGACAACACCGGCGCGGACGAGCCGGCCGCCGACCAGCCCGCCGGCTACACCGGCGAGGTGGCCGCCCTGGTCGTCCGCCGGATCACCGGCGAGCTCGACGACTTCATCGCCACCCGAGACGCCTACGTCGAGGATCTGGAGGCACAGGCCGGCATCGTCGCCGATCGAGAGTTCCAGTCGTTCCTGTCGTTCACCACCTTCGACCAGCCGGACCCGGCGGTCTACATCGGACTCACCGAGGGCCGATCGACGGCAGAGTTCTCGGCCTCGGCGGACGCCGTCGAGCCGGCACGAACGGAGGCCTACTTCCCGACCTTCGAGATCGAGGTCTTCGACCTGCTGGCCCCGCTCGACCAGACCACGCCGGTCGACATCTCGGAGATCGCCGTCGGGGACGGCCAGGTGCTCGAAGTGGCCTGGCGCGACCTCAACGCCTACGACGACTTCGACCAGGCCGCCTACGAGGCCGCCCGCGACGCCTACCTCGAGGAGCTGTCGGCCTTCGACGGCTGGGTCGCCGAGTACCAGTGGGTTTCCAGCGTCGGGTCGGGCATCGTGGTCGGGATGACCGTCTACGAGAGCGCCGACGCGTTCCAGGCGATCGCCACCGACGTCGACTTCACGGCCAGCGACGTCTACCAGGGCTTCGTCGGCGGCTACCCGATCCAGGGCGGCTATGCGTCGGTGAGCGTCAAGCCGTGAGCGGTCGGCCGTGACCGACGGGACCGACTCGAGCAACGGCCGCAGCGCCATGGGCGACGACGCCGAGCCGTCGCTCGTGAGCTACGAGAACCGTCCGCTCTACGTCGGTCACGTGGTCTGGGATGCCGGGTCGAGCGAGCCGACCTCGCTCCACCGGCACCCGCACCACGAGCTCACCATCGCCAGGGGCTCGGCCACCCTCCTGCACGACTTCGACGACGTCCCGCTGTCGGGGACCGCCGCGATCCTGATGGCGCCGGGCGCGCTCCACCGGTGGACGGTCGAGGGGCCGCTCGAGCTGTGGGTGGTCGGGATCTCGCCCGGTTCGGTCCCCCAGCGGTCATCCCAGATCACCGACCTGTCGACGAGAGGCCTCGTCGCCATCCCCGACCACGAGGCCGACGACCTGTTCGGACTGCTCCGCCTGGCCAAGCGTCGCTTCGAGGAGGCGCCGGACCGGCCGGGGCTCGTCGCCAACTACGTCCAGGCGCTGCTCGACCAGCTCACGGCGTGGGCCAGCGCCGACCGGCCACGGCCGGGCGACCGGGACGACGACCTGGCCGGGCGGTTCATCGCCGCCATCGCCTCCTTCGACCGTCGCCGCACCGTCGGTGAGCATGCTTCGGCGCTCGGCGTCAGCCCCGGACACCTGGCCACCGTGGTCCGGGCCAGGACCGGCCGGGCCCCGAAGGACCTCATCGCCCAGCGACTCGTGCTCGAGGCCAAGCGGCGACTGGCCCACGGCAACGACAGCGCCGCCGCCATCGGTCGCCAACTCGGTTTCGTCGACGCCAGTCAGTTCGGGCGCTGGTTCCAACGACACACCGCCGAGACACCGGGCGGGTTCCGGGCCTCGGTGCGACAGGCCAGACAGGTCGATCGGGCTGCATCGGAGACGGTCGACCGCTAGAGCCATCGACCGCCTGCGGCTCCGGGCACCAGCGAACGCCCGATCGGAGCGGTCGAGATCCGGCGTGGGATGATGGCGGGGTCATGGCTGCTGTCTTCTTCACCGTCAACGTTCCCTTCGACGCCCCCGCCCGGACCGTATGGGACGAGCTGATCGACTGGAAGGGTCACGAGGAGTGGATCCCGGCGACCCGGGTCCGGGTCGACGACGACGACCCGACGGCGGTCGGCGCCACCTTCACCGCCTGGACCGGGTTCGGGCGGCTGTCGCTCGAGGACCGCATGCGGGTCACCGAGCTGGCGTGGGACGACAGCTCCGGCTCCGGTCGTTGTGAGGTCGAGAAGCTCGGCCCGATCCTGACCGGTCGCGCCGGCTTCGACGTGCGCCCGTCGCCGTCAGGCAACGGCTCGGAGGTCGAGTGGCTCGAGGACGTCCAGGTCCGTTGGCTGCCGTCGTTCCTCGCCCCGATCGTCGAGCGGCTGGGCGCCATCGGGTTCAAGCGGGGCATGCAGGGGTTGGCCAAGAAGCTCGCCACCACTGCGCCGGCCTCGACGGCGACCACGAACGGAGACGAGCGGTAGCGCTCGTCCGGTTCACGAGTCGGCGGTCGGGGCCTCCGTCCCGGCGACGGTGATGCGGCGCATGACCCGTCGGGTGCCGGCGATGTCGTAGGGCCGTAGGCGGTGAAGGGTCGAGCGGTTGTCCCACACGACGAGGTCGTCGGCCTTCCAGCGATGCCGGTACACGAAGCGATCCTGCGTCGCATGGGCGAGGACCTCGTCGATCAGTCGACGGCCATCGCGGTCGTCCATCCCCTCGACACCGGCGACGTGGCCGCCGAGGTACAGCGAGCGACGCCCATCGGGATGGCGGCGGACCAGGGGGTGGGCCACCGGCGGATACCGGGCCAGCTCCTCGTCGCTCATCGGGTCGAGCGCGCCGGGGTTGTTGGCCCGACTGAAGGCGTAGCTGTGGATCAGGCGCACGCCGGTCGTCGACGCGCCGAGCTCGGCGGGAAGGTCGTCGAAGGCCCGGTACATGTCGGCGAACTCGGTCTCGCCTCCCTGCTCCGGCACGTCGACCGCGTACAGCATCGTGCAGAGGCTCGGCACCGCCCGGAACGAGCTGTCGGTGTGCCACCGCTCGGTCCCCCGCAGGAACACCGCCTGCGGCTCGTCGCGGGCGACCACGTCGCCGTCCGGTCGCACGTTGGTCAGGTTGAAGATCTCCGGGTGGTCGGGATGCCGCTTCTCCGGCTCGGGCAGGATCTCCAGCTCGCCGAAGGCCCGGCCGAGCTCGACGAGTCGGGCCGGCGAGATGGCGGTGCCCCGGAAGACCAACACGCCGTGGTCGACGAGCCCCTGTCGGAGTGCGGCCACCGTCTCCGACCCTGGCGAGGCCGCCGGGTCGAAGCCGACCACGGTGGCTCCCAGTGGGGCGTCGAGCGGTTCGAACGACAGGACCATCGGCTCAACCGGCGGGAACGAACCGGCGGACGCAGTCGGGGTCGTCGGCCACGATCGGCGAGAAGTCCCTGGCCGCGTAGTACTCGGGGCGGGCGTAGGTCTCGCCCCGGTTGTCGACCGGGCACACGTTCACGTACAGCAGGAGTCGGCGGAGCGGGCTGACGTTGACCGACGACCCGTGCACCACCGTCATGTCCATGAACAGCACCGACCCGGCCGTCGCCGTGATCGTCTCCAGCCCGTAGCGGTCGACCAGCTCGGCCATCGTCTCGTCGGTGATGTCGTAGCGGTACCTGGCCACCGCCTCGTGGTCTGGCGCCGACGGGTCGACCCGGGCCGTCGACACCAACCCCTCCCGATGGGACCCCGGTACCGCCAGCAGGGGCGCGTTCACGTTGGTCACGTCATCGAGGAACACGGCGATCATGATCCCCCTGGGCTCGGGCACGCCGTCGACCCGGTGGTAGGTGCCGAAGTCCTGGTGCCAGGCCACGATCGACCCGTTGGTCTGCTTCATGTTGATCCGGGACTGGTGCACGAACACGTCGTCCCCCAGGAGCTGGGTGCTCGGCCCGATCAACGCCGGGTGTCGGGCCACCGCGCCGAGTCGCTCGTCGAACAGGTGCATGCCCCAGCACACGTGGGGGGAGCCGTCGGCCTCCCGGCCGACCTCCGGGCCCGGCCGGTCCATGACCTCGATGGCCGCCTCGGCCAACACGCCGACCTCGCCGTGGTCGAACACACCGTCGACCACGATCCAACCCCGCTCGGCGAACTCCCGCTGCTGCTCGGCGCTCAACTCCATCGACGTCTCCCCTCGTCAGCCGCCGTCCCGCTCGTCGTCGGCGTCGCGACGGATCTCCTCGATGCCGGCGGCCAGGGCCGATCGGAACAGCCCGATGTCGTAGCTCACGCTGACCATCCGGAACCCACGCCGCACCCAGTCTCGACCGGTGGCCACGTCGCCGGCGAGGCAGGCCGCCGTCTTTCCGTGGCGCTCGCAGGCGTCGAGGATGGCGTCGATCCCGGCCTGCATCGACGGGTGGTCGGTCTGGCCCGGCACCTCGAGCGAGAGCGACAGGTCACCGTGCCCGAGATGGGCGACGTCGACCCCAGGGACCGCCATGATCTCCTCGACGTTGGCCAGGCCGCGTTCGCTCTCGATCAGTACGCAGACCATCGTGCGGTCGTTGGCCCCGGCGATGATGTCGGGCACGGTGTCGGTGCTGTAGTCGTCGTGGGCGCCGCCGAACATCGCCCCCCGCCGACCGTCGGGCGGGTAGCGGGTCCAGCGGACGAACTCCTCGGCCTGCTCGGCCGTCTCACACATCTGGAACAGCAGCCCCATGGCCCCGAGGTCGAGCAGGCGGGCGGCGTACTGATACGAGGTGTCGGGCGGACGGACCAGCGGCACGAGATCGAGGCCACGGCACAGGGCCAGCTGGGTCTTGACCTCGGCCAGCGTGAAGCCGCTGTGCTCCATGTCGTAGAACACGAAGTCGGCGCCCGCCTGGTCCAGGATCTGCGGCAGCCCGGCACCGAGCAGCTCGAACACCATCGTGCCGTAGAGGGTCTCGCCGGCGGACAGCCGCTCCTTGACCGGGTTGGGGCGCACCCCGGCAGTGTGTCAGAACCGGACGATCGACGAGAAGGTCGACCGGGTCTGGCCAGGTCGCCGGCGGGCGACGTCGGTTCGCCATCACGTAGGGTCGAGCCCGACCGGAGGTGTCGTCATGGCCCGGATCCGCTTGCATCACGTGCACCTGTTCGCCTCGGACCTGGAGGCCAGCCTCGACTTCTACCAACGGTGGTTCGGGGCCGAGGTGGTCGGCGACGAGACCTTCGCCGGCGCCCGCAACGTGCTGGTGACCATCGGCGACGGGCGACTCAACTTCTACGACCAACCGCCCCGTGGACGCGGCCGCAACGCGGTCCACCACCTCGGGATCCAGACCGAGGACCTCGCCTCGCTGGTCGAGCGAATGCGGGCCGGCGGGGTGACGTTCCGCAAGCCGATCGCTGCGGTCGACGGGCTTCGCTACGTGATGGTCGAGGGACCCGACGGGGTGCTGATCGAGCTGTTCGAGGCCGACAGCACCGACCACGAGGGCGGCACCGCCCGCTGGTTCGCCTGGTAGCGGAGCTGCGGTCGACCCCGGCCCTCCCCGACGCCTTCTCCTGCCGCAGAGGTCGACAGGCTAGGGTTCCGGTGGCTGGCCGAACGGTCGAGCGATCCAGGGCAGGGGGCAGGACGCATGGGAGCACCGGAACTCCTGATCATCGGGATCTTCCTCGTGGCGGTCTCCTTCGTCGTCCGGCTGATCGGCCGCATGCGACGGGCGCCGACGGCGGCTCCCCCGACCACGCAGGCCTCGGGGAAGAGTCGACTGACCGTCGTCGCCGAGATCATCGGGATCGTCGGTGGCCTGGCATCGATCGCGGGCTTCCTGGCAACCATCGCCTGAGGCATCGGCGCGCACCAGCACCAACCGGCTGCGTCCGGGCCCGGAACTCGTGCGGCCGGCAGGCCGGGTGCTAGACCGTTTCTGAGCGGGATCAGGCCATCGAGGGACAGGACCAACAATGGCAGCAGTGATGACCGCAACCCGGCGGGACTGGAACACCCGGATCGGCACCGAGCTCGAGGGCGTCACCCTCCTCGATCTCGACCAGGCCGGCATCGACGAGCTCAAGGAACTCGTGGCCGAGCGTGGCGTGCTCTTCTTCCGCGACCAGGACATGACGCTGGCCGACCAGGTCGAGCTCGGCCGCCGGCTCGGTGAGCTCCACGTCCACCCGGCGGCCAAGGCGCCAGACGGCTTCCCCGAGGTGCTGCTCGTGCACACCGATGCCGAGAGCACCTACACCGCCGGCAACGGCTGGCACACCGACGTCTCGTGCGACGCCCGCCCGCCGGCGCTGTCGATGCTGCGAATCGAGCAGATCCCGCCGGCCGGCGGCGACACCGTCTGGGCGTCGATGTACGAGGCCTACGACGCACTGTCGGCACCGATGCAGGCGTTCCTGTCGACGCTGACCGCGGTCCACACGGGCGACAAGGCCTATCGGGGTCGCTACGGCTACACCGGCGATCGGGAGTTCCCGGTCAGCGAGCATCCGGTGATCCGTACCCATCCGGTGACCGGTCGCAAGGGTCTGTACGTCAACATGGGCTTCACCTCCCACATCAAGGGCCTCAAGCAACGGGAGAGCCGGGCACTGCTCGACATGCTCTACGAACACGTGGCCAACGGGGTCAACTTCCAGGTCCGGTTCCGGTGGGAGCCGAACTCGGTGGCCATCTGGGACAACCGCTGCGTGCAGCACCACGCCAGCTGGGACTACTTCCCCGAGACCCGCCACGGGTACCGGGTCACGACCCGGGGCGAGGTGCCCTTCCAGTAGTTCCACCCGGCGAGGGGGTCAGGCCGCCCGTTGCGCGGCCTGCGGGTGCCCGATCAGCAGGTGGCCCCACCCGTCGAACGGGTCCGGCTCTCGTGCGCCGGCGCTGAGGCACCACTCGGCCAGGTCGAGATGACCGACCGGATCGCCGGGCACCCCCAGCACGGCCCCCGTCGCCAGGTGGCCAAGCGAGTGGTCGACGGCTTCGGCGAGGTGGCTCGTGCCGCCGTCGGGTGCGGTCCGCACCACGGCGTCTGGGGTTGGTCGGGTTGGCATGTGGAGGTCCGTTCCGTTTGGTGTCGTTGCCATACCGCCACTCTCCATCAGGTCGGGTTGCCGGCCTTGGAGAAACGATGGAGAAGACCTGGATTGACGCAGACGTCGAGATCAGCGCCCGCTCGACCGCCAGTTCGAAACTCTCGCGAGGCTCTAACTACCCTGGTCGACATGGATCAGCCCGGTGCCGGCAGTGCTCCCACCCCCGACGTCCCCCTCGACGACGACCTGCTCCGGGAGCTGGTCGGCGACATCGACTTCGACCCGAACCAGCTCAAGAGCCGCTACCTGGCCGAGCGGGACAAGCGGCTCCGGACCGACGGCAACGAGCAGTACATCGAGGTCACGGGTGACTTCTCGAACTACGTCGACGACCCCTACGTCGAGCGGGTCGAGCGGGAGCCGCTGACCGACCACACCCAGGTGGTGATCATCGGCGGCGGCTTCGGTGGCCTGCTGATGGGCGGCCGCCTGCGGGAGGCCGGGTTCGACGACATCCGGGTGATCGAGAAGGGCGGCGACTTCGGCGGGACCTGGTACTGGAACCGGTACCCGGGCGCCATGTGCGACGTCGAGAGCTATGTCTACCTCCCGATGCTCGAAGAGCTCGACTACATCCCGAAGCACAAGTACTCGTTCGCCCCCGAGATCGCCGAGCACACCCGCAACATCGCCCGCCACTACGGCCTCTACGACAAGGCGTGCCTCCAGACAACGGTCACCGCCATGACGTGGAGCGACGCGGACAGCCGGTGGACGATCGAGACCGACCGGGGCGACCGGATGACGGCCGATTTCGTTGCCATGGCCAATGGCCCGCTCAGCCGGCCGAAGCTGCCCGGCATCCCCGGCATCGACAGCTACGAGGGCCACACGTTCCACACCAGCCGCTGGGACTACGACTACACCGGCGGCGACAACGCCGGGAACCTCACCGGCCTCGCCGACAAGAAGGTGGCGATCATCGGCACCGGGGCGACGGCCGTGCAGTGCATCCCCCACCTCGGCGCCGGGTCGCAGCACCTGTACGTGTTCCAGCGGACCCCGTCGTCGATCGACGTCCGTGACAACCGCGAGACCGACCCCGAGTGGGCGGCATCACTGGAGCCGGGCTGGCAGCAGGAGCGGATGGACAACTTCAACATCCTGGTGAGCGGCGGCGACCAGGCGCTCGACCTCGTCAAGGACGGCTGGACCGACATCTTCCGCAACCTCCAGGGGGCCAAGGCCAAGGAGGCGGCCCGCAAGCTCGGCCGCCGACTGGAGAAGCGCGAGTACGGCCAGCTCCTGGAGATGGCCGACTACGTGAAGATGAACGGCGTGCGGGACCGTGTCGACGACATCGTCGACGACCCGGAGACGGCGGCGAAGCTCAAGCCGTGGTATCGCCAGTTCTGCAAGCGCCCGTGTTTCCACGACGAGTACCTGCCGACCTTCAACCGACCGAACGTCACGCTGGTCGACACCGAGGGTCGTGGCGTCGAGCGGATCACGCCGACCGGCGTCGTGGCCGACGGCGTCGAGTACGAGGTCGACTGCATCATCTTCGCCACGGGCTTCGAGGTCGGAACGACGTACACCCGCCGGGCCGGCTACGACATCGTCGGCCGGGGCGGGCAGAGCCTGTCCGACCACTGGGGCGACGGCATGCGGACCCTGCACGGCATGCAGACCACCGGGTTCCCCAACTGCTTCTTCATGGGCTTCACCCAGGGGGCAGTCACGGTCAGCGTGCCCCAGACCCTCAACGAGCAGGCCAACCACATCACCTACCTGCTCACCGAGCTGCGGGATCGAGGCGGGGCGGTGATCGAGGCGACGCCCGATGGCGAGCAGATGTGGCTCGACGAGATGGCGAGCAAGGCCAGGCTCGGTGCCCGGTTCCGGGCCGAGTGCACCCCCGGCTACTACAACAACGAGGGGCAGCAGGGGAACCCGAACCACTTCTTCTCCGGCAGCTACGGCGCCGGGCCGATCCGGTTCTTCCGGTTACTGTCGGACTGGCGGGAGAACGGTCGCCTGGAGGGCGTCGACCTGCGCTGACGCCCGGCGGTCGGCGGCGGCGTCGACCGAGCGCTCGACGAAGACTACGCCGCCGCGTTCGGGACGACGTTGGTCTCGCCGAAGGCCCGGAGTCGGTCGAGCCCGCCGTCGCCAGCGAAGGCGAATGCCGGGACCATGATGCGACCGACCCCCTGGGCGCGCATCGAGTCGATTCCGGCCGCCGGGTCGGCCAACTGCCGGCCGAAGATGGCGCTGATCTCGAGCGAGTCGGGGTCCCTATCGCGATCCTCACACGCCGACCGGACTGCGGCGATCAGGTCACCGAGCGCGTCCGGGTCGGTCTCGCCGGGGAAGTAGCCGTCGGCCATCCTTGCCGCCCGATCGATCGCAGCCGGGGTGTCGCCACCGACCAGGATCGGGATGTCGCGACCCTGCACCGGGCGTGGCGTCGAGGTCAGCGGCTCGAAGTCGACGAACTCGCCGTGGAACTCCACGTGGCTGCCAGACCAGACGGTGCGCATGGCCTCGATGTACTCGTCCGTCCTCGCCCCTCGCCTCGCCCACGGCACGCCGAGGGCATCGAACTCCTCCCGCAGCCAGCCAACGCCAATCCCGAGCTCGACCCGCCCGCCGGTCAGGTGGTCGAGCGTCGCCAACTCCTTGGCCAGGACGAGCGGGTTGCGCTGGGGAACGATGAGGATGCAGGTGCCGAGCCGAAGCGTCGGCGCCGCCGCAGCCACGTAGGCCAACCAGATCAACGGGTCGGGGATCGGCGTCTCGGGCGTGGCCGGGACCTTGCCGTCAGGGGTGTAGGGGTACGCCGACTCGATCGTCGACGGGAAGACGACGTGCTCCCCGCCCCACACCGACTCGAAGCCGACCGATTCGGCCACCCGGGCGATCTCGACCGCCGAGTCCTGGTCGGTCCCGACGCTGCTGGCGAACGCAAGTCCGAACTTCATGGCCGACATCACAGCACAGCGACCCGGGCGGTGGCGCCTCCTGGTCGGTCGGACGAGTGCGGTGTTAGCGTCCGGTTCCGGCCGGCCGGCACGGACACACAAAGGGGGAACCGATGAGCGACGGTGTCGACTACGAGGACCTGACCGGCATGCAGCTCGACCGGGCCCAGCTGGATTCGCTGGTCGGAACGGTCGGCGAGTGCGTCTTCAACTGGACCACCCGCGACGGCTACCCGGTCGGGGTGGTCGTGGCTTACGTGTACCACGAGGGCACCTTCTTCACGACGTGCGCCGAGCGCCGCAAGCGGGTCCCCGCGCTACGAACCAGGCCGCAGTCGGCGATCGTGGTCAACCGGGGCGGCCGGACGGCGTCGTTCAAGGGCGACTCGACCGTGCACGCCCCGGGTGACGACGGCTTCGAGGAGCTGAAGGCCTGGTTCTACCCGAAGCTGTCCGGTCTCGACCGCAAGCCGGACGACACCTACATCCAGAGCTTCGCCCGGTTCCTCGACTCGCCCAACCGGGTGATCATCGAGACCGACGCCCGCCTGGTCGTCGGCTTCGACAGCGCCAAGTTCGCCGCCTTCACCACCGACGCCATGGCCACCGAAGGCGGCGAATCGAGCTGAGCCGACGGAGGCGAATCGGGCTGAAGCCGGCGTCAAGAGGCGTCGGAGGCCGAACGGGTTCCCGACCCGCCGGTTCCCGGCTCAGCTGTCGATTTCCGGTTCGGCTCGATCGATGGCCAGGCGGATCTGATACTGGCGGGACCGGAGCCCGGCCAG
>JBCCVL010000106.1:0-22046 GCA_039195375.1 Actinomycetota bacterium
AGCGGTGGTGTCGGAGGGGGGACTTGAACCCCCACGCCCTTGCGGGCACTAGCCCCTCAAGCTAGCGCGTCTGCCAATTCCGCCACTCCGACGTGACTTGTTCTGGTGAGCGTCAAATCCTAGCAACTCGCCGGCCTCGACCGGCGCTCATGCCGAGCTTTCCAGGTCGAGCGATCCGTCGGCCCGAATGACCGGTCCCGACTCCGCTGAGCTCACCACCAGGGTACTGCCCGACGCCGCCACCGGGAGCAGGGTTCCCTCCTCCAGCGCACTGCGTTCGGCCAGACGGAGCAGCTCCCAGCGGTCCTCGTCGTCGGCCGTCCTGGCCGCCCGTTCCAGCAGCGAACCGACCTCGGGGTCGGCGATCCTGGCCACGTTCGCCGGCGAGTCGGCGCCGAGCAACGGCGGGAGGATGGCGTCGATCGCCGAAGCCGGTGCCACCCACCCGAAGGCGAACAGGTCGGTCGACCCGTCGACGATCGACGCCGCCAGTTCGGGCGCCGGCACCGCCGCCTCGAGCACCTCATGGCCCGCCTCGGTCAGTTGTGAGGCCAGCGCCTCGGTCAGTACCGCCCCACCCTCCCCGACCGATGCCAACCGCAGCGTTGCCGGCGTCGGCGCTCGGGACTCGTCGGCGGCATCGGCGGGGCCGGCGGGGCCGGCCACACGACCGGTCGGTGACGCCGTCGACTCCCAACCGGCCGCGCCCGGCGACACCAGACCGTCGACAGCGACCAGATCCGGCCGATCGGCCGCCTCGACGAGCGCCTCGGTGTCGACGGCGTCGACAACGGCCAGGCGGTCGTCGAGACCACCGAACGCCGGCGACCCGGCGTTGAGCACGTAGAACCGCACGGTCGAGGTCGACGTCGGAACCCAGCCGAAGCGCTGCGCCGCATCGGCAAGCGACTCCGGGCCGACCACCGCGCCGTCGACGGCGCCGTCGACCAGCAGGCGGTAGGCGGCCGACGCATCATCGGCCCAGCGAACCGATACCGTCTCGGGCCCGGCGCCACCCGAGTCGAAGGCCGGACGGATCCGCAACCGGAGCCCGGCAGCGTCCTCGCCGTCGATCTCGTAGGCACCGGTCGACGCCCCGCCGGTTCCGACGATCGAGTACGGCAGCCCGCTCAGGATCCAGGGAAGTCCTGCGTTCGGCCGCAGCAGGTCGACCACCACGGTCGCGGCGTCGGTCGCCTCGACCGAGCGGATGCCGACGGCCAGGCTGGCTGCCGTGACCGGAACCGGGTCGGCCCCGTCATCAGCGGCAGACACCGCCTGCAGGCTGGCGACGACCGCTCCGGACGCAACGCCGGCGGCGGGATCGAGTCGGAAGGTCCAGCGACGGAAGTCGTCGTCCGACGTCCAGTCGA
Organism: Actinomycetota bacterium; assembly: GCA_039195375.1. Taxonomy (GTDB): domain Bacteria; phylum Actinomycetota; class Acidimicrobiia; order Acidimicrobiales; family SZUA-35; genus JAHELU01. Next base: position 1,374 of record JBCCVL010000106.1, read on the forward strand.
TGGCCAGACCCGGGCGAAGGCGCCCGGAAGCACCGTCGACCTCGGTCAGCCCGTCGTACAGCAGATCAGCAAGGATCACAGCGCCCTGGTCGGACGACACCACCTCGTCCGGTCGGAGCGATGCGGGCCGGACCATCGCAAGATCAAGCGACCGGGCGGACCGGCTGGCGAACGGCAGGGCGTCCGGACCACCGGTCGGATCGGTGGACGACTCCCCCACCGTCGACGAGGTGCAGGCGGCCGCGACCGCAACGGTAGCGACGACGAGCGCCGCAGGGGCGAAACGGAACCATCGCACCCCGCTCCGATCGGCCGTGCCGTCACGATGTTGATGCCGGACCGCTCGCCCAGAGGGGCGGACGGCGGAGTCAGGCGTTGACGGCGAACGCCAGCACCATCGTCAACAGGGTGAAGATCAGCCCGAAGATGATGGTCAGGCGGTCGAGGTTGCGCTCCATCTGCGTCGAGCCGGCGGCCGAGGCGCCGAGGCCGCCGCCGAACATGTCGGACAGGCCGCCGCCCCGGCCACTGTGCAGCAGCACGAGGGAAACGGTGACGAGCCCGATGATGGCGTAGACGATGCCGAGCGCGAGGATCACGTCGTTCAGCCTACCGGCGGCCGGGATGGAAGCGGATCAGCCCTTGCTGCGGAGGCGAGGATCGAGGGCGTCCCGCAGACCGTCGCCGATGAAGTTGACGCACATCACCGTGACCGAGATCAGCACACCTGGCCAGATGACTCGCCAGGCGTTGATGTTCATGTAGTCCTTGGCGTCGAACAGCAGGCGACCCCAGGTCGGGACGTCGGCCGGGAAGCCGAGGCCGAGAAACGACAGCGCCGACTCGGTGATGATGGCGTTGGCCGTGCCGAGCGAGGCGGCGACGATCACCGGGCTGAGCACGTTGGGGAGGATGTGGCGGGAAACGACGCGCCGCTGTCTGGTGCCGATGCTCTCGGCCGCCAGGACGAACTCCTCCTCCTTGACGGCCAGCACGTCACCACGCACGACACGGGCGGTCTGCATCCAGCTGGTGGCACCAATCACGACGACGACCAGGAGGAAGATGCCGAGGCTCGGTCCGAACGAGTCCTTCAGCGGCTCACGGAACAGCATGATGATGACCAGCAGCAGCGGGAGGAGCGGCAGCGACAGGAACAGGTCGGTGAGCCGCATCAACGGACCATCGATTCGGCGGAAGAAGCCCGCCGAGACCCCGATGAGCGTGCCGAGCAGCAGGCCGACCAGCATGGCGGCGAAGCCGACCGACAGCGAGATCCGCCCGCCGACGAGGACCCGGGCCAGCACGTCACGACCGAGGTTGTCGGTGCCGGCCGGATGACTCCACGAGGGTCCCTGGTTGGCGTTCGGCGTGTCGATCTCGAACGGGTCGAGCGGGTAGACCCACGGACCGATGTAGCTGGCGACCACGATGATCGTGAGCAGGATCAACCCGACAACGGCGCCCTTGTGCCGCTTGAACTGCCGCCAGACGTCGGACCGCAGCGAGCGGTGCTTGGCCAGGACGTCGCCCGGTCCGACGACTTCGGCTTCTTCCGGGTCGGTTTCCCGTTCCGGCGCATCTTCGATCGTTGTCATGTGCTGTCGCTCCTTGCGCCGCTCAGTCGTAGCGAATTCTCGGGTCGAGGAGGCCGTACAGGACGTCGGCCACCACATTGAACGCCACCACGAGGACGGCGAAGATGAACGTCAGGGTCTGGACCATCGGCACGTCACCCTGGCCGATGGCGACCACCAGCAGCTGACCGAGACCGTTGATCCGGAAGATCTGCTCGGTGATGATGGCGCCGGAGAAGATGCCCGGGATCGACAGGGCGATGAGGGTGACCACGGGGATGAGGCTGTTGCGCATCACGTGCACCATCACGACGGCCCGTTCGCCCAGGCCCTTCGATCGGGCGGTGCGCACGAAGTCCTGGTTGAGGTTGTCGAGCACGGCGGCTCGGGTGAATCGGCTGAGGCTGGCGGCGTTGAACAGCGTCAGCACCGCAACGGGCATGATCATCTGTCTGATCTGGGTCCAGATGCTCGACCAGCTCGTCCACTCGATGTCGTGGGTCGTGTCGTAGAACGAGGGGAACCAGCCGAGCCAGATCGAGAAGACCGTGATGGCAAGCAGGCCGGTGAAGAAGGTCGGGATCGAGAAGCCGATCATCGTGACGACGGTGCCGACGTTGTCGAACCACGAGTACTGGCGGTAGGCGGAGTAGATCCCGACCGGGATCGCCAGCAGCGTCCCGAGCAGGAAAGCGAGCCCGAGGACCCACAGGGTCTGGGGCAGGCGCTGGTAGATGATGTCCATCGCCGGGGCCCGGGAGGCCCAGGAGATGATGCGGACCCGCTCCTCGCAGTTGCCGATGCAGGTCCCGAACGTTTCGTCGATGGCGTGGAGCGGCTCGTTGACGAACATCAGCCGGTTCCAGTTCATCCACTTGACGAGGAACGGGTCGTTGACGCCGAGCGCCTCACGGAGCTGCTCCCGTACCTCCGCCGGCAGGGTCAGCGGCAGCTGGCTGGCCGGATCACCCGGGGCGAAGTCCAGGATCAAGAAGATGATCAGGCTGATCGCCAGAAGGGTTGGGATGGCGAACAGCGTGCGCCGGATGACGTATCGACCCATACCTGTACTTCCTCGCGGTGTCTCTAAACAGTAGCGGTCGTGCCCCCGGGGCCGAAAGCCCCGGGCGACACGACCGCTACATCACTTCCTACAGGTTGTGAGAACCCGGCCGATCACTCAGCCTCGGGTCCAGTCCTGGATGTTCCAGTACTCCGAGTCCCAGCCGTTCAGCTCGCCGGTGTTCTGGATGTCGTTGCCCCACGCCGAGACGTTGGCCCGGTGGATCAGCGGGATGATGGCCCCGATCTCCACCTGGATGTCCTGGAGGCGCTGGATGCCGGGCAGGTAGGACGGGTCGGTCGACGGGGTCGTCGACAGCTCGGCCCACAGCTCGTCGTACTCAGCCGACGACATGCGGGGCATGTTGCCCGAAGCCGGCCAACCGAGGGCGGCCGTCGGGATCTCGTCGGTGATCCAACCCTGGAGGTAGGCCACCGGGTCCGGCACCGTGGCACCGTTGGTGAACATCTCCATGTCGCTGAAGAACTTCCAGATCGAGGCATCGGAGGCGCTGGTGCCGTCGAAGAACAGCGAGGCATCCTCGTTGCGCATCTCGACCTCGACCCCGATCTCGGCCCAGTTGGCCTTGACGATGTCCTGGTTGGACTGACGCACCGCGTTGGTCGAGGTCACGTAGTCGAACGACAGCGGGATGCCGTCATCGGTCTCACGCACGCCATCGCCATCGGAGTCGACGTAGCCGAGCTCGTCGAGGATGGAGTTGGCCTCGTCCGGGTTGTACTCGAGGCAGAAGTCCTGAGCGGTCGACTGCTGATCACCCACCGGCCACATGGTGCAGGTGGGGCGGCCAGCGGCGCCGTAACCGACGGCGACCAGGGCCTCACGGTCGATGGCCAGCGACAGCGCCCGAGCGAACTCCGGGTTCTGGTACAGGACCGGGTGGTTGGTCGAACCGTCCTCCGTCCACTCCGACGGCGGGTCAGCCTCCGGATCGGTCTGGTTCAGGTTGATGTGCTCGACGTTGGCGGTGAAGCCCGAGCCGAGGCGACCGTTGCCAGCTGCCTCCATCGGGGCCAGGATCTCCGGGGCCACCTGGAGGTTCCAGGCGTAGTCGGCCTCGCCGATCTCCAGAACCGAACGAGCGGCCGACTCGGCGTCGCCGCCACCCTTGATGGTGACGTTGCCGAAGAAGGGCTTGCCCTCGTCGACCCCGCGGTACATCGGATTCCACTCGTAGGTGACCGTGTCCTCCGGACGGAGCTCGGTCACCATGTAGGGACCGGTGCCGATCGGGCCGAAGTTCTCGTCGGTGCAGGCGCTGGCCTGCTCGCCGGCGCAGTCCTGGAACTGGGCCCGCTGGATGATCGGCTCGGTGTAGCCGACGAAGTCACCGTACGGGAAGGGCTGCGGATCGACGAAGGTGATCGTGACCGTGAAGTCGTCATCGGCGACGACGCTCTCCACCGTGGTGAAGTCCGCCGAACAACCGGTGAGGTCGTCCTCGGGGTCTGCCGTGCCGTTGGTGCAGTACTCCCAGGTGAAGACGACGTCATCGGCGGTGAACGGCGTTCCGTCCGACCAGACGACATCTTGGAGCAGCGGCCACGTGATGGACGAGAAGTCCTCGGCCACGCCGCCGTTCTCGATGGTCGGGATCTCGGCGGCCAGGGTCGGCTGGATCACGCCGGCCGGGTCGAACCGAGCCAGGGGCTCGTTGACCAGCGACGCAGCCAGGATGTCCTTGGTGCCGGACGACAGCAGACCGTTGGCCTGCGACGGGGCCTGCCACTGCAGGAGGAGCAGCTCGCCACCGGAGCCGGCCTCACCGCCGGCCGCCGCAGCGTCGTCGCCGTCTTCCTCCTCCATGGCGTCGTCATCTTCTTCTTCCATGGCGTCGTCGGAGTCATCCTCCGCCGTCTCCGTGGATGTTTCTTCGTCGGTGCCGGTCTCTGCTTCGTCGTCGTCACCGCCACAGGCGGCGGCGATCAGCACAAAGGCAAATAGCAGCACGAAGAGCTTCTTCATGCGTCCTCTCTCCTCTCAGAACCGGCAGTTCACCGGTACGTTACGCAGTTCGGCATCTTAACAAGGAGTTGGGTCCGGCGCGTTGCAGCTTGCGAACCACCACGTTGTCGTTACCTGTCGGCAAAGTGACAACGGCCTGACCGAGCGTTGGCCTCGACCTGGGAACAAGCGCCCGGCGTCGAGACAATCGCCGCCTGTACCCACCGGCCGGCGACGCCACAGCCGGACTCGGACCAGACCAGGGCTAGACCCGGCTGGCGGCAACGAAGTGCCCGGGTGAGACCTCGACCATGGACGAGTCCTGCTCCGTGTAGTCGAAGTCGGGCTCCATGATCCGGCGCGCCCGGCCCTTCTCCTTGTCCGGGTCCGGGATCGGCACCGCCGAGAGCAGCACCTGGGTGTAGGGATGCACCGGGTTCTCGTAGAGTTCGTCCGTCTCGGCGTACTCGACGATCTTGCCCTTGTACATCACCGCCACCCGGTCGCAGATGTAGCGGATCATGCTCAGGTCGTGGGCGATGAACAGGTACGTGAGGTCCAGTTCCTTCTGCAGGTCCTGCAGCAGGTTCACGACCTGGGCCTGGATCGACACGTCGAGGGCCGAGATCGGCTCGTCGGCGACGATGAAGTCGGGCTCGACGGCGAGGGCGCGGGCGATGCCGATCCGCTGGCGCTGGCCGCCGGAGAACTCGTGCGGATAGCGGTTGGCGAACTGCCGGTTGAGGCCGACGGTCTCCAGGAGGTCGCGGATCCGGTCGTCCTGCATGTCCTTCGGCACCAGCCGGTGCTCCCGGATCGGTTCCTCGATGATGCTCCCGACCGTCATGCGCGGGTTCAGGCTGGCGTGCGGATCCTGGAAGATCATCTGCATGTGCCGGCGCATCTGCCGGAGGTCGCCACCGGAGAGGGCGGCCACGTCGGCGCCGCGGAACTCGACGGCCCCGGACGTCGGCTCGTAGAGCCGGAGCATCGTGCGCCCGGTCGTGCTCTTGCCGCTGCCGGATTCGCCGACCAGGCCGAGTGTCTCTCCCCGGTAGATCTCGAACGAGACGTCGTCGACCGCCCGAACGGCGCCGATCTGACGCTTGAAGATGATCCCCTTGGTGATCGGGAAGTGCTTCACCAGGTTCTTGACCCGGACGAGCGGCTCCTCGCCGTTCGTGACCGCATCGCTGGTCGACTCGCTCGTCATGTCGCTCGCCACCTCGCTCATCGGAACGTACCTACCCTTCCACCAGGGCCGGGAGGTCGTACCAGGCCGCAACCAGGTGGTCGGGGTGACCACCGGGGGCCGGCAGCAGCTCGGGACGCTCGGCGAAGCACCGCTCGGTCGCATAGGGGTTGCGTGGGGCGAACGGATCGCCCTCGAGCGGCGCCAGGAGGTTCGGTGGAGACCCGGCGATCGGGATGAGGCGCTCCGTGGTCTGGTCCGGGCGGGGCAGAGAGTGGAGCAGGCCGAGCGTGTAGGCGTTGCGGGTGTCGTTGAAGACGCTGCGGACGGGGCCGCGCTCCATGATCGTGCCGCCGTACATCACCTGGATCGTGTCGGCGATGCCGGCGACGACCCCGAGGTCGTGGGTGATCCAGATCAGTGACATGCCGAGCTTCTCCTTGAGCTCGGCCATCAACTCGACGATCTGGGCCTGGATCGTCACGTCGAGTGCCGTCGTCGGCTCATCGGCGATCAGCACCGTCGGATTGCACGACAGCGCCATGGCGATCATCGCCCGCTGGCGCATGCCGCCGGAGAACTGGTGCGGGTAGTCGTCGATGCGGAGCTTGGCCTCGGCGATCCCGACGAGGTCGAGCAGCTCGATGGCCCGCTCGTGGGCGTCGTTCTTCGAGTAGCCGAGGTGGAGACGGATCGACTCGCGGATCTGGTGCCCGATGCTGAGCACCGGGTTCAGGGCGGTCATGGGGTCCTGGAAGATCATGCCGATGCGGCCGCCGCGGACCCGGCGAACCTCCTCGCTCGGCATCTTCAGGAGGTCCCGACCCTCGAAGAGCACCTCGCCGCTCTCGATCCGCCCCGGTGGGATCGGCACGAGCTGGAGCATGGCCAGCACGTGCACGCTCTTGCCGCTACCGCTCTCGCCGACGATCCCGAGCGTCTCCCCCTCCTCCAGGGAGTAGCTCACGCCGTTGACCGCGTGCACGGTGCCATCCAGGGTGTCGAAGCGGACGACGAGGTCCTTCACTTCGAGAATGGTCTTTCCCACGGTGCTCCTCGCCGTCGTGCCGGCCCCTTGAAGACCGTGCCGAGTCACGAGAGTGTACATGGGGTGGCCGGCCACGGCGAGGGGTGCCCGGGTGGAGAGGCGTCAGCCGTCGGCCAGCAGGTAGTCACGGGCCAGCGCGAGCGGGCCACCGCGGATCGAGGCCGACGGGGCCGGTGGCTCGAGGAGCCGATCCGACCGGTAGGCCAACAGGAATGGCCGCTGAACGAGCGGGATCATGAACAACCCCGACGATCCGTCGGTCGCCGTCTCGTCGGTCGCCGCCACCTCGGTGTCGTCGTCGCTGCCGGTGTCATCGGCCGGATCGGTGGGGTCCTCCGACTCCCCCGCCCCGTCGGCGGGCTCGTCGCTGCTCCCCCCGCCGCCACGCAGCGTGGTCACGAAGCGGTCGAGCTCGTTGTAGCAGTCGGCCCGCCCCCCATCGTCGACGACGGCGTCACACTCGAAGGCGAGCACCTCGAATTCGGCGTCGGAGAACCCGTAGGGGTTGCCGGGCGAACCGTTGCGGTAGACCCCCGACTGGGCTCCCGGCCACGGCCCCCCGGCCCAGGCGAAGAGGGCGAGGTCCCACAGGTCGGCGTCACCGTCGTCGCCGCCGCTGGCCGAAGCGGCCAACGACTCCGGGTCGAACGGTCCCTCACGGAAGAACCGCCCACCGGACGGGTTGTCGGCGACGACCTCGATGCCGGCCTCGCCCAGTTGCTCGATCAGCACCGCCTGGCTGGCCTCCCTGATCGGATCGCCGCCGATCGTGGCCAGCCGCAACCGCAACGGCCCGTCCACCGGATGCCGGTAGCCGCCGTCGTCGTCGACGACGTAGCCGGCGCGCTCCAGCAGCGCCCTGGCCCCGTCCGGGTCGGCCCCGAGGTAGTCGGTCTGATGGTCGGCGTAGGCGGGCTGGCCGGCCAGCCAATAGGTATTGCCCTGGCTCGACACCCGACCGTCTCGACCGACGAGCGGCCGGTAGACGGCCTCGATGAGGGCCTCCTTGTCGATGGCGGTGATTAGCGCCTGGCGCACCTCGGGCCTGGCCAGGTGGGGGTTGAGGAGGTTGAGCCCGACGTGGTCGTAGTCGGGGCCGTCGACCGCCGCCACCTCGATCGCCTCGTCGTCGACCAGGGCCAGATGCCCGTCACGGGAGCGCTCGATCAACAGGTCGGCCCGCCCGTCGACCAGCGCGGCGATCCGGGCATCGGGATCGGCCTCGAAGTCGATCCTGACCGCCTCGACCGGCATCCCACCATCGACGTCGGCCGCCGATCCGGCGCCGGGTCCGTTGGCACCGTGGTAGGCCTCATTGGCGACGAGCAGCATCGAGCCACCCCGATTCCAACGCTCGAGACGGAGTGGACCCGAGCTCGGCAGCGGTCCGCCCGGCCCGATCATGTTGCGGAGGCGACGGTTGACGGTGTCGGCGTCGTCGCCGAAGGCGTGGGCGGCCAGCACCGGGCTCCACAGGCGCCGCCAGTCGGGGTAGAAGCCGGCCATCGTGACCCGGAAGTCGGTGTCGCTCAGCACCTCGAAGTCGGTCACCTGGTCGATGCCGAGCCGGTTGCCGGTCAGGTAGACGCAGCCGTCCGGCGAGCCGTCGACGATCGACCCGTCCGGGTCGGCCTGGCAACCCTCGATCAGGATCCGGTGGGTGTAGGCCACGTCCTCGGCGGTCAGCGGCGTCCCGTCCGACCAGCTCAGGTCGCTGCGGAGGCGATAGTCGATGGCAACGGCTGCGTTGTCGAGATCGGTGATCGTCGGTTCGGCTGCCAGCAGCTCCGGGTGATAGGTCAGATCGGGTCCGACGCCGAACAGCGACTCGAGCAGACCCTCGCGGATCCAGGCGGTCACCGTGAGGCCGTTGGCCGGGTCGTCGAGGTGGAGGTCGGCCGGCTCGGCACCGGTGACCCACACCACGGTGCCGTCCGGAGGTGTGACCGAGTCGATGTCGTCGACCTCGGGCGCCTCCTCGTCGTCCTCCGAGCTGCCGTCGCGCGACCCGACGTCGGCCACCGCCCGGCCCCCGCCGGTGGCGGCCTCGGCCACGACGGGCGCATCGCTCGGCTCGTCACCGTCGCCGGCGTCGTCGTCGCCCGAACAGCCGACGATGGCCAACGCCGACAGGACACCGACCGCCAGACGCAAGCCAACGGTCATCGCCAACCGCTCAGTCGTGCAGGCGGTACTGGATGATCCGGGTGAACGACTCGGCCTCGAGGCTCGCCCCGCCGACCAGCGCACCGTCGATGTCGGGCTGGTTCATCAGTTCGGCGGCGTTGATCGGCTTGACCGAACCGCCGTACTGGATCCGGACCGACGCCGCCGCGTCGCTGCCGTGCGAGGAGCCGACGGCCTCTCGCACCGCCTGGCACATCGCCTGGGCGTCGTCGGCCGACGCCGTCCGGCCGGTTCCGATCGCCCAGATCGGCTCGTAGGCGATCACCATGGCGCCGACCTGCTCGGACGTGACCTTGGCCAGGCCGGCCGCCAGCTGCCCCTCGACCTTGCTCTGGGCCTCCCCGCTCTCCCGCTCATCGAGGGTCTCGCCGACACACAGGATCGGGACCATCTCGTTGGCGAGGACGGCCCGGACCTTTGCGTTGATCAGTTCATCGCTCTCGCCGAACACCTCACGGCGCTCCGAGTGCCCGACGATGACGTAGGTCACGCCGAGCTTGGCCAACATCGGCGGTGCCACCTCGCCGGTGAACGCCCCGGAGGCATCCGAGTGGCAGTGCTGGGCGCCGAGGAAGAACGGGATGCGATCGGACTCGAGGGTGGTCTGGACCGTGCGGATGTCGGTGAACGGCGGGTGGATGGAGACGTCGACGGCATCGACGTCGTCGCGGGTCACCTGGTAGCTGAGCTCCTGCACCAGCCGCATCGCCTCGAAGTGGTTCAGGTTCATCTTCCAATTGCCGCTGATCAGCGGCCGCCGGAGGTCATCGGCCATCGTCTGACTCCCTTTCTCGTCGTCGGTGTCGGCGCCGGTCGGCTCAGCCGGCCGCTGCGTTCCTCAGCGCGGCCAGTCCGGGCAGGTCGCCCTCTTCGAGCAGTTCGAGCGAGGCCCCTCCCCCGGTCGAGACATGGTCGACGTCGCCGTCGACCCCGAACTGCTTTGCTGCGGCCGCCGAGTCACCACCGCCGACAACGGAGAAGGCCCTCGTCTCGGCCACGGCCTGGGCCACGAAGCGGGTGCCGGCCTCGAACCGGGGGTCCTCGAAGACCCCCATGGGACCGTTCCACAGCACCGTCCCCGCCTCGGCGATCACGTCGCCGAAGACCGCTGCGGTGCCTGGCCCGATGTCGACCCCCATCCAGCCGTCTGGCAGGTCGACCCCGGCATGGCGGACCTCGCCGCCGGCCCCGGGCTCGAACAGCGAACCCCCCGGCCCGAGGGCGGTCACGTCCTCGGGCAGGTGGATCGGCTTGGGGCCCTGGAGGAGCCTGGCGCAGGTCTCGATCATGTCCTCCTCGAGCAACGACGAGCCGACCGAGTGGCCGCGGGCGGCCAGGAACGTGAAGGCCATCCCACCGCCGACGATGAGGGCGTCGACGACGTCGAGCAGCGATTCGATCACCGCCAGCTTGTCGGACACCTTGGCCCCGCCCATGATGGCGACGAACGGCCGCCGAGGCTGGTCGCGCAGCCCGAGCAGCACCTTGACCTCGTTGGCCAGTAGCCGACCGGCGGCCGACGGCAGATGGGCCGGCGGGCCGACGATCGACGCGTGTGACCGGTGCGAGGCCCCGAAGGCGTCGTTGACATAGAAGTCGTGGCCCTCGATCAGCTTGGCCACCGTCTCGGGGCTGTTGCCCTCCTCACCCGGATCGAACCGCAGGTTCTCCAGCAGGTCAACACCTGGCGCCAGCTCGGCCAGACGATCCCGGACCGGTTCAAGGGAGTACTCGGGGTTCGGCTGGCCCTTCGGCCGTCCGAGGTGCGAGCACGCGGTGACCCTGGCACCTCGCTCCAGGAGCCAGTTCAGGGTCGGGATGGCGCCCCGGATCCGGAGGTCGTCGGTGATGACGCCGTCGGCCAGAGGCACGTTGAAGTCGACCCGGACGAGCACCGAGGCGCCGGTGACGTCGCCAAGGTCCTCCAACTCGGGGACGCCGAAGATCATTGCTGGTTGGCCGCGCCGACGATCGCGGCCAGGTCGACCAGGCGGTTCGAGTAGCCCCACTCGTTGTCGTACCAGCCGGCGGTCTTGACCAGGCTGCCCTGCGTCATCGTGAGGCCGGCATCGAACGTGCACGAGGCGGGCGACGTGACGATGTCGCTCGAGACGATGGGAGCCTCGGTGTAGTCGAGGACCGGCGCAAGCCGACCGTCCGAGGCGGCCGCGGCGAAGGCCGCGTTGACCTCGTCGACCGACGGCTCGCCGTCGACGACGGCGGTGAAGTCCGTCAGCGAACCGGTCGGCACCGGGACCCGGAGGGCGCTGCCGTCGAGCTTGCCCTGCATCGACTGCAACACGAGGCCGGTCGCCCTGGCCGCCCCGGTCGAGGTCGGGATGATGTTGATGGCGGCGGCCCTGGCCCGACGGAGGTCCTTGTGTGGACCGTCGACGAGGCTCTGGTCGCCGGTGTAGGCGTGGACCGTGGTCATCAGGCCCTGCTTGACGCCGAACGCCTCGTCGAGCACCTGGACCATGGGGACGAAACAGTTGGTGGTGCAGGACGCGTTGGAGACGACCTTGTGGTTGGCCGGGTCGAACGTGTCCTCGTTGACACCGACGACAAACGTGGCGTCGGCGCCGCCGGCCGGGGCTGACACGATGACAAACGGCGCACCGCCGTCGAGGTGGCGACCGGCCGCCTCCCGGGAGTTGAACACGCCGGTCGACTCGACGACGACGTCGACGCCGAGATCACCCCACGGGAGCTGGTCCGGGTCGCGCTCGCTGAGGACCTTGAGGACGTCGCCGCCGACCTTGATGCCGCCGTCTGCGGCGGTGATGTCCTCGTCGAGGTTGCCGAGCACCGAGTCGTGCTTCAGGAGGTGGGCCATCGTCTCGAGCGAGCCGAGGTCGTTGACGGCGACGAAGTCGATGTCGGCGCCGCTGGCCTTGGCCGCCCGGAAGAAGTTGCGGCCGATGCGGCCGAAGCCGTTGATGCCAACGCGGATTGCCATGGGGTGCGAGGTCCTTTCGCTCGTCCGCTCGCCGCTGCTGGTGGCTTCGGCGGTGGTCGGTGATCGCTGTCGGTCGGGCCGTCGCGGCGGCCGCGGGTGGGCACCCGCCCACCGATGTGCACCCTAGCGGCGGGTCCGGCCGGACGGGTCGAGGGTGGAGCCGGTTCACCGACGGTCCGGTGCCGGCTGGCCGGGTCTCAGAACCGGGCGCCGGCGAGGCCGGCCAACGTCTCGCCGAGCAGTTTGGCGTCGTGGCTCCACCCGTCGTCGGCCGCCACCTCGGCCTCGACCACCGGGACCGGGAGCGAGCGGCCGACGATCGACCGGGAGCTGGCGACGACGACGTCCACGGGGATGTGGTGATCCGTCAGGGCGTCGATGTGCTCGGCCAGGCCGAAACCTCGGGCCTCGGCCTTGTCGTTGGCCACGTTGGCCACGAAGACCCGGGTGGCCGAGGTGGCATTGAGGGCGTCGCGGATGCCGGGAACGACGGCGGTGGCCAGCACCGACGTGAACAGCGAGCCGGGTCCGATCACGATCTGGTCGGCCGCGGCGACGGCGCCGACCGCCGCCGCGGACGTCGGCGGGTCGGCCGGGTCGAAGCGCAGGTTGCGGATGCCGGCGGCCCGCTCGATGGTGACCTGTCCGGCCAGGGTGCCACCGTCGGAGTCGGCGATCAGGGTCACCGGCACCTCGGTGGCGGGGAAGATGCGGCCGGTGGCGCCGATCAGCCGACCGACCTCGTCGATGGCGGTCTGCAGGTCCCCCGAGACCATGGCCAGCCCGGTCAGCAGCAGGTTGCCGATCGGATGGCCCTGGAGGCTGCCCTCGACGAAGCGGTGCTCCATCGAGCGGACGAGCAGCGAGTCGTCTGCGGCGAGGGCCGAGAGGCACCGGCGGACGTCGCCCGGGGGCGCGACCCGCAATTCGTGGCGGAGCCGGCCGCTCGAGCCGCCGTCGTCACCGACCGAGACGATGCCGCAGACCGAACCGGCGTAGGTCCGCGCCGCCCGGAGGCTGGTGGCCAGTCCATGGCCGCCCCCGAGCGCAACCACCGCCGGGCCGGCGCCGTGGTCCGGTGGCCCGGTCGAGCCGGCTGTACCGGTGCCGGTGCCGATGTCGGTGCCGGTGCCGGTGCCGATGTGATCCGGTTGGTCCCGGTGATCAGCGGTCGAGGTCACGGTGCCGGATCCGGGGCTGCCACCCCTCGCGGTCGAGCTCGGCGGCAAGGTGCTCGGCGATCGCCACCGACCGATGGCGACCGCCGGTGCACCCGAAGGCGATCGTGAGGTAGCTCTTGCCCTCGGCCCGGTACTCGGGCAGCAGGTGCTCGAGGAGGCGCTCCACGTCGTCGAGGAACCGCTTCGCCGGCGGGCGGTCGAGCACGTAGGACCGGACCTCGTCGTCCTGACCGCTGAGAGCCCGCAGCTCCGACTCCCAGTACGGGTTCGGGAGGAACCGGCAGTCGAGCACGACGTCGGCGTCGAGGGGGAGGCCGTGCTTGTAGCCGAACGACAGCACGGTGAGGTGCAGGTCGGCGGTCTCGCCGTCCGGGTCACCGAAGTGGCCGGCGATCCGCTCCCGCAACTGGTAGGGGTTGAGATCGCTGGTGTCGATGACCACGTCGGCGGCCGCCTTGGCCCCGGCCAGGCTGCGACGCTCGGTCTCGATCGCCTCGAGCAGGTCGCCGTTGCGTTCGAGGGGGTGGCGCCGCTTGGTCGCCTTGTAGCGCCGGAGGAGCACATCGGTGGCCGCCTCGAGGAAGACCGACCGCACGTCGAGCACCTGGGACCGCAGGAGCTCGATCTCGGCCGACACCTCGGCGTCGTAGCCGCCCATCACGAGGGCGACCCGCTCGTAGCCACCGGTGCCGGACCGGGCCAGCTCACCGACCTTGGACACGAGCGCGCCAGGCAGGTTGTCGATCACGAACCAGCCGAGGTCCTCGAAGGCGCCGGCCGCAACCGATCGACCGGCTCCGGACAGACCGCTGACGACGGCAACACGGGTCACCTGGCCATCTTCGCACCGGCGGGGTGCGGTTGGCGGGATTCGTCTTCGGTTCGTCGTCCGCCGGCCGTCGCCGACGCCGGGGACGCCCTCGGTCGGTGACCGACACCGCCGTCCGTGGGACTTTTACCCACGCTGATTCCTGGCCCGGACCCCGGCCCTCTCGTAAGTTCCCTCTCCACGAACCATCGAGGAGGGAACCATGGGTGAGTACACGGCGGAGCGAGGCGCGCCACGGCGACGGGTGACGTCGTCGAGGACGTCGAGGTGGCGCAAGCTGGCGATCGTCGCCGGCCTGCTGCTGGCCACGACCGGCCTGTCGGCGGTCGGTGTCGAGGCCGACACTGGCGGTGTCCAGGAACCGAGCGGCATCGTGGCCAGCGGCCTCGACAACCCCCGCCACCTCGAGGTGGCCCGCAATGGCCGCATCTGGGTGTCGGAGGCCGGGTCCGGCGGGTCGACGCTGGTCGACACGGCGCTCGGTGGCAGCCCCGGCCCGATCTGTGTCGGCGACAGCGGCGCCGTCTCGGTGATCGTCCGCGGCGAGGTCCGTCGTGTGGTCACGGGCCTGGCGTCGGCCTCCGACGCCGTCGACGGATCCTGTGACGGGACCGGAGCGTTCGCCACGGGACCCCACGGGCTCGACGTGACGACGTCCGATCCCACGTACAGCACCGGTCTCGGCGGCGTCGGCGCCATCCGGGACCTGCTGGCGGCCGGCGATCCGGTCGCCTCCCACTTCGGCACCGTCGACAACATGGAACGGCCGCAGTTCCAGCTCGCCGACCTGGTGGCCTTCGAGGACGCAAACGACACCGATGGCAGCGGCGCCGACTCCAACCCTTATGGCGTCCTGCGGATCCCCGGCGGCACCACGCTGGTGGCCGACGCCGGGGCCAACGCCATCCTCGCCATCGACGCCACCGGTGGGATCAGCCCCCATGCGGTCTTCGCACCGCGGTGCGTCCCGTGGAACCTCCCGTTCCCCAACCCGGTCCCACCGGTGTTCAATCCGTGCGGGACCCAGGACGAGTTCCCGGCCGATCCGGTCCCGACCGGCGTCGCCAGGGCGATGAACGGTGACATCCTCGTGTCGACCCTCGGTGGTTTCCCGTTCGCCGCCGGCTTCTCGCTGATCTACCGGATCGACGCCGACCACGACGGTGTCGCCGTCTGCTCGACCTTCGCCCCGGTCCCGGCGTCCGGCTGTGAGGTCTTCGCCGACGGTCTGACCTCCCTGGTCGACCTGGAGGTCGCCCCAGACGGCAAGGTCTACGCCGTCCAGTTCGCCGACGCCGGCGTCGGGGCGCTCGAGAGCGGCGCCCCCGGTGCCACCGCTGGCAGCGTCCAGATCCTGCATCGTCGGACCGGCGAGGTCATGGGCTCGATCGTCGGGCTGACGCTGCCAGGCGGCGTCGCCATCGACGGCCGCGACGTCTACATCACCAACAACAGCGTCTTCCCCGGTGCGGGGGAGATCGTCGAGGCCAGGACGCTGTGCACCACCCTCGGCAAGGCGGCCTGTCTGGCCGGCTGAGACGAAACCCGACCGAACCGACGGCCGGCGGGCGAGGTGCCCGCCGGCCGGACGCTCAGCGGCGCACGCAGGTGAGGGCCAACAGGCGCGGCACGGTGTCGGCGGCGGCATACCACGGTGCCTGGGCCAGGAAGGCGGGCGGCGGGGCCGGCTCGTCCATCCGCTCGATCGACAACCCGGCCTCCGCCAGCGTGTTGACGTAGCGGGAGAGGGGCCGGTGGACGAAGCGGATGAACACGCCCTTCTGGACCTCCTCCATCGTCGACGCCTCGGGCAGGTACGGACCGATGCGCCAGTACTGCTCGGGTGGATCGATCAGCTGATCGTCGATCCAGCCACTGTTCGGTGTCTGGAGCAACGGGTGGTTGAGCAGGAACAGGAACCGGCCCCCCGGTCGGAGGACCCTGGCCACCTCGCCGATGGCGTCGTCGACGTCGTCGATGTGCTCGAAGACGAGACAGGCGACGGCGGCGTCGACCGAGCCGGTGGCCAGGGGAAGCGCCGATGCACCGGCCTGGGCGAAGCGGGGTGTCTGGATCGGCGACCGCTGGCGCTCCTGGCGATCCTCGGCGGCCACCGAGTGGGCGCTACGACGCGTCGCCTCGACCACCTGGGCCCGGATCGGGTCGATCCCGGCGACCCGGGCGCCGGCGTCGGACAGGGCCCGTGCGATCTGGCCCTCGCCGGTGCCGATGTCAATGACCCGGTCGATGCCGGCCAGCCGTTCCAGCACGAGGGGGATGATCTGGTCGGTGTACTCGGGGTCGACGCCGTCGGTGAACTCCCGCTGCCACCACGAGGTCGTCGTCGGGTCGTTCCAGGAGTCGGTGTCGACGTCCATCGCGGTGCCCCCGGCCGGCCTAGAGCCGGACCTCGATGGCGGCCAGTGCCCTGGCGGCCAGGTCGACCAGCGATTCGGTGCCGCCGCTGGCGTCCCAGGTGTTGACGACGACCCGCCGACAGGCGACGAGGGCGGCTGCGATCACGGCCACCTCGTAGTCCTCGGCCCCGCGCCCGGTCCGTTCCCCGAGCCACTCGGCGATCGTGCGCTCGAACGAGCTCTCGAAGGCGCGAACGTCGTCGGCGAGCGACGGCGTTGCCAGGATGATGCGTCGACGGAGCAGGTCGTCCGGCGAGGTGGGATGGTCGGCCTCCTCGGCGGCGATCGCCGCCAGCAGCGCCTCGAGGGGATCGAGGCCGGGGGGCTGGGCCCGCAGCAGCTCGGTGAACCGCTCGGCCCGCTCATCGGAGTCCCCGAGCAGCGACGCCAACTTGGTCGAGAAGTGCCGGAAGAACGTCCGCTCGGTCACCCCCGCGGCGGCGGCGATCTGGCTGGCGGTCACGGCCTCGTAGCCGTCGCGGGCGAACAGCTCGAGCGCCGCCTCCTCGAGGCGGGCCTTGGTGGTGTCGGCCCCCGGGCGATCGGTGTCGTGCTGCGGTATCACTGTCCGGCGAGCGTAATCGGCCCGGGTCGGTCGGGCACCTGTCGGCCACTGCTGTTAGGCACACTTGACAGCCGAGCGGGAACCGGCCAGACTCGCCGTCAGTGACTGACACCGCTCGCCGCCGACCCCTGCTGGTGCCTGGCTGGACGCGGGGCGGGACGCTGTCACACGAAGCGACCAGTCTGGAGGCGTGGTGAGCGACAACAACCGACCAACCGTCGACGGCGAGGTGGCAACCGTCGACGAGCAGCCGGCGATCGAGCCCCTGTCCGTCGCCGAGATCCTGCGACCGGTCCGGGTCCCGCTCGCCCTGGCCTGTCTGCTCCGGGCGATCAGCGCGGTCGCCATGATCTTCCCGTTCCTGGCGGTCGCCCGCATCGGCGAGGACCTCCTGGCCGACGGCCCGATCGACAGCGACGCCGTGTGGGGTTCGGTCCGATTCGGCATCATCGCCCTGGTGATCGCAATGGTCACGATGCTCGGCGCCGCCGGCATCACCCACGTGGCCGACGTCGAGTTCCAGCTCGACATCCGCCGGCGGCTGGCCGAGCGGCTCGGCCGGGTGCCCCTCGGCTGGTTCGACGCCCGCAACTCGGGGCAGGTCAAGAAGAGCCTGCAGGACGACGTCGGGGCGATGCACCACCTCGTCGGCCACGCCCTGATCGATACCGTCGCCGCTGCCCTCACGCCGCTGGCCACGATCATCGTGCTGCTGGCGATCGACTGGCGCCTGGCGCTGTTCACGTTCGTCCCGGTCATCGTCGGGCTCTACCTCTACTCGACGATGATGAGCGGCTATGGCGAGAAGATGCAGGAATACCAGGATTCGCTCGGCCGGGTGAACGGCGCCGTCGTCGAGTTCCTTGCCGGCATCGCCGTCGTCAAGACCTTCGGCGAGGCCGACGAGGCCCACCAGCGCTACACCGAGGAGACCGAGGGTTTCGCCGACACGTTCTACGAGTGGATCAGCGGCATGTTGAAGCTGTCGAACCTGACCGAGTTCATCCTCAGCCCGGTCACGTCGGTGATGTGGGTGCTGTCCGGTTCGGTCGTCTTCGTGGCCAACGGCTGGATCGAGCCGACCGAGGCCCTACCGTTCCTCCTCCTCGGCGCCGGCATCACCGCCCCGATCCAGGCGCTCGGCTTCGCCGCCCAGGAGATGCAGGTCGGGCTGGCCGCCGCCGGTCGGGTCGGCACGCTGCTGGCAACGCCGACGCTGGAGGTGTCGGACTCGCCCCGCTCACCAGACGGCAACGACGTGCGCTTCGATGGGGTCAGCTTCGGCTACGAGACCGGCGCCCGCGACGCCCTGACCGACATCGACCTCGAGCTGCGGCCCGGCACGGTCACCGCGCTGGTCGGCGCCTCCGGGTCGGGCAAGACGACCATCGCCCGGCTGGTCCCACGCTTCTGGGACCCTCAGGTCGGCACGGTGTCGATCGGCGGGGTCGACGTTCGCGACATCGACCCGGTCGAGCTCTACCAGCTGGTCGGGTTCGTCTTCCAGGACGTTCAGCTCCTCCGGGCGTCGGTGGCCGACAACATCCGCCTCGGTCGCCCGGACGCCTCGCTCGACGAGGTCGTGGCGGCCGCCAAGCTGGCCAGGATCCACGACCGGATCACCGAGCTGCCAGACGGCTACGACACGGTCGTCGGCGACGGTGCCCACCTGTCCGGCGGGGAGGCCCAGCGGGTCTCGATCGCCCGCCTGGTGCTGGCCGACACGCCCATCCTCGTGCTTGACGAGGCGACGGCCTACGCCGACCCCGAGTCCGAGGCCGAGATCCAGGAGGCGCTGTCGATCCTGGCCCAGGGGCGCACGTTGCTGGTCATCGCCCACCGTCTCGGCACGATCGTCAACGCCGACCAGATCTGCGTCGTCGCCGACGCCCGCATCGTCGACCGCGGCACACACGAGACCCTGATCGCCGGCTCCGCCGACTACCAACGCCTGTGGGCGGCCCATGACAGCGGCGTCGCCGGGAAGGTGTCGTGATGGCCGTCGACCGACCCGCAACCGTCCGCCGAACCGAAGGGACCATGTGATGAGACTCCTCCGCCTCCTGCTCGAGGTCCTCAGCGTCCAGTACGGCCGCAAGCTGAAGACGTTCATCCGGATCGAGGTCGCCACGGCGGCCCTTGCCGGCCTGGCCTTCGTGTTCGTCGTGCCGACGCTCGACGCCATGTTGCGCCAGGACACCGGCAGCGCGGTCACGTGGCTGCTGATCACCGGGGCCGTCGTCGCCCTCTACGCCGTCGTCGGGTATCAGGGCAAGGCGCTCGGCTACGAGGTCGGCTCCACCGTCTCCCGGGCGTTGCACCGCCGGATCGGACACCACGTCGTCCGGCTCCCGCTCGGCTGGTTCGACGGCACCCGCCAGGGTCCGATGGGCCAGCTGGCCTCGAAGGGCGTCGTTGACGTGATGAGTGTCCCGGCCCACCTGGCCAGGGCGCTGATCGTCGCCGTCGTCACCCCGCTGACCGTTGTCATCGGCATGTTCTTCTTCGACTGGCGATTGGCGATGTCGGCTCTGATCATGCTGCCGCTGCTCGTGCTGATGGCCCAGGTCACCGGTGCCCTGGTCAAACGGGCGGATCGGCGTCTGCACGCCGCTCGGGCCGAAGCCAACGCACGGATCATCGAGTTCTCGACCCACCAGCCGGTGCTGCGGGCCTTCGGCCGCTCGGTCGAGGGAGACGAGCGCCTCGACGCCGCCCTCGTCGAACAGCGAGACGCCACCCGGACGCTGCTGTTCACGGCCGTCCCCGGGATCACGGGGTTCATCACCGCCGTCCAGATCGCATTCGGCGTCGTGTTGGTCATCGGTACCAACCTGGCCCTCGGTGGCGACGTCAGCGTGGCCGAGTTCGTCGCCCTGCTCGTCCTGACCGTCCGCTTCGTCGAGCCACTCGTCGTGGCCGCCGATCTGATGGGTGCGCTCCGGTTGGCGGAGTCGTCACTGGCCCGGCTGTCGGAGCTCCTGGCCGAGCCGACCCTTCCCGAGCCCGAGACGCCGACGCTGCCGGTGTCGAGCGAGATCGAGTTCGACGGTGTCCGCTTCGGCTACGAGTCCGAGCGCCCGGTGCTCGACGGCATCGACTTCGTGGC
Source organism: Actinomycetota bacterium (assembly GCA_039195375.1). Lineage (GTDB taxonomy): Bacteria > Actinomycetota > Acidimicrobiia > Acidimicrobiales > SZUA-35 > JAHELU01. Next base: position 21,466 of record JBCCVL010000106.1, read on the forward strand.
CCGGCCGGGGACGGTCACGGCCCTCGTCGGCGCATCGGGCTCGGGCAAGACCACGGTCACCCGGTTGATCGCCCGGTTCTGGGACGTCGACGGCGGCACGGTCCGCGTCGGCGGGGCCGACGTGCGAGACGTGACGACCGAGCACCTGATGAGTCAGTTGTCGCTGGTGTTCCAGGACGTCTACCTCTTCGAGGGCTCGATCATCGACAACATCCGACTCGGCCGGATGGACGCAACCGACGACGAGGTCATCGAGGCCGGCCGGGCGGCCCGGGTCGACGAGATCGTCGACCGGCTCCCGGACGGCTGGCAGACCCAGGTCGGCGAGGGCGGGACGAACCTGTCCGGCGGCGAGCGTCAGCGGGTGTCCATCGCCAGGGCGATCCTCAAGGATGCGCCGATCGTGCTCCTCGACGAGGCGACCGCTGCGCTCGATCCCGCCAACGAGGTCCTGGTCACCGAGGCCCTCCGGGCGCTGTCGACCGACAAGACGGTCATCGTGATCGCCCACCGGCTGCAGACGGTCCGCCACGCGGACCAGATCCTGGTGCTGGCCGACGGGCGCATCGCCGAGCGCGGCA
>JBCCVL010000107.1:0-22000 GCA_039195375.1 Actinomycetota bacterium
ACCTCCAGAGCTGACCGGCTCACCGGTCGGCAACGGTGCAACCAGCGTCGGTGAGATCACCGGTCACCCGAAGCGGATGGCCACCGAACGTGATCTCCCCTTGGTCATGAACGGACGAGTCACGTTGCCACGTGATCGCCGGGCACCTAGATTAGGTACTTAAATTAAGTACTTGACAGAGGAGACCGAGATGAAGCAGATCCGCGCCGTCGGTGTGGCCGTGCTCGTGAGTGTGATCGCCAACGTCGCGTTGTTCGGCGCAGCGTCGAGGTTCGGATGGTTCGACGGCGTCGTCGCTTCGCAGAACGACGAGCCACTGAACGTCGGGATCGTTTCCGTGGCGACGGTGTTGGGGATCGCCGGGCTGCTCGTTGCCCGTTGGCTCTTGGCCAGGTGGCGCGGCCCGGTCCGAGGGCGCCGCACCTTCTTGACCATCTCGTTCGTGGTTCTGGTGGTGTCTCTCGCATCGCCGGTTGGAGGTCTCGACGGCGGAACGGCCGGTGCAGTCGTCACCCTGATGTTGACGCACGTCGTGACGGTGATCGGCGGTATCGCTGCGGCGGATCGCGCAACCAAGCCGACCTGGGCGTGGGGAGGCGAGTCCTACCGGCGTCGACCGCTCCCCGACACGCCAGTCGCGTTCGTCTCGGGTGTCACCGGCGGCATCGGTGCTGCGACGGCCCTCGCACTTGTCCGGAACGGGTTCGAGGTCGTGGGCGTCGGTCGAAGCCCAGAGAAGGCGGAAGCGGTCCGGCGTGCTGCCACACCGTTGCCCGGGAGCATCGAGGTGCTCATCGCCGACATGTCGTCGATGCGCGAAGCGGCCGAGGTCGGCGCACAGATGGCTCGAGCATACCCCGACGGGGTCGATGCGGTCGTGCACGCCGTCGGCACGTTGAAACGGGAGTCGTCGCCGACCGTCGACGGCATCGACTCCAACATCGCGACCTCGTGGTTGTCACGTGTCCAGGCACATCGACAGCTCGTGCTCAAGGAGGACGCTCGGGTCGTCAACATCGCCGCAGCGGAGTCTGGCGCCACGCCGACGCGATTGCTGGGGAGACTGGAGTCAGCTGACGATCTCGACAGCGGTTTCGCTGCGCACGGTCAAGCTCAGATGGCGAACGACCTCTGGGTCGCCAGTCTGCAACGGCAAGGCATCACGGCATTCGGATACGGCCCCGGTGCCGTGGACACCGACATCCGCCGTGAGATCCCACCGGCGCTGCGGGCGATGATCCGACCCTTCTTCTGGTGGTCGACCCGGCGGCCGGGTGAAACCGCCGAGGACATCGTGCGGCTCCTGCTCGATGCGGATCTGCCGGCCGCAGGCGGGTTTGCGAGCCGCGACGGGCTCTTCGAGCACAACGAACACGTCCTCGACGTCGATCACCAGAATCAGGTCGAGCGACTCGCCGACGCCCTGTTGGCGCAGGCATCATCGACGGCGTGACACCAACGGAACGCACCGACACGGCGATGCGCGCTTGGACGCGCCTGCTCGAGATCATCCAACGGACGACTCGATCCGCCGAGCAGGACATGGGCGACTCGGGGATCACACCAACACAGTTCCTCGTCCTTGCGACGATCGCCGTCAATGGCCCGCAACGCCAGACCGACCTGGCGAAGCGACTTCGAGTGACGGAGGCCAACGTGAGCCAGATCGTGTCCCGAATGGAGGCGAACGGACACGTCGAACGTCGAGCTGATGGCCGGGCCAACGTCATCGACCTCACGGCGGTCGGCCGGGCGCTGCACGAAGCGGTCGAGCCGCGACACCGCGCACACATCGCACGGCAATTCGAACCGCTCGACGACGACCACCTCGCCCACCTCGCGCTGTTGCTCGACCAACTCGTCCCGGTCCAATCGGAACGATGAGCCGCCGAGCCGACCGCCCACCCCGCCGTCCAGCGCCACCCGGCCCGGTAGCCAGCCCCAGGCCGCCCCCCAGGTCGCCGTGGGGGATACCCATGATGGTGCGACCCGATCAACGCGTTCACCATCGGCCAATGAGCTACGACGCACCTCCGACGATGTCCCACAGCCAAGGCTGGATCGCCCAGGTCTGGGTCTCCTTCGCCGTCTCGGTCACCGCTGCTGCGATCGGGATCTACTACCTGTCGGTCGGGCCGTGGGCCCGCGGCTTCCTCGCCATCTCGTTCCTGATGGCCATCAGCTCGGCGATCTCACTGTCGAAGACCGTCCGGGATCAGCACGAATCCAGCCGACTGGTTTCCAAGATCGACGAGGCCAAGGTCACCAAGCTCCTGACCGATCATCCGGTCGAGCTGTAGGCAAGGCCGCGACTGGAGCCATCGCCGTTCGGCGGCAGAGGACGACCAGCCGCCCGCCGAGCACCGTTCGCGACTGGGCGTGGTGAGCGTGTGGCATCCCCGAGGTTTGGCTCGCGAGCACTGTGCGTCGAACACGAGTTGTTCGACGCTCCGGTTCCGGAGATCTCGCACCTCCACAGCGTCGTACTCGTCAAAGACGGCCGCCGCTTGGCGAAAGCTCGCCAGGTGGGTCCAACCGCTCACGCCTTCACCGAGGAACTGCGGCGGGTCGAGTCGGGGTCAGGGGTGATGTCATGCTGAATCGGCGACGGTCGGCCGAACAGCTGACCGGAGAAGTAGTCGTCGTCGCGCCGCGTGTTCAAGCGCCCTCCCCTCAACCGTCGGCCATCCAGCACCCGACTCGATCATCGCAGCACCGCCGTACAGCGCACTCTCCGACTCGTCATCGCTCAGACGCCATGCAATCGCCGGCATCGATCGGCCAACGATCTCGTTCGCCCAATCGGCCCTGAAGTACTCACCGCAGAGCCGCTCGACCAACTCGCTCGACTCGAAGAACTGCATCATCCCACGTTCCTCTCACCCAAGGCCCCCCCGCCCCGGATATGGGGACGACCGCAGGCCACGGCGCGATCATTCCGCCGACCAATCCCAGCCTCCGGTACCGCTCGACCGGGAGCGTCGCTCTCCGCAGCGATCAACGGCAGATGGGACGGGATGCACCATCGCAGCTGGGGATCCGTCCCCGGTCAGCAGAACGTTCGTCGTCGGCCAGCCGGCTCGTCCGTGGTCATCAAGCAGCGCTCTCGGCAAAGAACACCTAGCCGCCTGGCGTGGCCACCTCGATCTCCTCGACCCCTGGCTGGTCGCTGGCGAGCTGTATGACGGAGCCGGGTTCACTGGCTCGGATCCTGAACGATGTGGGGAGGCTCTCGGGCTCGACGAGATCGATGACTTCAGGCTCCTCTGCGAAGTACTCGGTGAACTCAGACCAGGTGGCGGCCTGGTCGACGTACACGAAGTCCTGCACCGATGTCGACGAGGCCAGGAGCGCGGCGAGATCGTTGACGTGTGAGGCGTCCACACCGACGGCCATCCAGACGATCAGATCGTAGGTCGTCACCGGCAGGCCGGGGTCCGGCTCGGATGCGCTCCCGATCGACGCCGGCTCCGTGGCGCCACCCCGCAAGGCGACGCCAACGCCCCCGGCAGCAAGCAAGACAACGGCCACAGCCAGCCACCACCTCGTCGTACCGCTACCGGGTGGTTCGACGGCCCGCTGACCGGCGGTGGCGGAGGGCATGTCGGGTTCGACGACGGCGCGGTCGGCGCGCTCGTCGAGCAGGGCAACCACGGTTGCTTCCACGTCGGCTTCGGACTCGAACTTCATCACTTGGTCCTCTCGAGCTGCAGTCGGAGCGTCTTGAGGCCCCGATGGACAAGCGAGCCGACCGTCCCTGGCCGGCATCGAAGGTAGGCGGCGATCTCGGACTCCGAGCAGCGACCGTAGAAACGCAGCACGATCGCCGCCCGCTGACGGAAGGGCAGTCCGAGCAACAGGTCAGCCAGATAGTCCGCCGGGTCAGTCGCGGCTCGGACGACGTCGGGTTCCTCGACAGGTGACTCGCGTTCGCGGCGTCGAGCCGCATCACGACAACCGTTGATCACGACCTTGTTCAAGTACGGGCCGGGTTCCAGGATCGTCTCCCAGCGGTCAAAGACCGAAACGAACGCCTCAGCCACGACATCATGAGCCGAGGCAAGATCACCGAGCAGGAGATACGACCGCCGAACCTGGCGATCGTGTTCGTTGCGGTAGAACTCGCTGAACGTCTCCACCGCAAGCACCACGGGCGTCATCTCGGGGCCTTCCACACCTCTTCCACTCGCCAGAGCTCCGAATCCTTGCACAGCCAATCCAGTGCCAAGGAACGACACCACGAGGGCACTCGCAACGCTCCAGGCCAGTTGGCCGAGCGCGACATACAGTCGCACCCATGACGCACGTGACAGATCTCCAGCGGCTGATCGAGGCGACCCGTAGCGAACGAGGCTTCACCACCGATCCTGTCCGACTCGTCTGTCTGCTCGCCGAGGAGGTCGGTGAGGTGGCTGCCGAGGTCAAGAAGACTTGGTCACCCAACTATCCCGAACTGGTCGCTGAAGACCTCGGCAACGAGCTGGCCGACGCCTTCGTACTGATCAGCGCGCTCGCGTCCTCCTTTCAGCTTGACCTCGAGCAAGCCGTTCGCTCGAAGTTCCTTCAAGCCGACGGCGTGCGGCCGTGGGCTACCGGCGTGAACCACGACCGACCCACGCCCGACCGGCAACGACACGATCAGCGTGGGCGAGAACACCCGAGGTCCGACCCGGAACGCACCTGATGGTCACCGCCTTCGCCTCGGTCAGCGCCGTGGTGGCCACCGACATGATCAACCTCGCCGACGCTGACACCGTCGCGGCGAGGATCACTGCGGCCAACCAGACCCGCCAGGAGATGTTCGAGACCGGCGAACCCGTCGACGCCGACGACTTCGGCTCCGACGACCCCGGTTCCTGGCCACCCGCAACCGGGGGCCGAGCCGCCAGATCGACCGGCTCGGCCCCGCTCGGACTCATCCCCCTCTGCGCGAGCCCGGATCAACACGGGAACCCATCCCCGATCGGCCACGATCGTGGTGGGTACTCCCGGCTAGAGGCCGAACTGCTTGCGGGTGGCGGCGATGTACTCCTCGTCGGTCTTGCCGTCTCGGAGGCTGAGGAAGTCGGTTGCGTTGTCGCCCGCCGGATACCGGATCGTGTCGGTGCCGTCGGTGGCGGCTCGATAGATGACCTCGGCGACGACCGACGGTGGGGACGCAGTCTGCGGGCTTCCCCGGCGTTGGGTGATGGCGTGGTTGAGGGCGTCCATCATCGTCCGGTACTCGGGAAGATCGGGGTTGTCGTGGAAGTCGAACGAGCGGCCGAGGAAGTCGGTGGCGATGCTGCCGGGTTGGATGATCTTGACCCGGATACCGATCCCGCCGAGTTCGAAGGCAAGCGATTCGGTGGCTCCTTCGAGCCCGAACTTGGTGGCGTGGTAGAGCGAGTTGAACGGGAACGGGATCTGGCCACCAACCGACGAGACGTTGATGACGACGCCATCGCCTCGTTTGCGCATGGTCGGCAGTACCGCGCGGGTGACGTCGAGGACGCCGACGAGGTTGGTGTCGATCTGGCGGACCATGGCGTCGCGGGGGACGGCTTCGAGTGCGCCGTAGCCGGCATTGTTGACCAGTACGTCGATGGCACCGAACCGGTCGAGTGCGGCCTGGACCGCGCCGTCGATGGAGTCGATGTCGGTGACGTCGAGCCGAGTGACGAGGGTGTTGTCCAGCTGGTGGAGGTCGGAGTCGTCTGGGGTTCGCATGGTGGCGACGACGTTCCAGCCTTGCTGGTGGAAGTGCTCGGCGGTGGCGTGGCCGATGCCGCTGCTGGCGCCGGTGATGAGGACGGTCTCGGTCGTCATGGGGTCTCTCGTTCGTCTCGTCGTCGGGTCGGGTTCAGTCGTCTTCGAAGAGTTCGGGTGGGAAGCCACCGGTGCTGATGGGTCCCCAGCGGGTTGGGCGGATGCGGATGACCGACTTGTCCTGGTCGGCCATGGCCTGGCGGTACTCGTCCCAGTCGGGGTGCTCACCGCTGATGCACCGGTAGTACTCGACGAGGGTGTCGGTGGCCTCGGGCATGTCGATGACCTCGGCATCGCCGTCGATCTGGATCCACGCCGAGCTGAACCCGTCGCCCATCACGAGCACGGAGGCGTTGCGATGGCGCCGGGCGTTGTTGGCCTTGGCTCGTCGTGGGTAGGTCGAGATCAGCAGATCCCCGTCCGGGGTGATGGTGCCGGTCACGAGGCTCATCTGTGGTCGGCCGTCTCGGCGAGTGGTGGAGAGCACGAAGGCGTGCTTGCCGGTGGCGAAGTCGATGAGGCCGTCGAGGTCGACGGTGTCGGAGGTGGCGATGCGCTGTGCTCTCGGGTCGTCTCGGGGGATCTTCTTCATGGGTTGTTCCTTTGGTCAGAAGTCGGTGCCGAGGAGCTGGTTGGAGAGGTCCCAGAGCCTGGCGGCGCCGTCGGTGTCGTAGGCCCAGGGGGCGTGGTGCTTGTAGATGTTGTTGCCGGGCTTGGCGATCTGGCAGTCGACCAGGTAACTCCCGCCCCGTGTCGCCAGGGCGGGGTCGGTGGCGGCCCAGCACTGGGTGGCGGCTCCTTGGGTCGGTGTCTTGGAGTCGCTGAGCCCGTCGGTTCGACCGTCGATTGCGGCCCGGATCTCGTCCATGAACTCCGGTGCGAGGTCTCGCCCGAGGTCGGTCCCGCCGATGCCGCCGGGATGGACCGAGAACCCGTGGACACCGCGGTCGGCCCAGCGTCGGTCGAGCTCGGACGCGAACCAGATGTTGGCGGTCTTGGACTGTCCGTAGGCGCCGAGTGGTGAGTAGGGCCGGTCGAGGTAGTTGACGTCGTCGAGGTCGACCGTTGAGACGTTGTGCCCGGCCGAGGTCGTGTTGACCACCCGGGCCGAGCCGGCGGCGTCCAGGGCCGGGAGGAGCAGGTTGGTCAGTAGGAAGTGGCCGAGGTGGTTGGTGGCGAACTGCAACTCGAAGCCCTCGGCGCTCCGGCGGAGCGGGAAGCCCATCACGCCGGCGTTGTTCATCAACAGATCCAGCGTGCGATGGCCGCTCAGCCACGTCTCGGCGAAGGCTCGCACCGAGGCCGGGTCGGCCAGATCCAGCACGCCCGTCTCGACCTGCTGACCGGTCGCACTCGCGATCCGGCCGGCTGCGGCGGCGAGCCTGTCCGCGTTGCGGGCGGCGATGGTCACCGCCGCGCCGTTTGCGGTAAGTGCCCGCGCCGTCTCTTCGCCGATGCCTCCGGATCCGCCGGTGACGATGGCGGTCTTGCCGGTGAGGTCCTGGCCGGCCAAGACCTCGTCGGTGGTGGAGCTCGAGTCGAATCCCATCGTTGACCTCCTTCGTGGTCTTACACGTACGTTACGGCGGGTCCGTTGCCAGGGCTTCCACGATTCGATCGAATTCTTGCTCGATCCAATCGTTTCTGCTCAGCGAGCGCGACTCCTGGTCTAGTGTTCTGCCCATGGAGGATGTCCGGCACCTGGTCGAGACCCACGCTCCGAGCCATGGCCTGTTCCCCACCGGGCTCGACGGCGTGTCGCTTTACCGAAAGACGACGCCGAACCAACGACAGCCAGCGGTCATGCCACCGCTGCTCAACATCGTCGTCCAGGGCACCAAGTACGCGTACCTCGACGCCACCACCTACCGCTACGGGGCCGGAACCTACATCTGCGCACCGACCACCCTGCCGATCGAAGCCGAAGCAACCGAGGCAAGTGAGGACGAACCGATCCTCGGCGTCCAGATCATGCTCAACACCAGAGCCATGACCGAGCTTCTCGTCGACCTCAACGAACACAAACCACCACTCAGATCCACCCGGGCTGACGGCCCCGAACTCGCCCCAACCGTCGTCGAGTGGGACGACACGTTCGCCACCGCTCTCGGGCAGCTCCTCGTCCTCCTCGACGACAACGCCCGCCGCCAGGCCCTCGGTCCGGGCCGGCTCCGGGAGCTGCTCTACCTGGTCCTCACCGGACCGGCAGGCCCCCCGCTGTGGCACACCCTCGGACAGTCCCATGACCTCAACCACACCATCGGTTTCATCCGCGATCACCTCGACCAACCGCTCTCCATCGACGACCTCGCACAACAAGCCGGGATGAGCCGACCCGTCTTCGACCGCCGGTTCCGGGGCGCCACCAGCTACGCCCCGCTCCAGTTCATCAAAGCCCTGCGCCTCAACGCCGCCGCCACGCTCATCACCGAAGGCAGCGACATCACCACGGCCGCCAGCAACGTCGGCTACGCCAGCCCCGCCCAGTTCAGCCGGGACTTCAAACGACACTACGGCCAGCCACCCAAGCAGTGGAGCCGGACCGCCGAAGCCCTCGAACCAACCGCATGAACCCCAGGAGCAGACCATGACCAAGCACGTACTCCTCGTCTTCACCGACCCCGCCGAGGGGCGAGAGGACGACTACAACGCCTGGTACAACGAGGTCCACCTCCCCGAGGTCCTCCAGACCGACGGCTTCGTCCGAGCCCAACGTTTCAAGGTCGCCGACCTCATGCCCGGCGTCACCGACCACCAGTACGTCGCCATCTACGAGCTCGAGACCGACGACCCCGGCGCTGCCATGGCCGCGCTCGGCCACGCGAGCAAGACCTTCACCACGACCGATGCCACCGACCTCACCAACGCCAAGATGTCCCTCGCCACCCAAGCCAGCGACCTCATCACGAGCTAGCCGAGAACGCCGATCAGCTCACGCACAACGGCACCACTCGGGCACTCGGGAGCACCGGTCGGCCCGGTCGGCCGGGTCGGCCGGGTCGGCCGGGTCGGCCGGGTCGGCCGGGTCGGCCGGGTCGGCCGGTTGAGCGAACCCTTCCAGACCCGGATGGCCAAGCGGGGTCGAGGTGCCGGAGCGCTGCTCTCTGCTCGGATCGTCAGTCGGCGATCGGTCGGGCTGCGAGGCTCACCCGACGTTGAGGCTGCGTAGGCAGCCGGCGACCTCTTCGAGCTGAGCTGCATAGTCCTCGAGGCTGTGGAGTCCGACCGCGAGGTTGAAGTTGCCCGCATCGCAGAGCCGATCCGATTCAACGGACTCGAGGAGGAGGAACAGGCTGTTGTCGCGCAGGGGATCGCCGATCAGCGGTTCGCCGAAGATGACGACGGCTTCCGCACGATCGAGGGACGGGACGTTCTCGGTGGAGATGTACGCGCCGCCCGTGGCGTCCAGTTCGACGTTCGGCGGGGCCACGACGTCGACGCCAAGCCGTTCCGACCAGTCGCTGGTGATCCCTCCGCCCTGACCGTAGATGTAGAAACTGCCGTCGTACACATTGTTGTCGACCAGCGCAATCGACTCGATCTCGATGCCGTCAGCGATGGCGGCCAATCGTTCGTTGAAGGCGGCCGTGATTTCCCCAGCCCGCTGCTCTGCGCCGACGAGGCGGGCGACGACGTCGATCTGCTCTGCGATCGGTAGGACCCCCGAGTCCCACTGAACGACGGGAGCGATCCCGGCAAGCTGCTCGATGACGGGTTCGATGAACGCAGGTTGACCGACGATGAGATCGGGCCCGACCGCAGCGATCGCCTCGATGTTGTACTCGCCGCCGTATGGCAGGGTCTCATGCTCGAGCAAGGTGCCGTCGAAGCCCATTGCGGCCCACGCATCGATGTGCTCCTGGCTGAGTTCCCACTCCGGATCCGGAACGCCGGAAACCACGGGATGGACGCCGAGTTCCAGCAGGCGAGTCGTGGTGTAGAGATCCATCGAAGCGACCCGCAGAGGCGCTGTCGGCACCTCGACCTCGTTGCCGATGGCGTCGATCACCGTCCTCGTTGCCTGGCTCGATTCATTGCCATCGCCCGACACCGGCGTTTCGCTCGTCTCGTCGCCCGAGCTCGCACCATCACCCGCCTGCACCGTCGCTTCGCCGGCTTCAGCGTCGGAGTCGTCGCCGCACGCCGCACCGAGCAGCATCGCAGCAACGACAAGCGCAAGGGAACGAGTCGACAGCTTCATGTCGTGCCTGCCTTCCAGGAGTTGGTAAGCAGACCCTAGAGACGGGTTCGTCAGACCATCCGTCGTTTGCCGCCAAGTACCCGGCAGATGACGCCAATTCCGCTTCGGGTCCGACTCGCACCGAGTCGACTCGAGAAACCTCGACGGGCTCATCCCCAGATAGGACTTGAACAGCCGGCCCAACGCATCGGGCGACGTGAAGCCACAGCTTCGAGCCGTCACCTCCACCGTCGTGCCAGCGGCCAACAGTCCGAGTGCTTTGCGAAGTCTGAGGAGTCGCTGCCATTCCGAAACCGGCAGACCCGTCTCGTTGGTGAAGTGGCGTTGCAGGCTCCGCTCGCTCAACCCGAAGCGACCCGCCAGGTCGCCGACACTGCACCGACTGGCGGGGTCGCTGATGATCGCCTGGGCAACCGAACGTGCTCCGGCGCTGGCCGGAAGCGGCAGACCGAGCGGGTTGAGCCCATCGTGAATCGCAACATCGATCTGTTCGACCACGCCCGAGAGCACCGCCCCAGCCCACGGCCGCACGGGTCGCCGGGCCAGGTAAACGAGGTTGGGGGCAACCATCGCGTCCAACACCAGCGACACCAAGGACGCCCACGCCGGCGGACACGACGAGGCGAGGAATCGAGCCGACCGCAACCGACCGGAGCTGATGGCCACGAAGTCCAGCCCGCCAGGAACCCACACCGCCTGGGGGAGACTGACGACCAGGACATGCTGCCCGCAACTCACACGAGCGGAGCCACTGTCCGCCCACACCAGCGTGTGGTGCGACGACGATGGCCGGATGGCTCGGGTCGCAACACCGGCTGGGCCTGGCGACGCCGAGCTCAAGCCGCTCAACACGACACCCTGCTCCGACGTCAGCGGGAGCACGTCGGCACCCTCACGCCGTTGACCGGAATCCCTCGACCCCGACGTCGATGTGTATGGATATCGATCCGCAACGAGCGTGGAGATGACACAACGGCATCTTGCCAGCCACAGCGCAATCGCCCGCATCAACGGCCGCTGTCATCGAGGGCCTCGACCGCCAGGAGGTCGACCATGAGGGCCGGACAGCCTGGGAACCAAAAACCCCGCTGCCGGAGCGGGGTTTCGGTGTCTGTGTGGTTGTGGCACCCCGTACGGGATTTGAACCCGTGCTACCGGCATGAGAAGCCGGCGTCCTAGGCCGCTAGACGAACGGGGCAGACGAAGCTCGCATGGTAGCGCCTTTCCCCGATCGTTCCGTCGTGAGACGCCGTCGGGTCGAGGTGCCGCCGGGAGCACCGAGCTCGGGGAGGAGGACTTGAACCCCCAATGACTGGACCAGAACCAGTTGTGTTGCCAATTACACCATCCCCGAAGGACGTGACCAGACTATCGGCGCCACCCCCGGATCGACCACCAGATTCCGCCGCCTGGTCGAGCGGGAACGGCCGAGCGCGACGATCCCATCAGCGCACGGCCAGCAGGACGATGTAGAGCACCGACAGCACCAGCATGGCCACCGCCGGCACGCTCTCCTGCGGCGGGTCGGCGGCCCGCCGGTGGTAGACGATGGCGCCGGCCGTCACGATGATCAGCCCGAGCGCAGCGAGGGTCCCGATCCACTCGACGTTCCCGTCACCGGTGAGACCGATGATCAGCCCGACGGCACCAAGGATCTCGAGGCCGCCGATGGCGGTGAACAGACCCGGGCTGACCCCGAGGCGATCCCTCGAGGCCACCATCGGCTCCAGGCTCCTGACCTTGGCCCCTCCGGCGGCGAAGAAGCCACCGGCGAGGAGGAGCCCGACGATCCACGCAACGATGTTCATGCGGCCATCCTGGCACACCGCATGACGCTGCATCGCCATACGGCGGTGCCGGAGCGGTCGCCCGGTCGGCACCAGCGCTACACGTCGAGGTAGGCGTCGACCCGACGGAAGCCGAGGATGCGGCCGACCGACGTGGCCACCGACTCCCGGACGAGCCGGGTCACCCCGAGGCCGGCGTCGGTCGAGACCAGCTCGGCGTCGAGGCCGACCTCGCCGGCGATCAGCTGCGAGCGTCGCGCATGATACGGATCGGTGACGAGGATGATCTCGTCGATGTCCTCGGCGGCCAGGAAGCGGGCGACGGCAGCGAGCGACTGGTAGGTCGAGGCGCCGTCCACCTCGAGGCGGAGATCCTCGTCCGGCATGCCCGCGGTCTGTCGCAGGTAGTCGTAGCCGGTCTTGGCCTCGGTGGTGATGTCGGCCTCCTGACCGCCGCCGGTCACGACGACGAGATCGACCCTCCCGTCGAGATACAGCTCGGCCGCCCGGTCGAGCCGACCCTGCAGCGCCGCCGACGGCGAGCCGTTGTACTGGGCCGCTCCCATGACCACCGCTGCCGGGGCCGAGCCCTCGTAGTCGGCGGTCGAGCCGAGGACCACGTCGGCCAGGTTGAACAGGTAGTAGGCCGCCAGCAGACCAGCGACCGCCAGGGCGATCCGGCCCCGGGTCACCAACCGGCGCCGGGGCGGCCGCTCGACGGCCGCCTCCTCCCGCTCCGCCTCATCACAGTCGACCACGGGCGTCCCGGAGCCGGCGCAGCACCTCGTCACGGTCGAGGGCCGCCATCGGCTCGAACAGGGGCAGGCCGGCTCGGCGACCGGTCACGGCCATCCGCACCGGCAGCTGGGAGCGGGTGCCGAGCTCGTCGCCGACCCCCATCACCACCGACTCCAGGTGCGCGGGCGTCCACGGCCCGTCCACCAACCGCTCGGCCACCGCGTCGAGGACCTCGGGCACGAGGTCCTTGTTCATGACCTTGCGCCACTCCTTGCCCGGCGTCTCGGGCGGCGGCCCGACGACCCAGTCCAACAGGCCGGCGACCTCGTCGTAGCGCTTGACCCGCTCCTGCACACCGGGGGCCAGCGCACGGTAGAGGTCGGCGTCGACCGGGGTGCCGTCCGGCCCGGTGGCGAACGGCGCCGACTGCTCGACGAAGGCGTCGAGGTCGAGCATGCGGATGTACTCGCCGTTGAAGTGGTCGAGCTTCTTGACGTCGAAGAACGCCGGCGCCTTGTTGATGTCGGCGAGCTCGAACCGCTCGACCAGCTCGTCGATCGGCCGGATCTCAACGTCGTCCTTCGGGCCCCAGCCGAGGGTCAGCAGATAGTTGCGGAAGGCGTCGGGCAGGTACCCGCGGTCCCGATAGTCGCCGACGGCGACGTCGTCACGGCGCTTCGACAGCTTCTTTCGCTGCTCGTTGACGATCAGGGGCAGGTGGGCGTAGATCGGATGCTCCGTTGCCCCCATGGCCTCGCGCAACAACAGCACCCGGGGGGTGGCGTTGACCAGGTCCTCGCCGCGGACGACGTGGGTGATGCCCATGTCGAGGTCGTCGTAGGCGTTGGCAACGTGGAACATCGGCACGCCGGACGACCGCACGATCACGAAGTCGTCCATGTCGGCATTGTCGAACTCGACCCGCCCCCGGATCACGTCGTCCCAGGACGTGGTGCCGTCGTCCGGCGTCCGGAAACGGACAACCCTGCCCTCGCCGGGGCCGAGACCACGGTCCCTCGAGTAGCCGTCGTAGCCACCGTGCTCGCCGACCCGGGCCTTGATCTCCTCGGGAGTGTTGTCGCAGTAGTAGGCGCAACCGTCGGCCACGAGTTTCTCGACCGCCTCCCGGTACCGGTCGAACCGGTCGGACTGGCGGTACTCCTCGTCCCAGTCGACGCCGAGCCACTGGAGCGACTCCCGGATGGCCTCGACGAGCTCGGGCTGGCTGCGATCGGCGTCGGTGTCCTCGATGCGGAGGATGAACGCACCGTCGGTCTTGCGGGCGTACATCCAGTTGAACAGGGCCGACCGGGCGCTGCCGACGTGCAGATAGCCCGTCGGAGCCGGTGAGAAGCGAACGCGAACGGTCACATCGTCAACGTTACTGGCTGGATACCCGACGGCGGGGTTACGTGGGGTCGTCGCCCTACGCCGAGCAGTTACTCGACGAAGAGCTCGGTCCATGTCGGCTGGCCGACTGGACAGCTACTCGACGAAGAGCTCGGTCCATGTCGGCTGGCCGACTGGACAGCTACTCGACGAAGAGTTCGGTCCATGTCGGCTGGCCGACTGGACAGCTACTCGACGAAGAGCTCGGTCCAGTCGGCCTGGTACTGGATGGCGATCTTGTCGTGGGGCTTGCGGAGCCAGTCGGCGTCGACCCGGTCGACCACGTTCCGTCGCTCGAAGTAGTGGTGCCCGCTGGCCACCTCGGCGAACAGCTCCTCACGGACCTCGACCAGCTCCGCCGGCGGATCGGGGTCGAGGAAGCCGTAGACCGTGAACGCCGCCCGCAGGTCGTGGACAACGGGTGCCCGACCGAAGAGCGCCGAGCGTTTCATGGCGATCGCCACGCAGCCCGCCACCGCGTCCTCGCGGTGCACGGCACCCAGGCTGAGCTGCTCGTCGAACAGGTGGACCAGCTTGTACGCGTAGCCCTGATCCGGACCGGCGGTGCCGAGAGCCCGGCCGGTCGGCTGGGGTCCACCGATCTCGCCCGGCCGGTCACCGAGCCACGGGTCGGGGCGACGAGGTGGCGACGAGTAGCCCCGCACCTGCTGGGTCGGGTCGATGGGGACGTAGTCGGGGGCGGCCACGCCGCGAGTCTAGTGCCGCTCGGCCTGGAGGAGGGCGTAGACGATCGAGTCGGACAGCGCCTGCCACGACGCCTCGATGATGTTCTGGCTGACCCCGATCGTGCTCCACGAGCGCTCACCGTTGCTGGCGTCGATCAGGACCCGGGTGACGGCCCCGGTGCCGGCCCCCGGGTCGATGATCCGGACCTTGTAGTCGGTGAGCTGCACCGTCGACAGGGCCGGGAACCGGTCGCCGGCGGCCCGGCGGAAGGCGGCGTCAAGGGCGTTGACCGGGCCGTTGCCCTCACCGGTCGCCACGATCCGCTCGCCACCATCACCGTCGACGGGACCGGCGCCGGCCCCCGAGCCGAAGCGGATCTTGATCGTGGCCTCGGTCTCGACGCCGTCGTAGTGACCGAGCGGGTTCTGGGCCAGCGCCATCTTCTCGCCCGGCCGGTGTTCGACCATCACCCGGAACGACTCCAGGGAGAAGTAGCGGTTGCTCCAACCGGCGGCCCGGCGCATCAGCAGCTCGAGCGAGGCGTCGGCGGCCTCGAAGTGGTAGCCGGCGTGTTCCAGCTCCTTGAGCTCGTCGAGGATCGAACGAAGCAGACCGCCATCGAGGTGGAGCCCGAGTTCCTTGGCCTTCAGCTCGATCGTGGCCCGACCGGACAGGTCGGACACCAGGAACCGGGTGCCGTTGCCGACCGCGGTCGGGTCGACGTGCTCGTAGGCGTCTGGCCGGCGGGCGATGGCGGAGGTGTGCAGCCCGGCCTTGTGGGCGAAGGCCGACTTGCCGACGTAGGGCTGGGAGGCCATCGGCGGCAGGTTGACGAGCTCGGCCACGTGGTTGGAGATCGTGGTCAGCTGTTCCATCCGGCCGGGTGGCAGCGTCTCGATCCCCATCTTCAACGTGAGGTTCGGAACGAACGTGGTCAGGTCGCAGTTGCCGGTCCGCTCGCCGTAGCCGTTGATCGTGCCCTGGACGTGACGAGACCCGGCCCGGACCCCGGCGATGGCGTTGGCCACCGCGCAACCGGTGTCGTTCTGGGTGTGCATCCCGACGACCAGCTCGGGGAAGTGGCCGACGACCGCCGCTGTGGCCGACTCGACCTCGTGGGGTAGCGACCCGCCGTTGGTGTCACACAGCACGAGCGCCTCGGCCCCGTTGACCGCCGCCGCCTCGACCGCCCGCAGCGCAAACTCGGGGTTGTACTTGTAACCGTCGAAGAAGTGCTCGAAGTCGACGAAGACCCGGCGTCCCTCCCCCGCCAGGTGGGCGACCGAATCGGCGATCATGGCCACGCCCTCGTCGAGCGTGGTCCGTAACGCCTCGGTCACGTGGTAGTCCCACGACTTGGCCACGATGCAGACCGTCGAGGTCTCGGCCGCCAGCAGGTTGGCCAGGGTCTGGTCGACGTCGACCTTGCCTTGTGGACGCCTGGTCGAGCCGAAGGCGACCAGGGTCGACGTGGTCAGGTGGAGCTCGCCGGCCGCGGCCCGGCGAAAGAACTCGTCGTCTCGGGGGTTGGCCCCCGGCCAGCCGCCCTCGATCCAGTGGACGCCGAGCTGATCGAGCAGGGTGGCGATCTTGAGTTTGTCGTCGGCGGTGAGGGCGATCCCCTCGAACTGGGATCCGTCGCGCAGGGTCGTGTCGAAGATCTCGACCGCAGCCGGCCACGCCGGGTCGCGCTCGACGGGGCGGCGACCGGGGGCGGTCGCCTCGTCGTGCGCCGTTCCGGCGTCTGCGGTCTCACCCATCGGACTACAACTTGGCCATGACGGCGTCGGCCACCTCGACCGTCGAGCCATCGAGCTCGGCGCAGGCGTCGCAGGCGGCTTCGATGCGGCGGGCGGCGTCGCCCTCGCCGAGGAAGTCGAGCATCAGGGCGCCGGACAGGATGGCGGCGATCGGGTTGGCCTTGTTCTGGCCGGCGATGTCGGGGGCGGAGCCGTGGACCGGCTCGAACATGGAGGGACCGGTCCGATCGGGGTTGAGGTTGGCCGACGAGGCCAGCCCGATACCGCCCGAGACGGCGCCACCGAGGTCGGTGAGGATGTCGCCGAAGAGGTTGTCGGTCACGATCACGTCGTAGCGCTGGGGGTCCTGCACGAAGTAGATGCAGGCCGCATCGACGTGGTTGTAGGCCGTGTCGACACCGGGGTACTCCGCGCCGACCTCGGCGAACGCCCGATCCCAGAGGTCACCGGAGAACGTCAGCACGTTGGTCTTGTGGACCAGGGTGAGGTGATCGTTGCGGCGGGTGGCCAGGTCGTAGGCGTAGCGGATGCAGCGCTCGGCCCCCATGCGGGTGTTGACCGACCCCTGGGTCGCGATCTCGTTGGGCGTGCCCTTCCGCAGGAAGCCGCCCTCGCCGGCGTAGGTGCCCTCGGTGTTCTCCCGGATGACGACGAAGTCGTGGCCCGGCCGGCCATCGGCCTCGCTCGATGAGCCGCCGTTGGCGGCGGCCAGCTTGAACGGTCGCTGGTTCACGTAGAGGTCGAGCTCGAACCGCATCTTCAACAGGAGGCCACGCTCGATGACACCGGGCGGCACCTCCGGGGCACCGACCGCGCCCAGATAGATGGCGTCGAAGCCCCGCCACTCGTCGAGCACCTCGTCCGGCAGGATCGTGCCGTCGCGCAGGTAGCGGGCGCCGCCGAGGTCGTAGTGCTCGGTGTCGAGCGACACCCCGGCGGCGTCGATGACCCGCAGGCCCTGCTCGATGACCTCGGGACCGATCCCGTCGCCGCCGACGACGGCGACCCGAAGCCGGTCCGAACTGCTCTCGCTCATGGTGGCGCACCCCTTCCGTTGCTCGACCACGAGGCTAGCGAGGATCGGGTGCGGCCCGTGTCCCGTTGCCTCCGCCGGCGCCCCCATGACCGGTGCGGCTCAAGGCCCTAGCCCGATCGGCCGAAGACACGGGCCAGAGGAGGCCTCTGCGCAACGCCATGACCGATCACCGCCGACCGGCGGCCGCGCCCGACCCGGTGGGCCGACCGTCAACCACGAACCTCGATCCGAACCGTCAGGTCACGGTGGCCGACGTCCCGACCGGCTGGGTCGAGGCCGAGCGCCTGGCCCCGACCCCGGTCGACGGTCGTCCCGTCTGGCGGGGGCGGAGCGGCCTGGCTGCGGTGCCGGTCCGGCGGGAGGGCGGGTTCGTGGCCAACGCCGTCGCCGCCGCCTCCGGGTTCGTCGCCGGGGTGGCCTGGTACACCGCCGACCGCATCGAGCTGTACGGCGGACCGTTTGCGCCGGTCGCGGTTGCACTGGTCGTCGCCATCGCCGTCCGGCTGTTCAGCCATGCCCACCCGACCCACAAGTCGATCGTGACCGTGATGACGTATCTCGTTGTCGTCCTGGCCGTGTTGCTGGCGCTGACCCACGGGGACCTGGTCAGTGTCTACGGACGCATCGACGACTACCGGGCCTACGAGCAGTCGTTGATCCGGAGCCGGTTGGAGGAGCCGATCCACCTCCTCGGGTACGGGCTCGGCGGGCTCCTGGCCCTGATCGTGCCAGCCGCCGGCGAGCGTCGCTGAGGCCGGACGGTCGCCTCGGCGAGCGTCGTCGTCCCCCATCGGCGAGGGCGATCGCCGGGCAGTAGACGCCCGGTCCCCCACTACCATGTTCCGGATGTCCGAGACCCAGAAGCTGTCGCGGGAGGCGTTCGACCGCCTGCAGACCGAGCACGACGACCTGACCACCCGGGGCCGGATCGAGATCGCCAAGAAGATCGAGGCCGCTCGTGAGCTCGGCGACCTGTCCGAGAACGGCGACTACCACGCAGCGAAAGAGGAGCAGGGCAAGATGGAGGGCCGCATCGCCCACCTGGCCGCCATCATCGAGAACGCCGAGATCGTCGACATCGAGGCCATCAGCGGCGACCTGACCGTGCAGGCCGGCTGCGTCGTCGCCATCCGGTACGAGGGCGACGACGAGCCCGAGCGGTATCTGATCGGCTCGATCGAGGAGCGCCGCGACGATGTGGCCGTCATGTCGCCTGGCTCGCCGCTCGGCCAGGCCCTGATGGGGGCGGCCAAGGGTGACACCGTGACGTTCGAGGCCCCGAACGGTCCGCTGAACGTCACGGTCGACGACATCGACGTCTGAGTCGGGACCGAGGGAGAGAGACGAACGATGAGCGCACCGAAGACGCTGGCTGACCGCAGCGTCCAGGCCGAAGGAGCCCACCGATGAGCGCACCGAAGACGCCGGCTGACCGCAGCATCCAGGCCGAAGGAGCCCACCGATGAGCGCACCCAAGACGCTGGCTGACAAGGTCTGGGAGAGCCATGTGGTGGCGGCCGGTTCCGACGGCGAGCCCGACCTGCTCTACATCGACCTCCACCTCGTGCACGAGGTCACCTCACCCCAGGCCTTCGACGGGCTCCGCCTCGCCGGCCGCAAGGTGCGCCGCCCCGATCTCACGGTGGCCACCGAGGACCACAACGTCCCGACCGAGGGCATCGACAAGCCGATCGAGGACCCGATCTCGGCCAAGCAGATCGAGACCCTGCGGGCCAACACCGCCGAGTTCGGCATCGTCAACCACGAGATGGGCTCGGCCGGGCAGGGCATCGTGCATGTGATCGGACCCGAGCAGGGGCTGACCCAACCCGGCATGACCGTCGTGTGCGGCGACTCCCACACCGCCACCCACGGTGCCTTCGGGGCGATCGCCTTCGGCATCGGAACGAGCGAGGTCGAGCACGTGCTCGCCACCCAGACGCTTCCACAGATGCGGCCACGGTCGATGTCGATCACGGTCGACGGCACGTTGGCCGACGGGGCGACCGCCAAGGACGTGATCCTGGCCATCATCGGCCGCATCGGCACCGGCGGTGGGATCGGTCACATCATCGAGTACCGGGGTTCGGTGTTCGAGGCGATGTCGATGGAGGGCCGGATGACGGTCTGCAACATGTCGATCGAGGCCGGAGCCAAGGCCGGCCTGATCGCCCCGGACGACATCACCTTCGCCTACCTGGAGGGCCGCGAGCACGCCCCGAGTGGCGCCGCCTGGGAGCAGGCACTCGACGCCTGGCGGGCGCTGCCGACCGACCCCGGCGCCTCGTTCGACACCGAGATCACGATCGACGCCGCCACGATCGGGCCACAGGTCACCTGGGGGACCAACCCGGGTCAGGTGACGGCACTCGATGCCATGGTCCCCGACCCCGATGGGTTCGACGCCGAGTCCGAGCGGGACGCTGCCGCCCGGGCCCTCGACTACATGGACCTGACGCCGGGCACCCCGATGCGTGACGTCGCCGTCGACACGGTCTTCATCGGATCGTGCACCAATTCCCGCATCGAGGACCTCCGGGCAGCGGCTGACGTGGCCAAGGGTCGCAAGGTGGCCAACGGGGTCAGGACCCTGGTGGTGCCTGGCTCGTTCGCGGTCAAGGCCCAGGCCGAGGCCGAGGGGCTCGACACGATCTTCCGCGACGCCGGTTTCGATTGGCGGGAGCCCGGTTGCTCGATGTGCCTGGCCATGAACCCGGACAAGCTGTCGCCGGGTGAGCGCTCGGCGTCCACCAGCAATCGCAACTTCGAGGGTCGGCAGGGCCGGGGCGGACGGACCCACCTGGTGGCTCCCGGCGTTGCCGCCGCCACCGCCATCGCCGGTCGCTTCGCCGCCCCGGCTGACCTGGTGTGATCGGACCGAAGGAGACTCGCTGATGGAAGCCGTGAGAATCGTGCAGGGTCGGGCCGTTCCGCTCGACCGGTCGGACGTCGACACCGACCAGATCATCCCGTCCGACTGGCTCAAGCAGGTCGAGCGGACCGGGTTCGAGAAGGGCCTGTTCTCCGAGTGGCGCGACGATCCCGCCTTCGTGATGAACGACGAGCGCTTCGCCGGCGCCAACCTGATCATCGCCGGGCCGAACTTCGGGGTCGGCTCGTCCAGGGAGCACGCGGTCTGGGCGATCCAGCAGTCGGGCTTCCAGGCGGTGATCTCACCCCGCTTCGGCGACATCTTCCGCAACAACTCGACCAAGAACGGACTCGTGCCGGTCGTCGTGTCACCCGAGGTCGGGCGTCAGCTGCTCGACGCCGTCGAGGCCGACCCGTCACTCGAGATCATCGTCGACGTCGAGAAGCGCCTGCTCGAGGTGCCGGCGATCGGACTGTCGGAACCGTTCCCGCTCGACGACGCCACCCAGGAGCGCTTCCTGCAGGGCCTCGACGACATCGGGCTCAGCCTCCGCCACGAGACCTCGATCGACGCCTTCGAGTCCCGCCGCCCTGGCTGGATGCCGGCCGCCACCGGCTGAGGCCGCCGGACGGCGCCGGGCGAAACGACATCCGGCAAGGCCGGGCGAAACGACTCTCCACGACCCGAACGGACCGCCGCTAGCGTCTGTCGGGAGGTGGCGATCCAAACCAGGCGGCGGTTGGGCCAGCGTTCTCGGCTCCTGTGGATCACTCTGGTCGCGCCGTTGCTGCTGTTCGCCGCAGTCGCCGGGCTCGAGACGACCGGCCCGGCGGCGGCCCAGGGCGGCGGCGCCTCCCTTTCGGGCGCGGTCACCGACCCGTCAGGACCGGTGGAGGGCGTCACGGTCGACCTCTTCACCGCTGATGTCGACGGCAATCGAGGGACCTGGCTGCGGTCGACATCGACCGACGCCGCCGGGACCTACGCCTTCATCGTCGACCCCGGCTGCTACGCGGTCACGTTCATTGCCCCGACCGGGCGGCGCTTCATCAATGGCAGCCCGTGGTCGACCACCGGTCTCTGTCTCGGCGACGGTGAGTCCGGCGACGGCATCGACGGCGCCCTCCGAGGCGGGAGTGCATCGTCCCTGTCCGGCGTCGTGACCCTGGGCGGGCAGCCGGTCGACGGGATCGGCGTCGACCTGTTCATCGCCGGTGCCGACGGCGGGCGCGACCGGTTCCTGGCCAGCACGGAGACCGGCGACGACGGCCAGGCCGGGCGCTTCCGCTTCGAGGTCGACCCCGGCTGCTACGTCCTGACCTATGTCGGCGACGGGCGGACGTTCGTCGCCTCGGGATCCGAGTGGCTGAATCGGGGTGCCTGCGTCGCAGCGGGAGCGAGCGTGGACGATCTCGACGCCGTCATCGCGCCGGCCCGGGCGGCCACCATCCGCACCGGCGTCGTCCAGAACGGCCAGCCGGTGGCCGACGTGGCGATCGACCTCTTCGCCGCCGACGGAGCCGGCGGACGCGGCGCCTACCGCTCGACGGCAAGGACCGACGGCGCCGGCGCTGCGGCCTTCGCCGTCGACCCCGGCTGCCACGTGCTCACCCACGTCGCCCCGACCGACCAGCGCTGGACCGAGACCGGAGACGCATGGCTCAACCGAGCCGTCTGTGTCGAAGCCGGTGAGACCGCGGTGCTGCAACCGGCCGTCCTCGACGGCGCCTCCCAGCAGATCGTCATCGACGTCACGGTTCGCCAGGAGGGCATCAAGGTCGC
>JBCCVL010000108.1:0-21923 GCA_039195375.1 Actinomycetota bacterium
GCCCGACCGGCCTCTACCCTGGATGCCGGTGTCCAGTTCCTTCGGTCAGCTCTTCCGCCTGTCGACGTTCGGCGAGTCACACGGCCCCGCCGTCGGCGTCGTGCTCGACGGCTGCCCACCACGGCTCCCCATCGACGTCGACACGATCCAGCACGACCTCGACCGTCGCCGACCGGGCCAGAGCCGACTGGTCACGCAGCGAGACGAGGCCGACCGGGTGGAGATCCTCTCCGGGGTCCACGACGGCGTCACCACCGGCACGCCGATGGCGATGGTGGTCACCAACCGGGACCAGAAGCCCGGCGCCTACGACCACCTCCGCGACGTCTACCGCCCGAGCCATGCCGACTTCACCTACCGGGCGAAGTACGGGGTCCGGGACCATCGGGGCGGCGGCCGGGCATCGGCCCGCGAGACGATCGGTCGGGTGGCCGCCGGTGCCGTCGCTCGTCGGCTGCTGCACGAGGCCGCCGGCATCGAGGTGCTCGGCTGGGTCAGCTCCGTCGCCGACATCGACGCCGACCTCGACCCGGCAACGGTGACGCTGGCCGACGTCGAGGGTGACCCGACCCGCTGCCCCGAGCCAGGCGCCGCGGCGGCGATGACCACCGCCATCGAGCAGGCGAGGCGAGACGGCGATTCGCTCGGCGGCGTCGTCACGGTCGTCGCCCGGGGGATGCCGGCGGGGCTGGGCGAGCCGGTCTTCGACAAGCTCGACGCCGACCTGGCCAAGGGCATGCTGTCGCTCCCGGCGGCCAAGGGATTCGAGGTCGGTAGCGGCTTCGCCGGTACCAGGATGACCGGCCTGACCCACAACGACCCCTTCGAGCCCGGTCCGGACGGCCCCCGGACCGTCACCAACCACTCCGGCGGCGTCCAGGGCGGGATCTCCAACGGGGCCGACGTGGTCTGCCGGGTTGCGTTCAAACCCACGGCGACGATCGCCTCCGCCCAGAAGACGGTCGACGTCGCCGGCGACGCCGTCGAGCTGGCGGCCCGCGGCCGTCACGACCCCTGTGTCCTGCCTCGGGCGGTGCCGTTGGTCGAGGCGATGATGCTGCTGGTCCTGGCCGACCACTGGCTCCGACAGCAGGCCATCGACGTCCTCTAGCGGCCAACGCCCCCCGGCCCCTGCCCGTCCGGCAGGCGGAGATGGTCGAGGAGGGCGACGGCGAGCGGCGACGGCTCGGCGGCGCCCGGCCACACCGCCCGTAGCCGGCGCTCGATCCGCAGGCCGGTCACGTCGACCCGGAAGAGGCTGCCGGCGTCGAGATCGGCGGCCAGCGCCAGACTGCTGAGCACCGCCGGGGCGCCGCCGCCGATCACGGCGGCCCGGATGGCGGCGGTCGAACCGAGCTCCAGCGCCGATGGCGGCGGGTCGAAGCCCCGTTCGACGAGCGCCGCCTCCAACGACTCCCTGGTCCCCGAACCGGGCTCCCGCATGGTGAGTGGCGTGGCCGCGAAGTCTTCGATCGGCACGGGCCCGGCGTCGGCCAACGGATGACCGACGCCGACGACCGGAATGAGCTCGTCGATCATCAGCACCTGTTCACGCATCGTCGGCGTCGGGGCCGGCGACTCGATGAACCCGAGGTCGGCCCGCCCCTCCTTCAGCGCGGCCAGCACCGCTGAACTGTTGGCGACGTCGAGGCGGATCGTGGCCGCCGGCCGGTTGCGGAGGAACTGCTCGAGCAGCCGGGGCAGGAGGTACTCGGCGATGGTGTAGCTGGCCACCACCCGGAGCGGGGTCGCCCGCCTGGCCTTCAGCGCGGCAACGCCGGCGTTGAGCTCGCTGGCCGCCCGAAGCACGTTCTCGGCCCAGCCGGCGACGAGGGCCCCGGTCTCGGTCGGGACCGAACCCGTCGGCGTCCGCTCGAGCAGCTTGACCCCGAGCTGCTGCTCCAGGCTCCGGATGCGGGCGCTGACGCTCGGCTGGGCCAGCTGGTGGGCGGTGGCGGCCTTCGACAGGCTGCCGAGCTCGACCACCGAGACGAACAGGTCGAGCGACACCAGCTCCGGCGTCGTCGGGGGGAGGGCCATAGGCAGGGACTCTAGGGGTCGCGGGCGTGACCCCCTACCGGGATCGTCGGCCAGGCCTCATCCTGGCGGGGATGACGGCCACTCGTCCCGGTCAGCCGACCCCGCTCCCCCGCCCCGCACCCATCGGGCGGCCGGGACCGTTCGGCGACGGCCCGGTCGCCGGCCTGGTCCCCGGTGTCGCCGTCGCCGTTGCCGGCGCCGCCGCCGCGTTCGTCGCTGGCGGCCTGCTCCCGATCGTCTCGGCCCCCATCCTGGCCGTGGCCATCGGCCTCGTCATCGGCCGCATCGGGCTGGTCGACCACCGGACCGCACCCGGGCTGGCCTTCTCGGCCAAACGACTGCTCCGGATCGGGGTGGTCCTGCTCGGGCTGCGCCTGTCGTTCGCCGACCTCGGGATGATCGGCGTCGACGGGCTGCTGGTGGTGGCAGCGACGGTGGCCGCCACCCTCGTCGGCGTGCAGCTGATCGGCCGTCGGCTCGGGCTCTCGTCCGAGCTGAGCCTGCTGGTGGCCACCGGCTATGCCATCTGTGGCGTGTCCGCCATCGCCGCGGTGCGAGACGGAACCGACGCCGACGACGAGGAGGTGGCGGCGGCCATGGGCCTCGTCACCCTCTACGGCAGTGCGGCGATGCTCAGCCTGCCGATCCTCGCCGCCGTGATCGGGCTCGACGACAACCAGTTCGGACTGCTGTCCGGGGCCAGCGTGCACGACGTCGCCCAGGTGGTGGCCACGGCGGCGGCCGTCGGACCATCGGTGGTGACGGTTGCCGTTGCCGTGAAGCTGTCCCGGGTGGCGCTGCTGGTGCCGGTCGTGATCGCGGTCAACGTCCGCAAGGCCAGGAGGGCCCGACACACGGCTGGTGCCGGCGACGACGGGGCGGCCGCCGGGGGGATCCTGGCCGCAGCCCGCAAGGCCCTGCCCCTGTTCGTGGTCGGCTTCCTGGCCATGGTCGTTGTCCGGTCGACCGGGCTGGTGCCCGGCGAGGTCCTGGGCGTTGCCCGGGAGGTCGAGCGGTGGCTGCTGACTGCGGCGCTCGTCGGCCTCGGGGCCGGGATCGACCTGGACCGGCTGCGGCGCCTCGGCCTGCGGCCGGTCGCCTTCGGGCTGCTGGCCTGGATCCTCGTAGCCGGCGTCGCCCTCGTCGGCGTCGGCGTCACGGCCTGAGCGGCCGCTGACCGATCGGCGCCGGCCGGGCCGGGATCAGCTGCCGTCGTCTGGCTCGGCGTCGACCTCGCCCCGGTCGCCGTCCTCGTCGCCCTCGTCGTCGACGACGTCGGCCGGTGCGGCGTCCTCGGCGCCGGCGGCACCGGTCCCGTCGGCCTCGACCTCGTCTCGTATCGACTGCTGGTCCCGCAGGAATGCCTCCAGCTCGGCGGCCAGGTCGTCGCCGGTCGGCAGCAGCTCCTCGTTGGAGTCGACCTGGCGCTCGAGCCGGTTCACGTAGTCGCGGCTCTCGTCGTCGGCCGCCACCGCCCGGTCGACCCGGTCGACCCAGTCGCTGACCTCGGCGTCGAGCTCCTCGTACCCGGTCTGGACCCCGGTGGTCTGCTCAAGGCGCCGCAGCAGGGCCTGCGTCGCCTTCGGGTTCGGCGGCCCGGGAACGTAGTGGGGCACTTCGACCCGGAGCGAGATGACCGGGAAGTCCGACTGCTCCAGCCGGGAGTTGATGACTCCGACCACGCCGGTCGGGCCCTGGTAGGTGGGCCGCGACAGGTTGAGCCGGCGGGCCAGGTCGGGGTGGACCGCGCTGCCGGTCACGCTGAAGGGCCGGGTGTGGGGCACCATGCCGATGAAGGCGCCAACGGTCACGACCATCTCACAGCCGGCCCGTCTGGCCACCTCGAGCACGTGGTCGGCGAACGACGGCCAGCGGAGGTGGGGCTCGGTGCCGGTCATGACCACCAGGTCACGGGCCGACTCGGTCGGGACCGACCAGATCTCGGGCGATGGCCAGTCGATCACCCGCGAACCGTCGCCGTCGATGCGGACCGTCGGCCGCGCCTCCTGGAAGTTGTAGTAGCGCTCGGGGTCGATCATGGCGATCGACGAGGCGTCGGCCCGCTCCCGGATCCACTCCAGTGCCCCGGTGGCCGCCTCGGCGGCGTCGAACAGTCCCTCGAAGGCGACCAGGAGGAGGGGCCGGCGGAGGTCCGGCAGGTCGTACCAGGTCAACTCGCTGACGGGATCGGCCATCGGACCAGTGTCGCACGTCGGCACGCCAGCGACACCCTGCGGCACCGCCCCATCCGACACCCACTTCGCGGCTGGTCCGGGCGGGCCGTGGCTCGCCTCACGGGCGGGCCGCCGGCTACCGTCAGCCCTCGTGATCGACCGATGAGCCGGCACTTGGCCAGCAGTCAGCCGGTGGCTGGCCAGGCGGTGAGCCGGTGGTGAGCAAGCCATGACGGAGCAGCCGGGCGCCGGCGTCGTCGACTGGGGCGAGCAGCAGATCCGCCTGACCGACTCGGTCAGCGTGCTCGCCGGCCACGATCGTGGCGCCTACCCGTCCGGCAACTCGGTGCTGGTCCAGGGGGCGTCGGAGACGATCATCATCGACCCCTCCGTCACGGTCGTCGCCCGCGGCGGCGCGCCGACCGTGGTCGACGCCGTGATCAACTCCCACGGCCACGAGGACCACATGGCCGGCAACGGCCTGTTCGCCAGGGCCCGCGTGCACACCCACAACGACGACCTGCTCGCGGCCCACGACCTGGAGGGGCTGCTCGAGGTCTACGGGTTCGAAGGCGATCGCCGGATCGAGTTCGGCCAACAGGTGCTCGACGAGTTCAACTACCGGGCCAGGCCGGACGCAACGGGGTTCGACGACGGCCACGTCTTCGACCTCGGTGGCGGTGTCACCGTCGAGGCACTCCATCTCCCCGGTCACACCCGAGGCCACTGCGGGCTGCTGATCGGCGACGTCTTCTTCCTGTCCGACATCGACCTCACCGGCTTCGGGCCCTACTACGGCGACGCCTGGTCGGACCTGGAGCAGTTCGAGGCCAGCATCGCCAAGGCCCGCGAGGTCGAGGCCCGGTGGTACGTGACCTTCCACCAGAAGGGGATCATCGACGGCCGCGAGCGGTACCTCGAGATGATCGACGGGTTCGGGGCGGTCATCGATCGGCGCCACCGCGAGATGCTCGACTTCCTGGGTGAGCCCAGGACGATCGCCGAGATGGTCGAGCACCGGTTCGTCTACCGACCCCACGTCGAGGCGGTCATGGTCGACGCGGTCGAGGCCAGGACGGCCGAGCTCCACCTGGCCAGGATGCTGGCCCGAGGCGAGGCGACGGAGGTCGAACCGGGTCGCTACCGACGCAGCTGAGGCCCTTGGCGTCGAATCTGACGCGAAGATGACGAAAAGCGGACGCCGAAACTGGGGGTTGTGCCCAGCCGTCATCGACCATAAGTTTTCTTCCTGGCGTCGCGCTCTACCTGCGACGCCTTGGAGGGGAGGCTGTTGAGGGAGGCCTTCCCTCCACCTTTTTTGGCCAGGGGCCGACATCGGGGCGGTCGAGACGCCCGGTCGAGCTACTCGAGTGCGATCCGGATCCGCTTGTTGCCCTTGCCCTTCGACTCGGTCTTCACCACCGTGAACCGGCCGACCTCACCGGTCGACCGCACGTGGGTCCCGCCGTCGGCCTGACGGTCGAGACCGACGATGTCGACCACCCGGATCTCGGTGACCGAGTCGGGGATCAGGTTGACCTTGGTCCGGATCAGGTCCGGGTCGGCCATGGCCGCCGACCGGTCGAGGAACGAGATCTCGATTGGACGGTCCTCGGCGATCTCGGCGTTGACGAGCTCCTCGACCCGGGGCCCGAAACCCTCCGGCAGCGGATCGAACTCGAAGTCCATCCGGCCGCCGAGCGGCTCCATGTTGCCGCCGGTCACCGGGGTCTCGTACTCGTTCCAGATCACGCCACACAGCAGGTGCATCGCCGTGTGGGTCCGCATCAGCTGATGCCGCCGGGGCCAGTCGACGATGCCCATCACCTCGCGGCCGACCTCGGGGAGGCCGCTGCCGTCGGCCAGGTGGTGCCAGACGAGCGGGCCCTTCGACCGCACCTCGTCGACGACGGCCGTCTCGGTGCCGCCACCCCAGCTGAGCGTGCCGATGTCGTTTGGTTGGCCGCCCCCGGTCGCATAGAAGGCGGTGCGATCGAGCGCAACCAGACGACCCTCGTCGTCGACCTCGACGACGCTGGCCGCGAAGTCCGTCAGGTAGGCGTCACGAAGGTACAGCTTGTCGGTGACCGGCTCCATCGGCTCAACGTAGTCCGTGGCGGTCAGACGTAGGTCGAGCCCTTCATCCCGTCGACGTCCTGGCGCATCTCGACGTTGATCAGCGCCGGCTTGCCCGAGGCGTAGGCCCGCTCGAGGGCCGGGCCGATCTCGTCTGGCTTGGTGACGTGCTCGCCGTGACCGCCGAGCGCCTCGACCACCTTGTCGTAGCGGGTGTAGGCGAGCTCCGTCGCCACCAACCGGTCCGAGCCGTAGAGCCCGGCCTGGGGGCGCATCATCTGGCCCCAGGCGGCGTCGTTGCCGACGATCCCGACGATCGGGAGCCCGAAGCGGACCGCGGTGTCGAACTCCATGCCGTTGAGCCCGAACGAACCGTCGCCGTAGATGATCATGACCTTGCGGTCGGGGTTGGCCAGCTGGGCGGCCAGGGCGAAGGGCATGCCGACCCCGAGGGTGCCGAGCGGGCCAGGGTCCATCCACGTTCCCCGTGGCGGGACCCGGAGGACCTTCGATGCCTGGGCCACGATGTCGCCCCCGTCGCCGATCACGATCATCCGGGGGTCGGTGTCGATGAAGTCGGCGATCTCCTTGCACAGCCGCAGCGGATCGATCGGGACCTCGTCCGAGGTCAGCTGGGGGGCGAGGGCGTCGGCCGCCGCGGCCTCGATGCCGCGGAGCTCGTCCGACCAGGCGGAGAAGTCGAGCACCGCGCCGCCCGCCTTGTTGAGGGCGTCGAGGTTCAGACCGACGTTGCCGACGAGGCCGACATCGGCCGCCCGGTTCTGGCCGATCAGGGTCTCGTCGAGGTCGAGCTGGATGATCTTGGCGTCGGCCGGGATCGAGCGGCCGAACTTCATGCGGAAGTCGAGCGGGGTGCCGGCCAGCATGACCACGTCGGCGCGCGACAGGGCGTCTCGGCGGCTCCGGTTGAAGAACTGCGGATGGTTCATCGGGAGCTGCCCCCGGCCCATCCCGTTGGTGAACACCGGGATCTTCGTTGCCTCGGCGAACTGGCGGAGGGCGAGCGCCCCCTCGGACCACTTGAGGGCGGTGCCCGCCATCAGCATCGGCCGATCGGCCCGGGAGAGGACCTGGATGGCCCGGGTGAGGTTCCCGGACGGCGCGGCCGACATGACCCGGTAGTCGCGGAACGCCGGCAGATCGACGGCGGCGAGGTCGACCGGTGCGTGCAGGACGTCCATCGGGATCTCGAGGAACGCCGGGCCGGGCACGCCGCTGAGGGCGGTGCGGATGGCCGACTCGATGTATTCGCCGATGCGGTCGGTCTGGTAGCAGGCATCGGCCCACTTGGTGATCGGCTTCATCACCGCAACGTGGTCCATCTCCTGCAGCGAGCCCCGCCGCAGGTTGTTGAACGGACCCTGACCGCCGAAGACCAGGATCGGGGAGTTGGCCCGCCAGGCGTTGGCCACCCCGGTCACGCCGTCGGTCACGCCGGGGCCGGCGGTCAGGATGGCGACGCCGACCTTGCCGGGGTTCAGCCGGGCCCAGGCGTCGGCGGCGTGGACGGCGGCCTGCTCGTGGCGGACGTCGACCACCTTGATGCCCTCGTCGAGGCACCCGTCGTAGATGCCCATGACGTGCCCGCCGGAGAGGGTGAAGACGCACTCCACCCCCGCCGCCTTGAGGACGCGGGCGACCAGCTTTCCACCGTGAGCCATGGGGCTAGTGTGGCACGACCCGGCGCCGGGTTCGACCCGCGATCTCGGCCGGACCGTCGGCGCGGGTCTGCCGAGCCGCGGGGTCATCGGCAGACCGCGTTGGTCACCCGCCCGGTCGCCCGGTGCTCGACCCGGTTCCGTCACGTCTCCGCCTGACCACGACGCACCATCGGGATGGGCCACCGCTCGCCTCTCCATGCGTGCGAGGACGAGCCGATGACAGGCGAAAAACCCCCGGGCCGGCGTCGCCGACTGGCGGACACCGGCCCGGGGTGTCGTGTCGGTGGCCCGGACGGGCCCCGACGACGGGAACTACGAGTAGAGCGCCTCGATCTCCTCGGCGTAGCGGGCGTGGATGCCACGCCGCTTGAGCTTGGAGGTCGGCGTCAGCAGATCGGTGTCTGGCATCCACTCCTCGCCGAGCACCTTGATCTTCTTGACCCGCTCGGCGTTGTTGAACCCGGCCATGACCTGGACCAGCTGGCCCTCGATCTCGGCGATCACGTCGGGGTGCCCGGCCAGCTCTTCGAGCGAGCCCTCGATGCCGTTGGTGGCGGCCCAACCGGGGGCCACGTCTGGATCGAGGACGACGAGCGCCGACACGAACGGGCGGGCGTCGCCGATGGCGATGGCCTGGCCGACGAGCGGGATCATCTTCAGCGCCGCCTCGAGGTTGGACGGCGAGAGGTTCTTGCCGCCGGCGGTGATGATGAGCTCCTTCTTGCGGTCGACGATCTTCAGGTAGCCGTCCTCGTCGAACTCGCCGATGTCACCCGAGCGGAACCAGCCGTCGTCATCGAGCACCTCGGCCGTCTTCTCGGTCTGGTTGAGGTAGCCGCGGAACACGTTGCCGCCGCGGCACATGACCTCACCGTCCTCGTCGAGCTTGACCTCGACGCCGGGGCAGGCGTGGCCGACGTAGCCGGGCTTCACCTTGTAGGGGGCCCAGGTCATCGGGCCGGAGGTCTCGGACAGGCCGTAGATCTCCGAGAGCGGGACGCCGATGGTGCGGAACCACGCCAGCATCTCGGCCGGGATCGGGGCGGCGCCGGTGACGGCCGCCTCGAGCTGGTCGAGGCCGACGAGCTCCCGGATCGTCGAGAAGGCGACGGCGTCGAGGAAGTTGTAGGTCTCGATCTCCTCGTCGGTCGCCGTGCCCCAGGTGATCTTCTCGGCGATCGGCCCGGCCGCCTCGACCGCCTCGCGGACCGCCTTCTCCTTCTCGGCGTCGAGCGAGAGGGCGGCCTGCACCCCGCCGTAGACCTTCTCCCACACGCGGGGGACGCCGAACATGATGTTCGGATGCACCTCGCGGGCGTACTCGGCGATCTTGGTCGCATCCGGGCAGCAGGTGACCTCGTAGCCGACCAGCAGCTGCTGGTAGTGGCTCATCATGCGCTCGGCGATGTGGGCCATCGGCAGGTAGCTGACGATGCGCTTGCCGGCGAACTCCTCGAGGGCGAAGGCCCGCTTGAGGCACTCGACGGTCCACAGCACGTTGGCGTGGTCGATCATCACGCCCTTCGATGGGCCGGTCGTGCCCGAGGTGTAGATGAGCGTGGCCAGATCGTCTGGCTTGGCCGTCTGGGCGGCCGACGCCATGTCGATCGGGTCGGAGGCGAGGAGCTCGGCGTAGGTGAAGTCGGCACCGAGATCGTCGGCGTCGCGGATGACGCCGAGCTTGTCGAGCGTGCCGAGCGACGGTCGGACCTTGCTGAAGGCCTCGTAGAAGCCCCGGTCCTCGACGATCGCCACCTTGGCCCCGGCATCGTTGCACAGGTACTCGATCTGCTCGGGCGACGAGCTGTTGTAGATCGAGACCGCAGTGGCGCCGAGGAACAGCGCGGCGGTGTCGAGCACGTGGAACTCGGGCATGTTGCGGATCATCAGCATCAGCCGGTCACCACGCCCGAGACCCTGGGCGGCCAGTCCGTTTGCGGCCCTGGCGACCGCGTCGGCGAACTGGGTGTACGTCATTTCGTGCCAGGCGTCGGCGTCGTCCTTCCAACGCAGCGCCACGAGATCGCCGTGGGCGGCCACGGTCTTGAGGAACTGCTGAGGGATGTTCTCACCCTCGATGACCTGGTCCATGTCAGCCCGCTCGGCTGCAGCCGTGTTACTCATGTCACCAAGCTACCCGCGGGTACGGGGCTTGGATAGATCCGGGTCCGGCTTCTCGGGCCGGCCAGCGGGAGGGGGCGCCGAGTAGACTGGCGGAAGCGAGGTGAGCGCCATGTCCGACTTCGAACCGACGACCGATCTCCCCGACCGGATCGACGATGACGACACCCCCGTCGCCTCGACCGCCCGCCAGCGCGACGAACGGATCCAGCGACGGCGCCACCAGATCCTGCTGGTCGCCCTGGCCGCCGCGGCGGTGCTGTTCGTGGTCGCCGGGTTCTCGATCTGGCGGACCGGCATCGCCATCGGCGCCATGTACCTGCTGTTCCGGATCAGCTTCGCCATCGTCGGGGCGTTCGCCCGTCCGGTGCCCGCTCCCCCGCCGCCGGGTGAGCTCAGGCGGGTGCGGCTGACCTACCGGTGTGCGGTGTGCGGCACGGAGCTGCGGATGACGCTGGCCAACGACGAGGTGCCGGAGCCCCCTCGTCACTGCACCGAGCCGATGGAGCTGATCGCAACCGCAGACGACGCGCTCTGACCAGCCGGACCCGGTCGGACCCAGCTGAGTGAGGTCTCGCGCGGACCCAAGAGGCTGTATGTCCACAAACCTGTGGATAACTCTGTGTTGTGTTACCCGGGCTTCACCCGCACGTCACCTGCGAGCCTGCGGGGCCCTGCGGTCGCAGGCGTCGTTGTGCCCAGGGCTATCAACACACTGTGGACAAAAAGTGTGGACAACCACCGGAATCCCCGCCTTTTCCCTGGTGGATGGGAATGCAAGCTTGTCCACAGTTGGCGGACCAGTGGGCGCGGGAGATCGCCGTGTGCCCCCGACCGCAGGTCTAGCGGTACTGCGTTGCCGCGATGATCCCGACTAGGACCAGGCCGAGACCGCCGAGCAGGTACCAGTTGCTCGGCGTGCCGAGGATGTCCTCGGTCAGGTAGTTGAAGAGGATCACGCCGGCGCCGACGGCCAGCGAGCCGAACATGACGATCGGCACCAGGGCAGACGACCCCGTGTCGACCTTCACCGGCGTCCGCCCAACCCCGCTGGCCTCGTCGAGCTCGCTCGGTGTCGACACCGTTCCCTTCGGTGTCACCCGACCCGGCTTGTTCTTGTCTTGACGAACCACGGCACCAGTGTACGGCCCCATTTCGGCGGCGGCCTCCGCGTCCGGTCCCCTAGGCTCGACGTGTGCAGCCGCGGATCCTCGTCATCGACAACTTCGACTCGTTCGTCTACATCCTCGTCCAGTACCTCGGCGAGCTCGGGGCCGAGCCGATCGTGATCCGCAACGACGCCGCCACGATCGCCGAGCTCGACCAGCTCGACCCGGATGGCGTGCTGATCTCACCGGGGCCGGGCCGCCCGGACCAGGCGGGCCTGTCCAACGATGCCATCGGCCACTTCGCCGGCCGCCGTCCGGTGCTGGGCGTGTGCCTCGGGCACCAGTGCATCGGCGAGCTGTACGGTGGCCGGGTCATCCGGGCCCCGGAGCTGATGCACGGCAAGACGTCGATCATCCGCCATACCGGCGTCGGCGTGTTCGACGACCTCCCCCAGCCGCTCGAGGCCACCCGCTACCACTCGCTCATCGTCGACCGGCCGACGCTTCCCGACGAGCTGGAGGTCACGGCCGAGACCGACCAGGGGATCATCATGGGCCTGCGTCACCGGGAGCTCGGGGTCGAGGGCGTCCAGTTCCACCCGGAGTCGATCCTCTCGGTCGGCGGCAAGCAGCTCCTGACCAACTGGTTGGCCCCCCTGGCCGAGACGGCAGCCTGAGCGCAGCGGCCGGGGAGACGAGCGCCGTGGGCGAACCGCAGGTCTTCCACCTGCACCAGCGCAGCCTGCTCCGGATCTGGCTGGCCACCCAGGTGGTCTTCCAGCTCGCCTTCTATCTCGCCTTCGCCGGCATGGTGCTGACGGGCGACGGCGGCTACATGGCGATCGGCGTTCTTGGCATCGCCGGCGTGTTCGGATTCTCGATGCTGCGCAGCCACCTGCTCCTCCAGCCGCCGCTGCGCGTCGACCTCGACGAGCGCACGATCGAGGCCCGCTCGGGCTCACTGGCCCGCTCCCGCCTGCCCTTCGACGTGGCCGAGACGATGGAACTGCGGACCGGGTTCCTCCACCAGCTGTACCTGAGCCCGACCGAGACCGACGGCGAGCGTGGCGATCGTTCCAGGCGGCGCCGGTTCCGGCTGAACCTGACCAGGGGCGGCCGTCGGGCCGACGACGGCCGCCATCAACTGGCCCACCTGCTGCCGACGCCCCTCGGCCAGCTCAGCGACGGGGTCTATGCCGCCGAGCCGCCGACCTGGGGCGACGCCGCCCGCGTCGCCTGCTTCGTCGGCGTTCCGAGGGCCTGGGTGGCCCAGCCGACGGCCGTCGAATCGAGCTGAGCACTCGCCCGTCGGCGGCAGGGCCGGCGGGAGCGGGCGAGCCGGCGGCGGGATGTCAGCCGTCGGCCGCCGTCGTCGTGGTGGTCTCCTCGACCGAGGTCGACGTCGTCGAGTCCGGCGGCGCCGTCGTGGTGGTCGTGGTCTCCTCGACCTGCTCGATGCCGATGGCGACCATGATGGTGCTGCCCTGCAGGACCATCGAGCCGGGGCCGGGGTTGGTGTTGACGACCAGCCCGATCCGCTCGTCGCCCGGCGCCAGCGGCTGCTCGACGAACTGGACGACCAGCTGGAAGTCCTCGCCACCGAGCTGGGCCTCGGCCGCCTCCCGGGACAGGCCGAGGACTGCCGGCACCTGGACCTGGTCCGGACCGGAGGAGATGAACACGATGATCGTGCCGTCGATCGAGGCGAGCTGGCCGGCCGCCGGCTCGGAGCGGATGACCCGACCGACGTCGACGGTGCCCGAGCCCTCGGGTCGGATCTCGACGTCGCTGAAGTTCAGGCCGGTCAGCGTCGAGGTGGCCGTGGCCTGGTCCATGCCCGCCAACAGCGGGATCTCGACCTGGTCCGGCCCGGTCGAGACGATCAGCAGCACCTGGGTGCCCTTGTTGACCTCGGCGTTCTCGCCTGGCTCGGTGCGGATGACCTGACCCTCTTCGAAGATCTCGCTCGCCTCGCGTCGGATGTCGACGGTCAGGCCGAGCTCGACGAGGCGGTCGTTGGCCTCCTCCTCCGACAGGCCCTCGAGGCGGGGGACCCGCTCGGTCTCGGCCGCCTTCGACACGAAGATCGTGATGACCGTGTCGGCCTCGGCCTCGGTGCCGGCGGGCGGGTCCTGGGCGAAGACGATGTTCGGATCGACGTCGGGGTTCTCCTGCAGCTCGCTGACCACCTCGAACCCGGCGACCCGCAGGTCGACCTCGGCGTCGGTCACGCCCTTGCCGATGACGTCTGGCACGGCGGTGGTGACGACCTCGGGCTCGGCCTCCTCGCTGTCATCGGAGGCGCCGAACGTGGAGGAGATGTAGAGGATCAGCACCACGAGGCCGGCCAGGAGCAGGGCCAGCATGATCACAAACACGCCGGTGCGGTTCGGGGCCTCGTAGTACTCCTCGACCGGCTCCTCCTGGGAGACCGCAGCCGAGGCCGGCACGGCCCTGGAGGTGTCGATCACGGCCCGGGAGCGGCCGGTGTCGGGGCCCCGGGTCGGCATCGCCGCCGTCGACGGGCCGTTCGGCATCGCCATCGTGGCGTCCGGCGGCAACTGGTTGACCTGCTCGATGGCCTGGTTGGCCATCATCGTCGGGGCGTCGCCGGTCACGGCCGCAGCATGGGGGGCGCCGACCGCGCCGGCCGCAGCGACCCCGTTGGTCACGCCCTCGAGCGGCTGACCGGAGCGGAAGCGCCGCAGGTCGGCCCGGAGCTCGTCTGCGGCCGGGTAGCGCATGGCCGGGTCCTTGTGCAGGAGCTTGTCGACGACGGCGTCGAGCGCCGGCGGCGCCGACGGGTTCCGCTGGCGGACCCGGGGGGCCGTCTCCTGGACGTGCTTGAAGGCGATCGCCACCGGCGTGTGCCCGGTGAATGGCGGCTCGCCGGTCAGCATCTCGTAGAGGACGACGCCGAGCGAGTAGAGATCGGAACGGGGATCGACCGGCTTGCCCTGGGCCTGCTCGGGCGAGAAGTAACTGGCCGTGCCCATGACCGAGCCGGTCTGGGTCAGCTCGTCGTCACCGCCGCCGAACGCCCTGGCGATCCCGAAGTCGGCCACCTTCACCTGGCCGCTCTGGTTGATCATGATGTTGCCCGGCTTCACGTCACGGTGGACGGTGCCGTTGCGGTGGGCGAAGCCGAGCGCCGAGGAGACCTCGATGGCCACGTCGGCCGCCACGTCCGGCGACAGCGTTCCCTGCCCGGCGATCAACTCGGCCAGGGTCTGGCCCTCGATGTACTCCATGACGATGAAGTACGTGTCCTCGTGCTCGCCCCAGTCGTAGACGGCGACGATGTTGGGGTGGTTGAGGTTGGCCGCGGCCTGGGCCTCCCGGCGGAAGCGGGCGACGAAGGACTCCTCGGCCGCGAACTGGGGGAAGAGCACCTTGACCGCAACCGGGCGGTCGAGGAGTTGGTCCTTGGCCAGGAACACGTCGGCCATGCCACCCCGCGCGATGCGTCGGTGCAGCTCGTAACGACCGTTCAGGATGGGCCGTGCGGCTGGGGCGTCAGTCACAGTGTGGTTCATGCTACTCACGGGGCCCGCCCAATCGGTGTTCAACCGTTGGTGGTGGGGGGTGCAGCGGGCGCCAGCAGACAACGCTACTGGAAAAAGCGCTCCAGGATGCTTCGGGCGATCGGGGCGGCGACCCGGCCGCCGGTCTGCTCGCTCGACCCCTCCTGGCCCTCCACCAGCACAGCGACCGCGATCTCGGCCCGCTCGCCCGGCCGACCGGCGAAGCCGATGATCCAGGCGTGGGAGCGGGGCGGGTCGG
The DNA here is from genome assembly GCA_039195375.1 of Actinomycetota bacterium. Taxonomy (GTDB): domain Bacteria; phylum Actinomycetota; class Acidimicrobiia; order Acidimicrobiales; family SZUA-35; genus JAHELU01. The sequence continues at coordinate 14,986 of JBCCVL010000108.1, forward strand.
TGCCGAGCTGGGCGGTGCCGGTCTTGCCGCCGACGGTCAGGCCCGGGATGGCCAGACCCTGGGCAGTGCCACGCTCGACCACCTCGACCATGGCCCCGGTGAGCAGCTCGGCCGTTCCGGCCGACATGGCGGTGGTCCACGTGCCATCGTCGAACTCGCTCACGATGCGTCCCGATTCGGCGTCCTCGACCGCACCGAGCACGTGGGGGACCGGGACCTGGCCACCGTTGACCACCGCCGAGGCGACCAGCGCCATCTGCAGCGGCGAGGCCGACACGTCGTTCTGACCGATCGACGACTGGGCCAGCGCCGGCGTGTTCTCGAACACCCCGGCCGGGATCTCCGGCGTGCCATCCGAGACCAGGGCCCCGAAGTCGTCCGGGAAGTTGCTCGCCACCGGCAGCGGCAGATCGATCGGCGGCGTCTGGTTGAAGCCGAACGCCTCGGCCGTCTCGATCATGGCCGACGGCCCGACGATCTCCGCTCCGAGCTCGGCGAACCCGGAGTTGCACGAAACCACCAGCAACTCGATCAGGTTCCCCCCGCAGTTGCTGCCCCCGAAGTTGGAGATCGGGCGCTCGGTGAGCGGCGGCAGGTAGGTGTCGACCACGACGAACTCCGGGGCGATCGTCGAGATCAGGTTGCGATCGAGGCCGGCGGCGGCCGTCACCACCTTGAACGTTGAGCCGGGGAAGAAGATCTCGCGGTAGGTCCGCTCGAGCAGGGGGTTGTCCTCGGCCGTCGTCAGCTCGGTCCATGCCTCGTTGGCCAGGGACCCGTCGTTGTCGGCGATCCGGTTCGGGTCGAATGTGGGGTTGCTGTACATGGCCAGGATCTCGCCGGTGGCCGGATCGAGGGCCACGACCGAGCCGCGCTGGCCGGCGAGGCCGTCGCGGGCCAGGAGCTGCAGGTCGTGACGGATCGTGAGGCGGACGTTGCCAATCGGGTTGGTGCCGTCGAGCAGGTCGGTGAGGCCCGACAGCTCCTGGGTGGCGGTTCGCCCGATCAGCGCATCGTTGTACTCGCGCTCGACCCCCTGGGCCCCGAACGTGAACGACGTGTAGCCGGCCACGTGGGCGTAGAGGTCACCCTCCGGGTACTGGCGCTGGGCGTCGAAGAACCCGCCGGGGGTCGGCTCGGAGACGGCGACGACGACGTCGTCACGGGTGATGATCTGGCCACGGGGGCGGTTGAAGTCGCGCTGGATCGTCCGGGTGTTGGCCGGATTGTCGATCAGGCCCTGGGCCCCGTAGAACTGGACCCGGTTGAGCTGCACGAACAGCGCGGTGAAGCAGACCAGCAGCACGACGACCACGTGCTTGATCGGTCGGCTCACGGCTGCCCTTCTGGCAGCGTCGAGTTTCGCCTGACGGCGAGACATCGCAGACCGGTGGCCATCAGGCGTTGACCGCCTTCCACGACGAGCGGACCGAGAACGGCAGCTGCGAGTCGTCCTGGTTCTCCAGCTCCTCGAGCTCCTCGGCCCGGCCGACCACCGAGTTGTGGGAGATGCGGACGAGGATGGCGAGGATGATGTAGTTCGAGATCAGCGACGAGCCCCCGTAGGACACGAACGGCAGCGTCACGCCGGTCAGGGGAAGCACCCGCAGGATCCCGCCGATGATGATGAAGGCCTGGAACCCGAGCAGGGCCGTCAGCCCGGCGGCGAGGAGCTGCTCGAACGGCGACCGGGCGTTGAGCGCCACCCGCAGGCCGGCACCGACGAAGAACAGGAACGTCACCAGGATGGCGGTGGCCCCCAGCAGGCCGAGCTCCTCACCGAAGGCGGCGAAGATCATGTCGGTTGCCGCGAACGGGACCTTCTCCGGCGTGCCCTGGCCGAGCCCGGTGCCGGTCAGCCCACCGTCGGCCATGGCAAACGACGCCTCGGCGATCTGGAACCCCGCTCCCTTCGGATCGGCGAAGGGGTCGAGCCAGATGTCGACCCGCCGCTGCACGTGGGAGAACAGGCGCCACGAGACGTAGGCCCCGGTCGAGAAGGCGACGAGGCCGATCAGCACGTAGGCGACGCGGGCGGTGGCCACGTAGAACATCACGACGAAGAGGGTGAACAGCAGCAGCGACGAGCCGAGGTCGCGCTGGGCGATCATCACCATCAGCGCGCCGCCGAGGGCGGCGAGCAACGGGGCGAAGTGGCGGGCGTCCGGAATGGTGAGGGGGCCGAGCCGGCGGTTGCCGGTGGTCAGCAGCTCCCGCTTGTCGGCCAGGTAGCCGGCGAGGAACCCGGCGAACACGATCTTGGCGAACTCGCCGGGCTGGATCGAGAACGGGCCCGCCCGCAGCCAGATCCTGGCCCCGTTGATCTCGACGCCGAGGCCGGGGACAAGCGGCAGGCACAGCAGGCCAACGCCGACGAGGGCGAGGGTGTACCGGTAGGGCTCGAGCCGCTTCGGGTCGGGCAGCACGAGCAGGGTGGCGCTGAAGGCACCGAGGCCGATGAACGTCCACGCCGACTGGGAGGCGGCCAAACCCTCGTCGAGGCGGGCGATCATCACGTACCCGAGCCCGTTGAGCAGGGCGGCCAGGGGCAGCAGCAGACCATCGGCCAGCGGTGCAAGCAGGCGGACGACGACGTGGGCCGCCAGCAGGAGGATCACCACGATGGCCATGAACCCGCCGACCTCGGCCTGGAGCTGACCGAGCAGCTCGGCCCCGACCTCGACCCGCTGAGCCAGGACGACGAGCACGTAGCCGACGCAGGTGGTCAGCAGGGCGATGATGAGCAGGCCGAGCTCGACCGTGCGGGCTTTCACCCGGTCAGCCCCCTCCGGTGCTGGATCCGCCGCCCTCGCCGTCGCCGTCGCCGGGGGTGAGCTGGTTCGAGTCGGAACCTGCGGCGTCTGACGAGGTGCTCGAGGTGCTCTCCGACGGCCCGGCGGCGGCGTCGGCCTCGGCTTCGAGGGCGGCCAGGCGCTCGTCGATCGAGGCCAGCACGGCGTCGGCGTCGGCCCGGTCGTCGAACCGCTGGTCGGCCTCGGCCTCGAGCTGGACCTGGGCCAGGACCTCGGGGGCGTGGGGGCTTGCAGTCACCGGGATCGGGTCGAACAATCCGAACAGGCCACCCTCGCGACCCTGGTGCACGGCGAGCGTGCCCGTGGCCGGGTCCTCGGCGATGAAATAGCCGGACCGGGCGTAGCTGCGGGCCCCGAAATAGCCGCCGGTCAGCAGGCCGGCCACCACCAGCAGGCCACCGACCAGGACGAGGAGCCGGCTCCCGGGTCGGACCTCGAGCCGCTCGTCGTCGATCGCCGGCATCTCGTTGGTCGGCTCGTCGGCCCCGGGGGCGTCGACGAACATCTCGGCGGTCGGGTCGGTCGCCGTGTCGACGTCGGCGACTGCGACGTTGCCGGCCCCCTTGGCCGCCGCACCCCTGCCCGGCTCGGCCCCGTCACCTCCGGGGTCGGCACCCGCCCCGTTCACATGGTGGTCGAGGACCGGCCGGGGCCCGGCCTCGCCGACCGAGCGAAGCTGCGCCCCGCGGACCACCGGGACCTGGGCGGTGGTGGCGGCGTGGTCGTCGATGTACTCGCTGGTGATGACTCCGTCGTCGCCGCTCTCGCTGGCGACCACCTCGAGCCTGGGCTCGTCGTCCGACACCACCTCGACGACGGCGACGGTCACGTTGTCTCGGCACGGGGTCTCGAGCGCAGCCTCGATGAGGGCGTCGGCTGCGGTCACGGGGTCAGGAGCGGCGAGGATGAGCTCGAGGATGCGGTCCTCGGACACCTCGTTGAACAGCCCGTCGCTGCAGAGCAGGAAGCGGTCGCCGATCGCCGGCTCCTCGATCGGGAACCGGTCGACCTCGACCTCGATGCCGATGCCGACGGCCCGGGTGAGGATGTTGCGCTGGGGGTGGATCGCGGCCTCGGCCGGGGTGAGGCGGCCCTGGCGGACGAGGTCCTCGACGAAGCTGTGGTCCTCGGTGACCTGGCTCATGTAGTCGCCGCGGATCCAGTAGGCCCGGCTGTCGCCGACGTTGGCCACCGTCATCGTGTTGTCGGTGTGCAGCGTCAGGGCGACCAGCGTGGTGCCCATGCCCGGCAGGCCGTTCTCGGCCGCATGGCCGTGGACCGCCCGGTTGGCGGCCAGGACCATGTCGACCAGGTCGCCCTCGGAGAGTTCGGCGCCGGCCCGGCGGAACTGGCCGATCGCCAGCTCGGCGGCGCGCTCGCCACCCTGGTGGCCGCCCATCCCGTCGGCCAACGCCGCCAGCTCACCGCCGTAGTAGACGCGGTCCTGGTTGGCCTCGCGCACGTTGCCGACGTGTGAGCCGGTGCCGCCGAGCAGCCGCATCAGCCGAGCTCCATGATCACGCCACCGAACTGCACCCGGTCGCCGCGGCGGCCGAGCACGGGCGTGGTCACCCGCTGGGAGTTGATGTAGGTGCCGTTGGTCGAACCGAGGTCCTCGACGACGAGGCCACCCTCGGCCGGATACACGCGGGCATGGCGTTGCGACAGGTAGGTGTCCTCGAAGATCAACTGGCAGCCTGCGGCGCGTCCGATGGTCAATTCCCCTGTCACCTCGATTCGCTGGCCGCCGAGGGCGGCCGGCTCGAGTACGACCAGATGTGGTGGGGTCTCCACCGGTCCCGCCTGAACCGGCTGATGCCCCCCGACGGCGGCACCGACCCTACGGACCGCAACACTAGTCGTCGATCCAGACCACGTCGCCTGGAGCACGCGGAAGAAGAAGAGGTAGACGAGGGCGAGGAGGCACCACCTCAAGAGGGTCAGCAGCGCGTCAGACACGTGACGTGAGGCTACCGGCCGCCGGGGTCGTCGTCATCGGGCACATCATCGAACGGCAATCGGAACGGGAAATCGGCTGCGATCACCGGTGTCGGCTCAGGTTCGCCGGAAGCGCAGTCGGACCGGCCCGAGGGCGATCTCGTCACCGTCGCTGAGGAGGTGGCGGTCGACCCGGATGCCGTTCACCCGGCAGCCATTGGTCGACCCGAGGTCGACCAGCTGGAACGTGTTGTCGGCCGGATGGAGCTCCGCGTGCTGGCGCGAGACGTTCTGGTCGTCGACCACCACGTCACAGGTCGAGAGCCGGCCGATTGTCATCACCTGGTTCTTGAGCTTGTAGAAGGCACCGTTCGGGCCCTCGAGCCAGCCGCCCGGCTCGCTGCTGGCGATGCGATCGTCATACGACGGGTGGAGGCGGAACATGCCGACCCGGAGCGAGGGGTCGGTCTCGAACTCGATCGAGATCATGCCGAGGAAGCCGAGGCGGTGCTGGCTGGCGTAGCTGCGGACGGTGGCCGCCAGCTCGGTGACCAGCGAATCGTGGACCTCGGCGAAGCGATGGGCGTCCTCGCTGGCGAGGCGGATCACGAAGCGGTTGGGGGCCAGGGACCGGCCCGAGGCGTCGACGGTACGGCTGGCCTCCATCTCCCGAACGAGCCGGCGACCGATCTCGACCGGCTGCAGGCCGCTTCGGAAGGCGCGGGAGAAAACCCCCTCGACCAACCGCTCCAAGCGGTCTTCGAAGCTCCGCAAGACCATGTCATCCACGCTACTCGCACCGGGACCGTTCTGACCTGGCAGGCGGTATCATGCTCGGGTCACTCGCGCGAGTGGCGGAATTGGCAGACGCGCAGGATTCAGGTTCCTGTGTCCGAAAGGACGTGAGGGTTCAAGTCCCTCCTCGCGCACACTGGATAGGCGCTCCGGAGCCCGGCCCCCGTGGGTCGGGTTTCGTCGTCTCGGCGGCCCAAAAGTGCAGCCGCCCCCAACCCCGGGAGGGAACAACGGGGCTAAGGGCGACTACGACCGGGTCCACGCGGTCATCGAGGCCACGAGCACGGGCGAGGAGCTCACGACCGACCGAAGGTGGTCCCTTTCCACAGGCTAGCGCTTCGCTACCTGACGGTGTACAGATCCAACCACATTGGTGATGCTTGCCTAGGTGTATTGCCCTGGCAGGTTGTTGGCGCGGGTGATCGGTGGTTGGCCGCCGATAGCGGTGTGGCACCGGTGATGGTTGTAGGTGTGGAGCCAGGTGTCGAGCCGGCGACGGCGTTCTGCTTCTGATCGGTAGGGGCGGACATAGGCCCATTCGTCGAGCAGGGTGCGGTTGAAGCGTTCGACTTTGCCATTGGTTTGGGGCCGGTAGGGCCGGCAGTACTTGTGGGCGACGCCCGCATCAGCGAGTTCGGCGTTGAACCCTCGGCTGCGGTAGCAGGAGCCGTTGTCGGTCAGGACACGTTTGATGGTCATGCCGTGGGCTTCGAAGAACGCTCGTGCCCGTTGCCAGAACGCGATGGCGGTCACGGCTCTTTCGTCGTCGTGGACTTCCGCGTAGGCCAACCGGGAGTGATCATCAACCGCGGCGTGAACGTAGGAGTAGCCGATACGGCGTTTCTTCTTGGAGTTGTGGACGGTCGCAGCTCGGCCGTGGACGCGCCAGCCGCCCCCGGGCGGGACTTTGCCGAGCTTCTTGATGTCAACGTGGATCAGGTCACCACAGTTGAGGTGTTCGTAGCGTCGGATCACCCGTCCGGTGGGCCGGTCCATCCACGCCAGTCGGTTGCAGCCGTGACGAACCAGGACCTTGTGCACCGTCGATGGGTTCATCTCTAAACGCCCTGCGATCCTCGCCGGGCCCAACTTGTGGCGCCGCCGCAACGACATGATCTTGCGTTCGATCTTGGGGCGGGTCTGATGCGGGCAGGACTTCGGCCGGCTCGAGCGATCCATCCACCACTGCCCGTCCGGATCATCGAGATAGCGGCCCCACCACTTGCTAGCCGTCGCCCGGCTGACGTTCATGGCCTCAGCCACGTGGGCGATCGGTGTCCCGGCCTGGATCCGGCGAACCAGCTCTTGTCGAGCCCAATGAGTCAAACGGGCATTAGCGTGCACAACGAGCCTCCCGGCAGCTGTAGTTGGTAGAAGAACCACAGCCTCCCC
>JBCCVL010000109.1:0-21895 GCA_039195375.1 Actinomycetota bacterium
GCCGAGTCGAGCAGATCCTGGTTGCCGGCGATGAGGTCGTTGCGGGTCAGGTCGATCCGGTGGTCCGGCTGGACGCCGAGGTCCTCGAGCGGGGTGCCGGACCGCTCCCCCACCCGCAGTGTCCGCCGGATCGACACCCGCATCCCGATGCCGGTCGGCAGGGTCTCGTAGGGCGAGTCGGGATCGGGGCTGGGGAACCGCATGAGCTGGCGGAGCAGCTCGTGGGTCCAGACGTTGGCACCGCCGGCGCCGGTGTTGTCGGCCACGCCGATGACCGGACCGACGGCGTGGTCCTGGAAACCGGCGGCGAAGATGTCCGTGGCCGAGTAGCACAGCGCATCGGTGACGCAGGCCACCCGCCCCCGGTAGCGCTGCCCGAGCAGGTTGGCGAAGTCGGATGGGGTGATCGAGTGGCCCGTGGAGAACACCGCCCCGGTCCTGACCGCTTGTGAAAGCGACGGGAGCCACGGGCCGAGGTCGATGCCGACCGGATCGTTGCGATGGCGGTGGCAGAGCCGCCGATTGAGGGGCGTGGCCAGGAACTGGGTCGGCTCCGGCGTGATCCGCCGGGGGCTGAACAACTGCAGCAGGCCCTCGCTTGCCCAGATGTGGCCGCCCCCGTTGCCCCGGACGTCGACGACGAGCCGGTCCTGGGGCAGGAGCGACACGAGCCTGGCCGCCTCCTGGACGAAGCCGAGCGGGTCGCCGACGTTGAAGGTGAAGATCCGCAGGTGGCCGATCTCCCCGGAATCGGTGGCGACCGATCGGGCACGGAAGACGCCCGACATCGCCGTCGGTACGTCGGCGCCGGCCTGCGCCGGCCGCCGTGTCAGCCGCGGCGTGCCGGCCATCGCCGCCTCGGCCGCGGGGGCGAACAGCAACCGTTTGGCGGTGGTCAGGGCTGCGATCTCGGCGTCGCTGCCGACCGAGGCCGCCGCGGTGCTCGGGACGTCGACGGCGATACCGGCATCGCCACCGCCGGCGTCATCGAGGTCGAGGATCCGCCAGTCGAATCGGATGACCTCCGTCGCTCCGCCGGGAGCGACGTAGCCGACCTCGACCCAGGCCTCGTCCGGGGGCAGGTGCCGGAGCAGCGGGCGTTGGGTCAGGAGCTCGACCCCCCTGGCGTGGCGAGCGGCCAGGTTGCTGCCGGCATGGCGGTCGGCCACGATGTCGACCGCCCGATCGATCGGGATGCCGTTCCAGCTCACCACCTCGACCCCCGGCCCGAACGTCGGGTGGACGAGCCCCGGCACGACGTGGGAGACCAGGTACCGGGGTCCCCCCTCGTCGAACTGCTCGATGTCGAAGGGTACGAAGGCGACGCCGTCGGCATAGGGCTTCGGCAACAGGTAGTTGGTGTGCAGGTCCCGCACCGAGGCGAAGATGCGGAGCAACTCGGCGTGGAACTCGAACTCGCCGCCCATCGTCGCCGTCGTCTGCTCGGCCAGGCGGTCCCGGAGCAGGCGCAGGGCCTGGACCGGGTTGGCGGCGTGCATCGCCTCCTTCAGCGGGAGGTGGGCGTAGTTCTGCTCGATCAGGACGAGCGCCTGGTCGACGGTCCGTCGACGCTGGGCGAGGCTGAGCGTCCCCGCCCGCCCGATGAACGTCGGCAGGTCGTCTGCGGCCTTCAGGCGCGCCCGGACGGCCCGGTGGGCCGAGGTGAGGTAGTCGGTCGTCGGATCCGACGACGCGCCAGGTCGAGCGGCGTTCCCCCGTCGGGCCTTCCCCGTGGCCATGGTGCTTCTCCATTCCTCGGCTCGCCGGTCTGGCGAGCGGTCCGTCTGGCCGTCCGGGTGGACGGCGGGAGCTGCGCTGCGGTCCGGCAAGCGAACCGGAACCGGCAGCGTAGGAGAACGACGGATGGGGCGCTCGCCGTGATACGAGGACCGACGAGCGGGCGGGAGACGGCGGTTGAATCCCTGGCCGCGGACCCGCTCAGGCCTGACCGGTCAGGGTCGGGAGCAGCGCGTCGGCGACCTCGGCCGGCCGCTCCTCGTGGGAGAACAGGCCGGCCCCCTCGATCACCGCCAGCTCGGCATTCGGGAAGGTCCCCACCATCTCCCTCGCCGCTGCGAGCGGGAAGAACGGGTCCCGATCGCCCCAGACCATGCGGACCGGCACGTCGATCCTGGCGTGCAGCGCAGCGAGCTCGGTCACGTGGTCGCGGTCGAAGCTGCGCAGCAGCTTGATCGCCGCCTGCTGGACCCTGCGGTCGGTGTGCAGCGGCTGCAGGAAGAACTCGTCGAACTCACCGTCGAGCAGCGACGAGTCGGCGAACGCGTCGCCGAGCACGAACGGGTTGCGTCGCAGCCGCCGCTGGCCGGCGACCCAACCGAGCGACCTGGCGATACCGGGCAGTCCACGGATCGACAGGAACGCCCGGAAGCGCCAGCTCAACCCGGACGGCTGCTCGGTGTTGATCAGGCCCATCGCAGACACCCGAGGATCGCCGGCCAGCGCGTGGCGCCCGATCATGCCGCCGCTGTCGTGGCCGACGACGGCGACCCGCTCCAGGCCGAGCAGCTCGACCGACCGCTTGACGCTGCTGATGTGGTTCTCGATCGACAGCGGCGTCGTCTCGTCCCACCGGCTCGAACCGGTCCCCGGGAGGTCGAGCAGGTGGCAGGTGACCTGGGGGGCGAGGTGGGGAAGGAGCGTCCGGTACGTGGCGCTGTTCACCGGCCAACCGTGGACGAACAGCACGTCCGGACCGTCCCCGACGCACCGGTACGCGACCTCGCCACCGCCGACGTCGAGATGGCGGTCGGGCTCCCGCCGGAACAGGTCGGCGGCCTCGGCCGCAGTCAGGGTCGTCATCGGTCGTGTCGCTCCTCTGCCGTGTCCCGGTGACCGGCGTGGCCGACCGGGCTTTGTAGTGACTACTGTAGAACCGTAGTTGAAGCGATCACTACAATCAAGGTTCAGTAGACTCGGGGACCGATGGGGCACAAACACACCAAGGAGGACATCCTCGCCGGTGCGGTCGCCGTCGCCTTCACCGACGGGCTCAGCCAGCTGACCTACGGACGGGTGGCCAAGCGGCTCGACATCAGCGACCGAGTCATCGTGTACTACTTCCCGACCAAGGACGACCTCGTCAGCGCCGTCGTCCTGTCGATGGGCGGGCAGCTCCAGGCGACGCTCGGCGCCGCCTTCGCCGAGCCGGCCGAGGACCACCTCGGCATCGTCCGGGCCGCCTGGCCGGTGTTGGCCAGCACCGAGGTCGACCCGGTCTTCGCCCTCTTCTTCGAGGCCAACGGCCTGGCCACCGCCGGTCGGGAGCCCTACCGCACGCTCGTTCCCCAGCTCGTCGTCGGCTGGATCGACTGGCTCGAACAGGTGCTGGTCGGCGACCCCGACGTCAGACGGGCCGAGGCCGAGGCCGCGGTGGCGATCGCCGACGGCCTCCTGCTCGTTCGACAGCTGGCCGGGCCCGAGGCCGCCGACCGGGCCGCTCGACGACTCGGCGTCGCCTGACGACCGATGCGGATCGCACTCGAGGTGTGGGCCTCCCGGTACGAGCGGGCCGAGCGGGTGGCCGTCGAGGCCGAGGCCGCCGGCATCGACGCGTTCTACTACGGCGAGTCCCCGACGGGCCTCAACCTCGACTGCTGGACCACGTTGGCTGGCATCGCCAGGGCGACCCAGCGGATCCGCCTCGGACCGGTGATCACCAACGTGCTGCCCACCTACCGCAGCATCCTCCTGCTGGCCAAGCAGGCAGCGACGGTTGCGGCCATCGCCGGGGACCGCGTCGACGTACGGACCGGTGCCGGCGCCGCCAGGGCCGCCGGTCAGGCGTGGTGGGAACCGTTCGGTATCGAGTATCCCGACTACGACCAGCGCCTCGCCGACCTGCGGGCCGCGCTCGACGAGCTGCCCCGGCTGTGGTCCGGTCGGTCCCCGACCGCCGTGGCCGATCCGTCCGTCGCCGCACTCCCGATCACGGTGGCGGCCCGAGGTCGTCGAGCGATGGGCCTGGCCGCAACCAGCGCAGACGGCTGGGAGACCTCGTTCTGCACCCCCGAGGAGTTCGCGGCCCGCAACGCGGTGATGGACGGGTTGACGGCCGGCCGGCCGTTGCTGCGCTCGCTCGAGATCGACGGCTTCCTGGCCACGACGGATGCGGCGCTCGGACGACTCCTCGACCGCGTCCGCGCCGACCGGGGGACGGACGAGGACCTCGACCCGATCCTGCACCGAGCGCTGGTCGGCACACCCGAGGACGCGGCCAGCCGACTGGCGGCGCTGGCTGCGGTCGGCGTCGAGCAGGTCGTCGTGGCCCTGCACGATCCGACGGACCCCGGTGCGCTCGACGCGCTGGCGGCGGCGGCCCGACTCGCTGCGACCAGCCAGCTCGAACCCGAGTCCCCGACCCGGACCGCGGCCGAGTCAGGGGAGTCGGCGGATTCAGGGGCGTCGGCGGATTCAGGGGCGTCGGCGGAGTCAGCCTGAGCGGCCCCTGGCGAACTCGACGTAGGGGTCGAGCGACGCCGGATTGATGAGGGCCCCGACCGAGGCCGCCCGGTCGCGGTCGACGCCCCGCAGGATCCGCTTGACCGGCACCTCGAGCTTCTTGCCGGACAGGGTCCGTGGGATCTCGGGCATCTCGACGATCTCGTCGGGAGCGTGGCGCGGCGACAACTCCGACCGCAGGGCGGCAAGGAGGCGGGCCCGTACCTCGTCGTCGATTGCGCCGCCTTCGGCAGGCGCAGCGAAGAGGATCAACTCACCGAGTCCGCCGCCGTCGTCCTCCAGATGCACGACGAGGGAGTCGGCCACCGCGGGATCGGATTCGACGACGGCGTAGAAGTCGGCGGTGCCGAGTCGTACCCCGCCACGGTTCAGTGTGGCGTCGGAGCGACCGCTGATCACACACGACCCGTCCTCACCGATCGTGATCCAGTCGCCGTGACGCCACACCCCGGGGTAGGTCGAGAAATAGGTGTCCCGGTAGCGGCTGCCGTCGGCGTCGCCCCAGAAGCCGACCGGCATCGACGGGGCCGGGGCGGTGATCACCAGCTCGCCCTCGACGTCGACCACGGGCGACGCCGACTCGTCGAAGGCCTCGATCTTCCATCCGAGCTGGCGGCACGAGATCACCCCGGGCCGAACCGGCAGGACCGGGGCTCCACCGACGAAGGCGCTGCACACATCGGTGCCGCCGGAGATGCTGTCGATCGGCCGACCCGGCAGCTCCTCGGCCAGCCAGCGGAACCCGGCGGCCGGCAGCGGGGCACCCGTCGAGCCGATGCCCCTGAGGGCCGACAAGTCGTGGTCGGCGGCCGGGTGCAGCTCGGCATCGCGGCAGGCCATGATGAACGGCGCCGACATGCCGGCCCACGTCGCGCCGGTTCGGCCGACCAACGACCACAGGACGTCGAGATCCGGGTGACCGGGGTTGCCGTCGAAGGCGACGATCGATGACCCAACCGACAGGGCCGAGACCACGTAGTTCCACATCATCCAGCCGGTGGTCGAGAACCAGAAGAACCGATCGCCCGGCCCGAGGTCGACGTGCAGGGCGATGGCCTTGCCGTGCTCGAGCAGGATGCCGCCATGACCGTGCACGATCGGCTTCGGCAGACCCGTCGTCCCCGACGAGTAGAGGATGTAGAGCGGATGGTCGAACGCGACGGGCTCGAAGGCGAGCGGTTCGTCGGTCGGAGCGACCAGCTCGCTCCACGTCGCGGCATCGGGGATGGGTTCGGCGCCGGCGAGATACGGCAGCACGACGGTGGCCCGGACCGATGACAGGCCGGCGCGGATGGCGGCGACGGCCTCGGCCGCAGGGAGGTCCTTGGCGCCGTAGCGGTAGCCGTCGACGGTCAGCAGCACCGTCGGCTCGATCTGGGTCCATCGATCGAGCACCGACCTGGTCCCGAACTCCGGCGCGCACGACGACCAGATGGCGCCGATCGCCGCGCTGGCGAGGAAGGCGACGACGGTCTCGTCGATGTTGGGCAGGTAGGCGGCAACGCGGTCACCTGGACCGACGCCCAGTCGACGGAGCCCCGCGGCGGCCCGACGCACCTCGTCGCGCAGCTCGTCGAGGGTACGTGACCGCGGGGCCCGGCTCTGGGACTCCCCCACGATGGCGACGGCGCCGCCGTCGAGACCGCCGCCCCGGAGGAGGTGCTCGGCGTAGTTGAGCCTGGCGCCGGGGAACCACGCCGCGCCGGGCAGGTCGGCCGAGCCGAGCGCAGCCGACGGCGGCGTCGACGCCACCAACCCGAGCTCGTCCCAGACGGCCGACCAGAACGCCGCCGGCTCGTCGACCGACCACCGCCACAGGGCCGGGTAGTCGCCGAAGGCCTCCGGGCGATGCCTGCGGGCGAAGGCACCGAGCCGACACCGCTCCCAGGCGTCGTCGGATGGGCTCCACAGCGTCTCTCGATTCATGCGCTCGTCCAGTCGTCGCCGGTCGGGAGGGCGCCTGCCCCGCAGCGACTGTAGATCCTGTCCCGCCGGCCCGCAGCGCCCGCACCACCCACCGCCCGGCGGGCGGGGATCAGGCCAGGAGCCAGACGAGCGAGGCGAGCCCGGGACCGATGAACATCACCGTCGACTGGGCGACCCCGGTGGCCAGGCTCTCGAACTGGCGGGTCTGGACGCCGGCGACGAGGTCGAGCACATCCATCACCAACCGGGCGAGCAGCGCCGTTGCCGCTGCCGCAACGGCATCGACGAGGAACACGCCGACCACCAGCGCAGCACCGATGCCCAGATAGCGGGCCGCGCTGCTCTTGAGGCCGAACCGGTCGGCGTCGGTGGCGATCGAGAGGTCGATGCCGAACCGGGCGAACATCCCCTCGCCGTCGACGAAGTTCCATCCACCCATCACGAGCGACCAGACGGTCAGGTAGCCGGGGAGCAGGTACCACCAGCCGCTGACGTCGACGGTTCCGGACCAGGACAGGACATCGAACATGACACGCACACCTCGCTTCGTTGACGAAACACTTTGTATCGCCAGACTAAACAATACATATCGTATCGTCAATGGGCCGCTGCCCCGCCGACGACTCGGCGGCCGATCGGAATCGGCCACCACCGCAACGTCGGTCGATCTAGGCTCGGCTCCGTGACGAACCGGTCAAGGCGACGAGCGCTGGCCGAGGAGACGCTTGCCGGGTACGTGCACGGTCCGGAGGCGGCGACCGAGGCAACGGCCAACGCGCTCGATCGGGTCGCCGAACTCGCCCCCGGCGCCATCATCCTGGTCGAGGGCATCAGCGACCAGATCGCCGTCGAGACCTCGGCTCGCCGCCAGGAGCGCCACCTCGACGACGATGGCGTCGTCGTGCTGCCCGTCGGTGGGGCCCAGCGGATGGCGCACTTCATCCGCCGCTTCGGCACCGGACCGGAGGCCGTTCGCCTCGTTGGACTGTGCGATGCGGCCGAGGAACCGATCGTCCGGAGCGGGCTGGTGCGGGCCGGCCTCGGCACCACGACCGACCGGGCGTCACTGGCGCGGCTCGGGTTCCACGTCTGCGACGAGGACCTGGAGGACGAGCTGCTCCGGGCCCTCGGGACCGAGGCGACCATCGAGCTCGTCGAGCGCCAGGGTGAGCTCGGGTCGTTCCGGACGCTGCAGAAGCAGCCGGCGTGGCGCGGACGTCCACCACACGAACAGCTCCGCCGGTTCCTGGGTAGCGGGGCAAGGCGCAAGTCGCGCTACGCCCGCCTCCTCGTCGAGGCGCTCCCCGCCGAACGGCTGCCAAGTCCCCTCGTCGCCGTGGTCGACGACGCCTGACGGCGACGGCGGGCCGAGCCCGGACGCTCAGGCCAGCAGCTCGGCGATCCGCTCGCGGACGGCGGGCAGCGTCTCGGACTCGAACCAGGGGTTCTTCGTCAACCAGTGGCGATTGCGGGGTGACGGGTGGGGCAGCACGATCCGCTCGGGCAGGTAGCGGGCCCAGTCGGCCACCGTCGCGGTCAACGTGTCGGCCCGGTCGACCAGGTACCGCCGCTGGGCGTACATCCCGATCAGGATCTCCAGGCGATCGGTCGGGAGCGAATCGAGGAGCCGCTCGTGCCAGAGTGGCGCGCACTCGGGACGAGGCGGGCGATCGCCGGACGCCGCCTTGCCCGGATAGCAGAAGCCCATTGGCACGATTGCGACGACGCCGGGATCGTAGAACTGCTCATCGGTCAGCCCGAGCCAGACCCGGAGCGTGCGACCACTCTGGTCGTCCCAGGGGACGCCCGACTCGTGGACGCGGCGGCCAGGGGCCTGACCGATGAGGACGAGACGAGCCCCGGCGCCCACCTGCACCACCGGCCTGGGCCCGTGCTCCAGATGGGTCTCGCACACCCGGCAGGCCCGGACCTCGACGAGTAGCTCGTCGAGCGGCGTCGCCATCACGGGACGGCCGCGACGAAGCGCTCGCCCGAGCGAGGCCCGGCGCGACCGTCGGTCATCGGCATCGGACGGCCGTCGCCGTCGGCCATCCGCCGCTCAGGTGACATCGGCCAGCCGGTGGAACCGCTCCTGGCTGGCCTCGAGGTCGGCGAACACCGCCCGGTTCAGCTCGAAGCTCTCGACCGCGGCATCGACGATCGCCCGCCGCCGCGCCTGATCGGCATCGACGGCGTCGAGACGAGCCCGGTAGGCGGCCTTGTAGGCGTTGCGGTCGTCGATGGCGTCGAACCGGTAGAACGTCAGGCAGGCGGGGTCGAGGTCGTAGCGGCGACGGATGTGGGCGGCCACGATCTGCCCACCGGACAGGTCGCCGAGGTAGCGGACGTAGTGATTGGCCAACAGGACCTCGGGCGAGTGGTGCCGCTCGAGGACCTCGACGTAGGTCCGGGTCGCCGGCAGGACGGTCAGACGGTCACCGACGGCCTCGATCGCCGGGAGGCCGGTCAGCGCCGCCAGGTCGGCGTCGAGTGCGGCAGCCCGGTCGAGGTTCGGGTCGAGGAACGGTGCCAGCAGCTCATCGTCGGCATAGGTCGTCCGGAGAACGTCTTCCATGGCGTGGTAGATGGCGCGATGCTGCGCGACGAGCATGGCGTAGGCCCCCCGGCACGAACCGCCCTCCATCAACTCGGTGACGAACTGCGACTCCTCCGCCCGCTCGTGGGCCCCGGCGGTCTCGGTCCGGAGAAGGTGGGAAAGGGAAGGCACGGGTGACTCCTCGACGCCGATCGCCCGGCTGTCCGGCCGTCCACCAGACGTTACCGCCAGACCAGCGCCCGGACCAGGGTCACCCTTTGCCGCGTCGGTGAACGGCGACCGGCGGGTGGGCCAGCGCAGGCCGGGTCAGGGGCAGACCCGGATCCAGTCGAGTTCCAGGCGGAACGGGCCGTCGGCGCCGTCGGCGAGGATGATCCCGACCTCGACGGCGGCGGTCGGATCGAAGGGGTCGACCTCGACCGGTCGACCGAACACCGAGGCGTCGAGGTCGGCGAAGTCGACGACGACCTCTCCCCAGGACGCCTCGCCGGCCACCTCGATCGGGGCCTGATGGGAGACCCTGCGGTCGCGCCCGGGAGCGGCGTCGGCCAGGGTCAGCTCGTAGGCCCGGCCATCGGTCCGGAGCCGCAGCTGCAGGCCCGACGACTCGCCGAGCGGTTCGGCGAGGGCGAGACGCACCGATGAGAAGCCGCCGCCGTCGGTGACGATGTCGCCCTCCAGGGTCAAGACGCCGTCGACCACACCGGCCTCGGCGCTCGATCGCCCGCCCATGACCCCATCGTTGACGACCTGCCACCGGGTGAGCTCGTCAGCGGCCTCCAGGTCGGCGACCGGTCTGCAGCGCACCTCGGCGTCCGCCGTGGTCGCGGCGCTCGACGTCGTGCTCGACGACGGCTGGCTTGGCTCGGTCGTCCCGGTCGAGTCGGCCGACGCCACCGTCGACGCCGTCGTCGATGTCGACGATGCGTCCGGGGTCGTCGCCGTGTCGGCATCGTCGGTCGACCCGCCGGACGTCGATGCCTCGACCGCCGCGGCAACGTCGGTGCCGTCAGTCGAGTCGGTGGCATCGGCCCCGTCGGCTGGGTCGGTCCCGCAGCCGGCCATCAGGAGCACGAGCCCGAGCGGAAGCAACACTCGCGTCACCGCACGAGTATCGCCCGTCCCCGTCACGCGGTGCGGATCCAGCGGATCGATGCTCGTCGGTCGCCCCCGGCCGGCGCCGACCCGCCGCCCCCGCCTATCGTCGGCCCATGGGCGACGTGTTCCTGACCGGTGCGGATCTCTCCCATGATGCCGCCCGGTTGGCCTACACCACCAGGACGGTCGGCAACGGCGAGGATCACCGTCAGCTCTGGCTCATGTCGGTCGACGAGGACGACCCGGGACCGGCCGCGGTCGAGCTGCCGGGGCCGATCGACGGGCTGGCCTGGTCGCCCACCGAGCACGTCCTGGCGGTTGTGGCGCCCATCGGCGGGGTCCGACAGGTCGTGCTCGTCCGACCGGACGGCTCCTGGCGACCGGTGACCGACGCAGCCCGCGGCGTTGCCACCGGCCCGGTGTGGTCACCGGACGGGACAGAGCTGGCCGCTGCGTTCCTCCACGACGAGCCGGCAACGGTCGACCGGGCGCTGGTGGCGATCGACGGCCTCGGTGCGGTGGCCGACCACGCCGCCGACGTCAACATCATCGATGTCACCACCAGCGCCGCCGTTGCCGTGACCGACGGTCCCACCGCCGACCGGTGCCTCGGCTTCGACCCGGCCGGCGACGGCGTGTTCGTGGCCCGCTCGTTCGAACCGGAGACGACGCTGACGACCGAACGGTCGCTCCGGGTCGCCCGCAACGGCACGGTCGGGGACCTGGGGTGGACGGCGAGCGCGACCTCCACGGTCGTGGCGACGACCGACGGCAGGCTCGTGCTGGCGGCGACGAGACAGGCCGACCGGGCCAGGGGCGTGCCGGCCAGCCTGTTCGTCCGCACCCCGGACGGCACGATGGTCGACCGGACGAGCGACCTCGACCTCCATCTCCTGCTCTCGACGCTCGGGGATCAGCCGAGCACGATCGAGGACCCCCGGCGCTTCGTCGGCGTGCACGGCGACGACGCCATCGCCGGGATCCTGCGTGGCGGCGCAGCCGAGGTGGTGCGCATCCCGCTCGCCGGACCGGTCGAGGCGACGACGGTCCTCGACGGCGACCGGGGCTGCCATCCCCTGGCCCTGCGTGGCCACCTCCTGCTGTTCGCAGCGAGCACCATGGACCGACCGCCGACGCTTCGGCTCCTCGACCTGGCCACCGGCCGGGAGCGGACCGTCGTCGACCCGAACCCCGCCCCGGCGCGGCCGACCGTTGCGGTCCGCCCCATCGACGTCGTCAGCAACGGCGACCCGATCCAGGCCTGGTTCCTCCGATCGGCCGACCGTCCTGACGGACCGCTGCCAACCGTGCTGATCGTGCACGGCGGACCATACGAGGCGTTCGGCCACACCTACCACGCCGAGGCTCAGCTCCTCGCTGACGCCGGCTACGGGGTTGCCATGGCCAACCCACACGGGTCGATCGGCTACGGAGCCCGATTCGCCACCTCGATCGTCGGCCGCCCCGGGCTGCAGGAGATGGACGACCTGCTCGCGGTGCTCGACCGTGCCGTCGAGGACGGTCTGGCTGATCCCGATCGTCTGGCGGTCTGCGGGCTCAGCTACGGCGGCTACCTGTCAGCGCTGCTCGTCGCTCACACCAACCGCTTCCGAGCGGCCGCGATCGAGAACCCGATGATCGACCTGCGATCGTTCCGGGACACGAGTGACATCGGCGCCGATCTGCTCGACGAGTTGCTCGGGGCGGAACCGGACGCGGCGCCGGATCGGTGGCGCCAGTGCTCACCGCTCGCCCGCGCCGCCGACTGCACGACGCCGTCGCTGCTCGTCCTCGGTGAGGACGACCTGCGGTGCCCACCGAGCGAGGGGGTGCAGTTCCACGAGGCCCTGGTGGCCAGCGGGTGCCCGACCGACCTGGTCTGGCTGCCCGGCGCCGCCCATGCCGACTCGGTCATCGGCCCGGCCGACGTCCGCCGGACCCAGGACCGTGCCCTCCTCGACTGGTTCAGACGCTACAACCCGGTGTGAGACCGGTCGGCCAGCAGATACGCGATCATCCTGGCCGCCAGCTCGGTCCGCTCGACCATCCTCGTCGTGTCGCACCATTCGTCCGGCTGGTGCCCGCCGCCGCCGACGCCCCCGAGACCGTCGATCACGGGGACGCCGAGCGGGGCGATGAAGCTGGCGTCGCTCCCGCCGCCGACCGCAACGCCGTCGATCGGTGGGAGGCCGAGCTCCGCCGCGCAGCGTCGGGCCAGCGCCAACAACGCGTCCGAGTCGTCCGTGGTCATCGGCGGTCGGTTCGGTCCGCCACGGACCTCGATCGTCGTGCCGGGCACGGTCGGCTCCATGGCCCGCAGCTCGGCGTCGACCCGGTCCTGCTCGGCCACCTCGGTCGCCCGCGCGTCGACGCGGAGCACGGCGTGGTCGGGGATGACGTTGGTTGCCGTCCCGGCCTGGACGACCGTCGGCGTGACCGTCGTGCCGGCCACCCCGGCGTCGAGTTCGGCGATCCGCAGTGCCAGGTGGGCGGCTTCGATGAGGGCGTTGGCGCCGTCGTCCGGGTTGATCCCGGCGTGGGCCGACCGCCCATGCACGTGCAGCTCGTACAGCGAGACGCCCCGCCTCGCCGTCTTCAGCGTCGCAGCGTCGCCGTCCGACGCCCCCTCGAACACGATGGCGGCGCCCGCTCCCCCGGCGACCTGGGCGATCAGCTCCTGCGACGACGGCGAGCCGACCTCCTCGTCGTCGTTGACGAGCAGCGCCACCCCGGCTCGATCGTCCAACCGGGCGATGGCGTGCACGGCCTGGACCAGACCGCTCTTCATGTCGTAGACCCCGGGGCCGGTGGCGATGCCGCGCTCGACGGCGAAGGGGCGCTCGGCCAGCGTGCCGGTCGGGAACACCGTGTCGATGTGCCCGACCAGCAGCACGTCGACCGTCGGCCCGCCGAACCGCCACACCAGGTGGCGCCGGTCGCCAACGTCGACCTCCTCCGGCCTGACCCCGAGCCGCTCGTCGACGATGGCCACCAGCTCGTCGCCGGCCGCCCGGCAGCGGCCCGGATCCGACGACGGCGACTCGATCTCCACGAGGCGGCGCAGGTCGTCGATCATCGCCGCGCTCGAGGCCGGGGTCGTTGTCGTCGTCTCATCCATGGCAGGGCATCTTCCCACGCCCGGGGAGCGCCGGCAGTACGCTGGCGACCGGTGGCAGACCCCCGGTTCGTCGCAGTGGTCAAACGGGCATGTGAGACCTCGGTGACGGTCGCGCCCGTCCTGGCCGAGCTCGCCGGTCGCGTCGATCTGGAGGTCTGGAGCCAGGACGATCCCGGCTTCCCGTCCGGGGTCGAGGTGGGCGACGATCGCTCGCTGGCGCAGTCGTTCCGCCTCGACATCGAGACGGTGCCGACCCTCATCCGCTTCGACGGCGACCTGGAGACGGGACGAGCGATCGGCTGGCACCGGACGGCGTGGACCGACCTGGTCGGCTCGCCGCTCGGTCACGACCTCCCCGACGTGCGTCCCGGCTGCGGCTCCCGCAGCCGCGAACCGGGGGTCCATGAGCAGTTGGTGGCCCGCTACGGCGACCCGGGGCTGACCGCACGGACGGTGGCCGTCGACGACTGGGCCGATCCGGTCGAGATGACCTACGACCGCGGCTGGACCGATGGCCTCCCGGTGGTCCCGCCGACCGACGCCAGGATCCTGCGCATGCTCGCCGGGACCAGCCGCCGGCCGGACGAGATCGTCGGTGCCGTCCCGCCGAATCTGGCACCGTGCACGGTCGAGAAGGTGGCGATCAACGCGGTCATGGCCGGCTGCCGTCCGGAGTACCTTCCGGTGGTGCTGGCGGCCGTCGAGGCGGCCATCGACCCGCTGTTCACGATGCACGGCCTGCTGTGCACCACCTGTTTCTCCAGCCCGATCGTCGTCGTGAACGGACCGATCACCCGCTCGATCGGCATGAACAGCGGCATCAATGCGCTCGGCCAGGGCAACCGGGCCAATGCCACGATCGGACGGGCGCTCCAGCTCGTCGTCCGCAACGTCGGCGGCGGCGTCCCCGGCGAGCTCGACCGGGCCACGCTCGGCGGTCCGGGCAAGTACACCTTCTGCCTCGCCGAGGACGAGCGTCATCCCGACTGGACCCCGCTGTCGGTCGCCCGCGGCATCGAGCCGGGGCGGAGCGCCGTGACCCTGTTCCAGGGCGACGGTGTGCAGGGCTTCATCGATCAGCGGTCCCGGACCGCCGACGAGCTGACCCGATCACTGGCGATGTCGCTCGCCGCCGTCGGCCATCCCAAGCTGGCCGAGTTCACCAATGCGCTGCTCGTGCTGTCACCCGAGCACCACGGCATCTTCGCCGCCGCCGGATGGGGTCGGGCCCGCGTCGAGCACGAGCTGCACGCGGCACTCGTGCGGCCCGGCGCCGACCTCGTCCGGGGAGCCGGTGGTGTTGGCGAGGGCATCGACCCGAGCCGGGCCGGGGAGGACGTGGCCAAGTTCTGGCCGGACGGCCTGCTGATCGCCAGGGCGGGCGGCGAGGCCGGGCTGTACTCGGCGATCTGCGCCGGCTGGACCGGGGGACGGTTCCGGGACGAGTCCAAGCCGGTCACCCGTGAGGTACGGCCGTGAGGGACCACCTCCGGGATCCGACGGCGGAGACGACGCCCCGGCGCCGACCCCGGGTGCCACCACTCGACGGTACCGAGGACCGGACCGTGGCCCTGCTCGACATCGGCAAGATGCGGGGCGACGAGTTCGTCGACCGTCTCGACGCCAACCTCACCGACATCGGTGTCGCCACCCGCCGCTTCCGCAAACCGACGAACACCCGGGTGGCGCCGATCGAGCTGATCCAGCGCATCGCCGTCGAGTGCCATGCCGTCGTCCTCGCCCTCTCCGACTGAGGTTCCTGCACGTCGTGCAGTTCGCACGACCTCCGAGCCCTCGACGATCTCGGCCTGCCCGGCGTGAACGTCATCACCGAGTCGTTCGTCGGCGCGTCCGACCTCCAACTGGACGCACTCGGCTTCGACGGGGCCACCGTCGTGGTCGCCCATCCGATCCAGAACCTCACCACCGCCGAGCTCCATGCGCTGGCCGACACGGCGACCGACCGGATCGTCGCCGCCATCGTGACCCGCCATGATGGATGGCGGACGAACGACGTGCAGGCGAGCGAGGAGCCCCGATGACCGAGCTGTCGTGTGAGGTGGCGGTGATCGGTGGCGGCTCGGCCGGCGCCGTCGTCGCCGGCCGACTGGCTGAGGCCGGCGTCGACGTCGTACTGGTCGAGGCCGGCCCCGACTACGGGTCCTTCGCCAACGGCGGCTGGCCGGCCGAGATCCTCGACGCAACGGCCCTGGCCACGACCCACGACTGGGGGTACACGTCCGGCCCGGTCGCTGGCCGGGAGCCCTGGACGTGGGAGCGGGCCCGCATCCTGGGCGGCTGTTCGGCCCACAACGGGGCGATCGCCGCAGTCGGTCACACCAGCGACTACGACAGCTGGGGCCTGCCCGGCTGGACGACCGACGAGTTGCGCCCCCACATGGCCACGGCGCTCGAGCGGATGCGGGTGCGGACCTACGACGAGCGGGAGGCCACCCCGTTCCACGCCCGCTGCCTCGATGCCGCCCGGTCGGCCGGGTGGCGCATCATCAGCGATCTGTGTGACCTCGACGCAAACGAGAGCTTCGGGCTCGAAACGGTCAACGTGGTCGACGGCGTGCGGTGGAACACCGCCTTCGCCTACCTCGACCCCGTCCGGCAGGTCCCCGGGCTCCGCATCGTCGCCGACACCCTCGTCGACCGGATCGAGCCCGGATCTTCCGGGTGGTCGGTGTCGGTCGCCGGCCAATCGGCACCGCCGGCCACCTCGGGTGGCCGGTCGATCACCGCCGACACGGTCGTCCTCGCCGCAGGCGTCTACGGCACGCCGTCGATCCTCCAGCGCTCCGGGATCGGTGATCCGGAACGGCTCCACTCGATCGGCATCGACCCACTCGTTGACTCGCCACTGGTCGGCACCAACCTCCACGACCACCCCATGGTCAACGCCGGTCGCGAGCTGACGCCCGCCCTCCGGGCCGAGATCGACGAGGCGGTCCGGCAGGGTTTCGTCCCCGAGGAGCAGACGCTCGGCAAGGCCCGCTCCAGCCGAGCCCTCGACGGGATCTTCGACCTGCACCTGTTCCCGGTCTGTGCCTCGGCCCAGACGATCCTGACCGGCGGGCGGGCCCTCGTCGAGGTCGCCTGCATGACCCCGGCCAGCCGCGGGAGCGTCCACATCACCTCGGCCGATCCGTCGGTGCCACCGCTCATCGACCACGGGTACCTCACCGACCCGGACCACCATGATCTCATCGTCCTGCGCGACGGCCTGGCCCTGGCCGAGGAGCTGCTGGAGCAGGAGGCGCTGGCCGACGCCCTGGTGCCAGCGCCACGACGGGCGGTGACCGACGAGGCCATCCGCCGGGACGTACAGCACTACTTCCACCCGGTCGGCACGACACCGATGGGAACCGATCCTGCGACCTCGGTCTGCGATCCGCTCGGTCGGGTCAACGGGCTCGACGGGTTGGTGGTCGCCGACGTGTCGCTGATGCCGCAGATCCCCCGGGCGAACACGAACATCCCGGCGGTGATGATCGGTGAGCGGATCGCGGCATCGCTGACATGACCATCCCCGCCGCCATCGACGCACCGGGCCACCCGATCGGCGATGAGGGGTACGCCGCCGGGTGCCGCTCCCGGCTGGAGCGGGACGGCGCCCTCGTCCTCCGTGGGTTCTTCCGTCCCGATGCGATCACCGAGATCGTCGAGGAGTCGGCCGGTCGCCAGGCGGACGCGTTCTACGCCGACTCGACCCACAACGTGTACCTCACACCGCCCGACGACACGCTCGACCCGGCGCATCCGTTCAACCGGCAGGTGACGAGCACGAAGGGGCTGATCGCCGACGACCAGATCCCCGCCGGGTCGTCACTGCGGACGGTCTACGACAACCCGACGTTCCGGTCGTTCCTGTGCCGGGTCCTCGGTATCGACGAGATCCACCCCTATGCGGACGAGCTGTCGTCGATCAACGTCCACTACGCACCGGCCGGTCGCGAGCTCGGCTGGCACTTCGACAACTCGTCGTTCGCCGTCACGATGCTGCTCCAGGCGCCCGACGCCGGCGGCGTCTTCGAGTACGTGCCCGCGGTCCGTGACGCCGACGCCGGTGACATGGCCTACGAGCGAGTCGGGGCGATCCTCGACGGTCGCGAACCGGTGCGGACCCTCGCCTTCGACCCGGGCGACCTGGTCGTCTTCCGAGGTCGCAACGCCCTCCACCGGGTCACCCCGACCCAGGGTCCGGTTACCCGGATGCTCGTGGTCTTCGCCTACAACGACCGGCCGGGGGTCGGGCTCTCGGCATCGGCGCTCGAGACGTTCTACGGACGGACGGGCCGGCACGGCTGACCACCTCACCGGCCCGACCGGTCAGCGCAGGAACAGGTCCTGCATGTCGTCTGAGGACGCCGATCGGGCTCGCCGGCCATCACGCTCACACGTTCACCGGTCGGCGGTCGACCGCAGGACCGACCTGGCCCGCTGTCGTACCGGCGGCCGGACGCCGTCGCGGCGTCGACGGCGACGACGCGGCCGACGTCGCCAGAACGGCCGGCCGAGTCCGCTCTCGGCTGCGATGCCGGCACATGCCTCGCGGACCGCTGGGCCGACCGCACCTCGATCCAGCACCACGGCGAGGTGGCCGAGCTCCAGTTCCGTCGTCTGCCCGTCGGCGACGAGGGCGGCCAACTCCCGCTGGAGGCGCGGCGACACCACCCGATCCTTCCTGGTCAGCAACACCGTCGCCGGGACCGGACGGCGGTCGATCCACGGCCGGCTGTCGAAGTCTGCGAGCGATCGCACGGCATGGTGGATGTCGGTGGCGGAGATGCCGAGCAACCCCGGCCGGTGTCCGTTGTGGCGGTCGACCTCGGCCAGCAGTCGGGTGAGCAGCTCGGACCCCGGCGGGACGTCGAACCGGGCGGCCGTGGCCAGCAGCACGAGTCCGGCGACCCGTCTGGGATGCCGCTGCCAGGTCAGCTGGGCGATGGCGCCACCCATCGAGTAGCCGACGAGCACCGCCCGACCGACCCCGTAGACGTCGAGCAGTGCGGCAACGTCGTCGGCGCAGTCCTCCAGGGCAAAGGGCTCGTGTGGCCGGATGCCGTTGCCGTGACCGCGATGGTCCAGGGCGATCACCCGGAACCGCTCCGCCAACGGCTCGATGACCGGGTCCCAGTTCAGGCCGCCGTTGGCCGCAAGCCCGTGGAGCAGCACGACGGTTGGTGCCCCCGGGTCTGGACCGGCCCGATCGATGGCCCAGGTGACGCCACGACCAGGGAGCTCGACGCTTCCCCACCCCGACACCGCCGGTCCACGTGCCCGAAGGCGTCGCCTGGCGATCAGCCGCCGGAGTCTGCCCACCGAGGGAGCGTACCGGCTGACGGACGGGCCGCTCGGCGACGCTCCCGGCCTCGGCCGCTCAGAGGCTCACGTCGGGGCGATCGGCGTAGACGTAGCGGACCGCCGTCCGGTCCGGGTTGCCCTCGTCCCGGCCGACCCAGATGCGAGTCAGACCGATCTTCTCGGCCACCCGCCAGGAGCCGACGTTGTGCTCGAGCATGATGGCCACGACGGGCCACGCCATGTCGGCCTCGTTGGCGGCGACCACGGCGACCCTGGCCAGCTCGCTGGCATACCCTCGTCCCTGCTGCTCCGGGCTGAAGCGGTAGTAGAGGTTCCACCGGCCCGTGTCGGGCACCGGCCTGCAGCCACCACAGCCCACGATCGGGCCGCCCGGTTGCTCACGGACCGACCAGTAGCCGAGGCCGGCCGTCCGCCAGTCCTCGATGCTGGCCTCGACGAGGCGTTCGGTCGCCTCGACGGCCGTGTGGCGACCGGACGGGAAGTGGGTCCAGACCCGGGGATCGGCGTGGATCTGGTGCCAACCGTCGACGTCGGCCAACTCGACCCGGTCGAGCACGAGCCGCTCCGTTCGCCGGTGGTCCGGTCCGTCGACGCCGAGGTCACCGGCCGGTGGCTGCTGCGACTCGGTCATGGAACCAACGTAGGCGGTTCGGCGGGCGGTCGGACCGCCGAGCCCGCCCCGACGTCGGCGTGGCCGGCTCGGGATCGGTACCGGCCGAGTCGACGACGTAGAGTCTCCGACGATGACCACATCACACGAGCAGACCAACGATCAGCTGTTCATCGCCGGCGAGTTCCGGACCGCAGGCGGCGACGACGTCGTCACCGTGCTCGATCCGGCGACCGAGGAGCCCGTCGGGACGGTCCGGGCGGCGTCGTCCGCCGACGTTGCCGACGCCGTCGCCGCCGCCGAGGCTGCTCGCCAGCAACTCCGAGTCCTGGATCGGTCCGCTCGGATCGCGCTGTTGGCGTCGCTGCTGGCCGCCTATGACGAGCGGGCCGACGACCTGGTCGACGCGGTGGCGGCCGAGATCGGTCTACCCGTCGACTACGCCCGCGACGTCCAGGTGGCCACCGGGCGCATCCATCTCGAACGCACGGCCGCCGCGCTCGCCGACTTCGCCTTCGAGCGGGCCGCCGGCGGGTCGCGGGTCGTCATGGCCCCGATCGGCATCGCGGCACAGATCACCCCGTGGAACTGGCCGCTGACCCAGATCGTGCTCAAGGTCGCCCCGGCGCTCGCCACCGGCTGCGCGTCGGTGCTCAAGCCGAGCGAGTTCACACCACGGCAGTCGGCGATCTTCGCCGAGATCGTCGCCGCCTCCGACCTCCCCGCCGGTGCCTTCGGCATGGTCACCGGGCCGGGTCCGACCGTCGGGGCGGCGCTCGTCGACGACCCACGAGTCGGCCTCGTCACCTTCACCGGCTCGACCAGGGCCGGCAAGGAGGTGGCGGCGAAGGCGGCGGCGATGGTCAAACGGGTGGCGCTCGAGCTCGGCGGCAAGTCGGCCGCGATCCTGCTCGACGACGCCGACGTGGCCACCGCCGTCCCGGCGATGATCGACGGCTGTTTCGACAACAACGGCCAGTCCTGCGATGCGCCGACCCGTCTGCTCGTGCCCCGGGCCATGATGGACGCCGCCGTCGAGGCCGCGGTGGCGGCGGCCGAGCGCCACGTGGTCGGTGATCCGAGGACCGACGACGGCGTCACCCTCGGCCCCGTCATCAACCAGCGACAGTTCGGCCACGTCAATCGGTTGATCGACACCGCGATCGCCGAGGGATCGACCGTCGCCACCGGTGGTCCCGGTCGGCCGGACGGCCGGGAGCGGGGATACTTCATCAGACCGACCGTGTTCGCCGACGTCGCCGCCGACTCGACGATCGCCGTCGAGGAGGTCTTCGGGCCGGTGACGGCGATCGTTGGCTACGACACCGTCGACGAGGCGGTCGAGATCGCGAACAGCTCCGACTACGGGCTCGCCGGCTACGTCCACGGCGTCGACCACGAGCGGGCCGTCGCCGTCGCCGAGCGGCTCGACGTCGGTCAGGTGCAGATCAACTGCCCCGAGTGGGAGGCCGACGCCCCCTTCGGGGGGCGAAAGCAGTCGGGGTACGGACGCGAGGGCGGCGCCTGGGGTCTCGACGACTACGTCGAGCCGATTGCGCTGCTCGGCGATCGGCCACGGGCCTGAGCGCCGCCCGCTCCCTGCGGTTCGATCCCGGTGGCGACGGGCTCAGCCCGACCCGCCGGCGAGCTCGAGGGTCGCCCGTATGATGCGGTCGAGCGCCTCCTCGACCTGGGCTCGGGGGCACGCGAGGTTGACCCGGATGCAGTTGCCGCCGTCGGCGACGAATTTCTCCCCACCCTCGACGAGCACCCCCGAGTGGCCGGCGAAGTAGCTGGTCAGGTTCAGCTCCTGCGGCACGTAGGCATCCAGATCGATCCACGCCAGGTAGGTGGCGTCGGGGATGCGGAACACGGCACCGGGCAGGCGGTCGGTCAGCATCGAGTCGACCAGTGCGAAACTGCCGTCGAGATACGACCGGAGCTGTTCGAGCCACTCGTCCCCGTCGGCGAAGGCCGCGGTGGCGGCAGCGGCGCTGACGGGGTTCACGATCGGGAAGTGCCGGTCCTCCCACGCCGTGCGGATCTCGGCGTTCGGGATGACGACGTTGGCCAGGCCGAGCCCGGCCAGGTTGAACGTCTTGCTCGACGACATGCACGTCACGATCCGGTCCGAGTCCGGGAACAGCTTGGCCAGGGGCGTGTGGCGGCGGCCGCAGCGCAACAGGTCGCAGTGGATCTCGTCGGAGACGATCAGCACGTCGTTGTCGAGACAGAGCTCCCCCATGGCAACGAGCTCGCCCTCGCTCCAGGCGTGGCCGGTCGGGTTATGGGGATGGCAGAGGATGAACATCGCCACCGCAGGATCGGCGACCGTCGAGGCCAGGTGGTCGAGATCGGCGGAAACCGTGCCGTCGGCGCGGCGGACCAGCGGACTGGTCACGAGCTCGCCGCCGCGGTGGGTGACGGCCGACTCGAAGGGCTCGTAGGCGGGCGTGTTGACCACGACCTTCTGCCCCGGCTCGACCACCAGGTCGACCAGGTCGTAGAGCGCCGGGACGATGCCAGGCGCTGGGACGTGGTGCTCCAGCTCGGGCACCCAGTCGTAGCGTCGCCGGCACCAGCCCTGGAATGCGGTCTCGAACGCGGTGTCGAGCGAGACGGTGTAGCCGAAGATCGGATGGCGGAGGCGGTGGTGCATCGCCTCCTGCACGACGGGGGCGACGGCGAAGGCCATGTCGGCGACCCACATGGCGATGGCATCGGCGTCTCTGCAGGGAAGAACGAGCCCCGGATCGTCGAAGAGGTACTCCCGGAA
>JBCCVL010000110.1:0-21876 GCA_039195375.1 Actinomycetota bacterium
AACCTCCGGGTCGACTACGTGCTGCCGGCCAGACGGATGCGGGTGACCGACAGCGGCGTGTTCTGGCCCGAGTCGAGCGATCCGCTGTCCCGCCTGACCGGCACCTTCGACTTCGGTCAGTTCCAGCGTGACGGGATCGGCTACCCGACCTCGGACCACCGTCTCGTCTGGGTCGACCTGGCCATCACCTGGTCCTAGCCACACCCGGCCAGCGCCAACTGGTCACCACCACGCTCCCGGTCGGGGCTCGGCGAACGACGCCGGTCCCGGCCGGGTCTTTGAGCCGGCCGCGGGCTTGGGCCAGCATGGGCCGATGCGCAGCTCCGGACCGGGCCCCCTCGCCGGGGTCCGCATTCTCGACCTGACCACCGTGGTGATGGGCCCGCTCGCGACCAGGGCCCTCGGCGATCTCGGGGCCGACGTGCTCCGGGTCGAGGCCCCGGGGGGCGACTTCATGCGCCACTTCGAGCCGAAGCGCTCCGACGGCATGAGCGCCTTCTCGATGGCGGTCAACCGCAACAAGCGCTCGATCGCCCTCGACCTGAAGTCCGAGGCCGGACGGGAGGCGCTCCTCGATCTGATCGAGACCTGCGACGCCTTCGTCACCAACCTCCGACCCCGGGCACTGGCTTCGCTTCGCCTCACCGACGACGATCTGCGGGCCAGGCGGCCCGACCTCGTCTACTGCTCGGCGACCGGGTTCTCCAGCGAGGGCCCCTACGCAGACAAGGCGGCCTACGACGACGTGATCCAGGCCGCCTCCGGGCTGGCGTCGATGTTCGCCTGGGTCGGCGGCGAGCCGGCGTACGTGCCGAGCATCCTGGCCGACAAGGTGGCGTCGCTCCACATCACCTACGCCGTGCTGGCCGCCCTCTACCGGCGGCAGGTCACCGGCGACGGCGACTTCGTCGAGGTCCCGATGGCCGAGTCGATGGCGGCGTTCAACCTCGTCGAGCACCAGCAGGGCCACGCCTTCGATCCGCCGCTCGGTGAGTTCAGCTACCTGCGGCTGCGAACCGAGCACCGGCGACCCCGACGGTCGGCCGACGGCTGGGTCTGCCTGCTGCCCTACAGCGATCAGAACTGGCGGGACTTCTTCACGCTGTCGGGGCTGGAGGAGTACGCCGACGATCCCCGCTTCGCCACCGTCAACGCCCGCATCGACCACGTCGGCCCGCTGTACGCCCTGCTCGACCGGGTGGTCGGGACCAAGACGACGGCGGAGTGGATGGCGCTGTGCGACGAGCACTCGATCCCGGCCGCGCCCGTCGTCGAGCTGGAGCAGCTCGGTGACGACCCCCACTTCGCCGCCGTCGGGCTGATCGAAGAGACCGAGCACCCGACCGAGGGTCCGTACCGCCAGGTCCGCAACCCACTGCTGTTCCGGTCTGGCCTTCCCGGCGTGCACACGCCTGCGGCCCGACTCGGTCAGCACACGGCGGAGGTGCTGGCCGACGTCGGCTACTCGCAGCAGCAGATCGACGCCATCACGGGCGGCTGAGCCTCGCCCGGAAACGTCAGAAGCCGGCGAAGCGCTGGCGGAAGTCGTCGGTGCCACGCACCAGTGACGAGAGGTCGCCGTCGGTCTCCGACAGGTCGCCGAGCGAGCCGAGCCGCCCGTAGCCCCGGAAGTGGGCCTTGGCCATCGTCACCGCCAGCTCGGGGAGCGACAGCAGCCGTTCAACCCAGCGGTCGACGGACCCGTCGAGGTCGTCGTCGCCGACACACTCGTGGGCCAGACCCCACGCCGCCGCCGTCGGCCCGTCGACCCGCTCCGACAGCATGATGTAGCGGCGAGCCCTGGCCATGCCGATCTCGGCGATCAGTCGCGGCGTGCCGCCCCACGGCAGCGGTGTGCCCAGCTCGACCTCCGGCACCCACCAGAGGCAGCTCTCGGTCGTGACCCGGAAGTCACACGACACGGCGAGACACGAGCCGCCACCGGCGGCGTGACCGTGGACCCGGGCAACCGTCGGCACCTCACACTCTTCGATCGCTCGGGTCACCCGCCGACCGAGCTGCGACCGGTACCGGTCCTCGCGGGGCGTCGCCGCCGGCTCGAGCTGCTCCCGCCGGTCGGCGCCGGCACAGAAGCTCGGCCCGCGCCCCCCGAGCACGATCGCCCTCGTCTCGAAGTCGGACGACGCGGCCGTGAAGGCGTCGAGCAGCTCCTCCAACATCGGCTGGTCGTGGGCGTTGCGCTTGTCGGCCCGGTCGAGCCAGATGCGTTGCACCGGGCCGTCCCGCTCGACGGCGATCCGTTCGTAGCCATCGGCTCCCATCACTCAGCCCTCCGATCCGACCGTCACGACGACCTTGCCGACGGCCCGGCGCTCGTCGAGCAGGCGGAACGCCTCGACCCCGTCCTCCAGGTCGACGAGGGCACCGATCGGTGGCTTGACGGCGCCGGACTCGATCATCGGCACCAGCTCGTCGTGGATGTTCGAGGCGAGGTCCGGGTCGTAGGCCATGGCCTCGCCCCAGGCGGCGCCGACCACGCTGACATTGCGCAAGAGCAACCGGTTGACCCGGACCTCGGGGATCGTCCCGGCGGCGAAGCCGACCACGACCATCCGGCCGAAGCGGGCAAGCGACCGGATGCCGTCGAGGAAGCGGTCGCCGCCGACCGGGTCGTAGACCAGGTCGACACCGCGGCCGTCGGTCCGTTCCAGCACCCGGTCCTTCCAACCGTCGGCGACCAGGACGATCTCGTCTGCGCCCGCCTCGGCCGCCACCTCGCCCTTGTCCTCGGTCGACACCAGACCGATCACCGGACCGGCGCCGATGGCCTTGGCCACCTGGATTCCCGAGGTCCCCACACCGCCGGAGGCGCCGAGCACCAGCACCGACTCGCCGGCCGACAGGCGGCCACGGTGCAGCATGCAGAACACGGCCGTCTGGTAGTTCATGACCAACGCAGCCCCCTCGGCCCAGCTCAGCGCCGGGGGAAGTGGGAACAGCTGACCCGGACGGGCGACCGCCACCTCGGCCAGCACCCCGCTCCCCATGCCACAGACCCGGTCACCGGGTGCGAAACCGCTTCCGTCCGGCGCCGATCGCACGATCCCGGCCAGCTCGAGACCGGGGACGAACGGCGGCTCGGGCCGCACCTGGTAGAGCCCCCTGGTCTGCAGCAGGTCGGGGAAGGACACACCGGCGGCCCGGACCTCGACGACCACGCCTCCCCCACCGCCGTCGGGCTCGGGGACGTCGACGACCGTGATGCCGTCCGGACCGGACAGCTCGTTGACCTGGAGCGCTCGCATGGGACCGACCGTAACCGGGTCGATCGATCGGGCGCACGGCCACGCCGGGCCAGCGGCCGGTGCGCATCCCGCGCCGCTGGCCTTCACCCGCCGGTCACCCTCTGTTAAACAGGAGCGGAGCGATCGGTGATCAACGGCGACACCGGCTTGGAGGCGTAGATGGCGAGCGACGAGCTGTGGCGACCGGTGGGACCGTCCGATGCCGATGACCGGTGGGTCGGGCAGGACACGAGCAGCCGCTTCCCCGTCTACACCAGAGGCAACGCCGGCGAGGTCTACCCGGAGGTCTTCACCCCGCTGAGCTTCTCGGTCGCCGCCGAGGCAGCCGAGCGGGCGATGCGCAACGCCATCCTCGTCAGCGGGCTGATCCGGCCGGAGGAGCTCGACGACATCCCGCTGACCACGGCCGTCGGGAGCGGCGTGTTCGGCGGCTACGCCTACCTCAACCTCAGCATCCAGCGCCTGGCCTCGGCCCGCATGCCCGGCGGCAAGGCGACGGACGCCGATGTCAACTACCTCGGTGTCGGCGACCCGCCACCCCACGTGCCGGGCCCGGACGAGAAGAACCTGCGGGCCTCGTTGGCCGGGCTCCGGTACGTGTGGCGGACCCTGGCCACCACGGAGCTGCCCGACCTGGCGGCCGACGGGGAGCGGGTAGACCGGTTCCTCGCCGACCTCCCCGACCCCGACACCGCCGGCGACCGGGAGCTCCGGGAGTCGGTGCGGGACATCATCCCGCTGTTCGCCGACCTGTTCGAACGCCACCTGGTGGTCAGCCTCGCCGCCGGGACCGCCGTGGCGGTACTCAGCAACCTGTGTGAGCGACAGCTCGACGACCCGCTGCTGGCCACCCGGCTGCTGGCCGGCCTCGGCGACGTCGACTCGGCCGCCCCGTCGGCCGCCATGTGGGGGCTGAGCCGCCAGATCAACCGCTCGCCGGCGCTCACCGCGGCCTTCGACGCCGGCCCGAACGGGCTGGCCGACCGCCTGCGTTCGATCGCCGGCGACGACGGCCCGGTGGCCGAGTTCGTCACCGGTTTCGATCGCCTCCTGGCCGAGCACGGGTCGCGGGGTCCGAACGAGTGGGACACGGCGTTCGACACCTGGGAGACCGACCCGGCGCTGGCGCTGACCCTGATCGACCGAATGCGGGCGGCCGACGACGGTCACGACCCGACCCTCCAGCACCGGCGGCTGGCCGCCGAGGCCGAGGAACTCGAGCAGACCTGCCTCGGCCGGCTCCGCGGACCGGCCCGATTCCTGTTCCGGCGTGCGGTCCGGTCGGCCCGGTTCCACAGCCGTTCTCGGGAGCGGTCGAAGACCACCGTCGTCCGGGCCATCCACGGGGCCCGGCGGTGCAGCATGGAGCTCGATCGGCGGTTGGCCGAACGAGCAGGTGGCCAGCGGGGTGACCTGTGGTTCCTGCTCGAGGAGGAGGTCGACGCCTACCTCGCCGATCCGGCCGGCCACGCCGACACGATCGCCGAGCGGCGGGCCCAGCACGGCAGGCTGGCCGAGCGCATACCCCCGTTCTTCTTCAGCGATCGCCAGCCGCCGCTCGACGACTGGGAGCGGCGGGATGCGCCGTCGGAGGAGCTCTCGGCCGGATCGACGCTGACCGGTCTGCCCGGCTGCCCTGGCACGGCCCGCGGCCGGGCCAGGGTGGTGACCCACCCGGGCGACCCGCGGGGCCTGTCTCCTGGCGAGGTCCTGATCGCTCCCCTGACCGACCCGGCCTGGACCCCACTGTTCCTGGCCGCCGAGGCGGTCGTCGTCGACGTCGGGGCGATCATGAGCCACGCCGTGATCGTCAGCCGGGAGCTGGGGATCCCGTGTGTGGTGTCGGCGACCGACGCCTCCCGGCGTATCCCCGACGGCGCCATCGTCGAGGTCGACGGCTCCGCCGGGACCGTGACCGTCGTCGAGACCGCGCCATCGGTGGCGGCGGACTAGCGGGTGCGCTACTCGCCTGGCGGGATGACCACGACCGGGCAGTGGGCGTGGGAGGCGACGCGCTCGCTGACCGACCCGAGTGCGGCGAGGCCGCGGCGGGAGCGCCGACCGACGATCACCAGGTCGGCCTCGCGGCTGAGGTCGATGAGGCGCAGGTCGGCCGGGTACTGGTAGACCTCACAGCTCACCTCGACGCCAGCGGCCGCGTCACCGACCCGTCCCGCGGCCGACTCGACGGCGGCGGCCAGCGCCTGCTCGGTGCGATCGTGGAGGCGGGAGGCCAGGCTGGGGCGCTCGACGGCCAGGGGCGGGAAGTGCCACATGGCAACCGCCCGGATGCCGGCACCGCTCTCGGCCGCTCGTCCGATGGCCCAGACCAGGGCGTCGACCGAGGGCTCCGAGCCGTCGACACCGACAACGTACGACAGCCCTCGCTCGGCCGGGACCGCTTCCTCCGCTGGCGTCATGCGGCCAGGATAGGGGCGGATTGCCCTCGCACCGGGCGGTGCAGCCAACCGGGCCCGTAGGGTGGCAGCCATGTCCATCGATCCGGGGCCGACGACATCGTCTGGCGCAGTAGGCGAGCGGCCGGCGATCGACCCGGACCGTGGGCTCGGCTCCGCCGACGTGGCCGAACGGGTCGCCCGAGGCCAGGTCAATCGGGTCCCCGATCCGAACGAGCGGTCGCCGCTCCAGATCGTTCGAGCCAACGTGGTCACCCCGGTCAACGGGATCATGTTGACCCTCTTCGCCCTCATCATGGCCGCCGGCTTCTGGCAGGACGGGTTGTTCGTCGGCGTCGTCGTCTCGAACTCGGTCATCGGCATCTGGCAGGAGGTCAGGGCCCGCCGAGCGCTCCGTCGACTGGAGATCCTCAACACGCCTGCGGCCCGGGTCGTTCGTGACGGGGCCGAGGTCGAGATCGACGTCGGCGACGTCGTCGCCGACGACATCGTGGAGCTGGCCTCCGGCGACCAGGTCGCGGTCGACGGCGAGGTCGTCACCGCCGCCGGCCTGACCATCGACGAATCGCTCCTCACCGGCGAGTCCGACCCGATCGACAAGGTCGAGGGCGACGAGGTCCGCAGCGGGAGCTACGTCGTCGCCGGATCGGGCCGGTACCGGGCCACCCGGGTCGGGGCCGACTCCTACGCCAACGCGCTGGCCGGCGAGGCGCGGCGCTTCAGCCTGGTCAACTCGGAACTGCGCCGGGGCATCAACATCATCCTGCGGGTCCTGATCCTCGTGATCCCTCCGGCCAGCCTCCTGCTCCTGCTGGCCCTGCTCGACGCCGAGGACACCTGGCAGCGGGCATTGCAGGGCACGGTGGCCGCTGCGGTTGCCATGGTGCCGGACGGCCTCGTCCTGCTGACCAGCCTGGCGTTCATGGCCGGCGTGATCACCCTCACCCGCCGTCGGGCGCTGGCCAAGGAGCTGGCCACGGTCGAGCTGCTTGCCCGGGTCGACGTGTTGTGTCTCGACAAGACGGGCACGATCACCACGGGCGACATCGGCTACGTTGAGGCCATACCGCTGGCCGAGCGCTCGGCGGAGTCGACGATCGAGGCCCTCGGTGCCGTCGGGGCCGCCGACCCCCACCCCAACCCGACACTGGCGGCCATCGCCGCCGCCAACCCCGCCCCGTCGTCCGGGTGGGACCTCGTGGCGGCCGAGCCGTTCTCGTCAGCCCGCAAGTGGTCGGCTGCCCGCTTCGCCGGCCGGGGGACCTTCTACCTCGGGGCGCCCGACATCCTCTTCACCGACCGCGACGTCGACGGGCGGGAGCTGGCGGCGGCCCGCAGCGCCGAGGGCCGCCGGGTATTGCTCCTGTCGCAGGCTCCCGCCGCAGACGAGGCGCCGTTGACCGACGAGTTGCCGGGCGACCGCCTGGCCGTGGCCGTCGTCGTGCTCGAGGACACGATCCGCCCGGACGCCGAGGAGATCCTCCGCTTCTTCGACGAGCAGGGCGTCACCCTCAAGGTCATCTCGGGCGACAACGTGGAGACCGTGGCGTCGGTTGCCGCCAGGGCCGGTGTGCCCCGGGCCGAGCGCCGGGTCGATGCCAGAGAGCTCCCGACCGACGAAGACGAGCTGGCCGACGTGTTGGCCGAGACGACCGTCTTCGGGCGGGTCACCCCCCACCAGAAGCAGGCGATGGTCGGCGCCCTGCAGCGCCGCAATCACGTGGTGGCCATGACCGGTGACGGGGTCAACGACGTGCTCGCCCTCAAGGACGCCGACATGGGCATCGCCATGGGGTCCGGCAGCGCGGCCACCAGGGGCGTCGCCCAGCTCGTGCTGCTCGACAACCGCTTCGCCACACTGCCGGAGGTACTGGCCCAGGGCCGCCGGGTCATCAACAACATCGAACGGGTGTCGAACCTGTTCGTGACCAAGGCGGTCTACGCCGTGCTGTTGACCGCCATCATCGGCCTGCAGCAGGTCCCGTTCCCCTTCCTGCCCCGCCATCTGACCCTGATCGGCAGTTTCAGCATCGGCATTCCCGGGCTGTTCCTGGCCCTGGCCGCAAACGAGAACCTGGTGCGGGCCGGCTTCCTCCGGCGGGTGTTGGCCTTCTCGGTCCCGGCCGGGCTGGTGTCGGGCCTGGCCACGTGGGCGGTCTACACGATGGCCCGCGACCCCGACCTGATGCCGGGCCCCGAGCTCGACCTCGGCCAGGCCAGGACGCTGGCGACACTGACCCTCCTCGGGCTCGGGTTGGTGGTGCTCGTCGTCGCCTCGGCTCCGCTGCGGCCATGGAAAGTGGCCCTGGCCACCGGGATGGCGGCGGCCTACGGCCTCGTGATCGCCGTTCCCTGGATGCGCGACTACTTCGAGCTCGACGTGCCGTCCGCGGAGATGTTGACCGTCGGCGGCATCGCCGTTGCGATCGGAGGACTGGCCATCGTCGCGGTGCCCCGGCTGGTGCCGACCCTGCGGGGTTCGTGATGCTCGACCGGGGCGGGTGCCGAGCCCCGGCCCGACCGGCGGGCCCCGTCTGGACCGTCGCGAGCCCCACGGTTACAACGGTGGGGTGCCGGCGATGGCGAGGAGGTGCGGATGCTGGAGGTCGGGTTGATGAGCCTCGGCGACCTGCTGGCGGACCCGACGACCGGCGCCGTCGTGTCGGAGTCGGAGCGGCACCGGTCGCTGGTCGACCAGGCGGTCCTGGCCGAGTCGTACGGCTTCGCCTCGGTCCACCTCGGCGAGCACCACTTTTCCGACTACATGCTCTCGGCCCCACCGGTCGTGCTGGCTGCGATCGGTGAGCGGACCTCGACGCTGCGGCTGTCGACCGCGGTGACCCTCGCCGGCAACCTCGACCCGGTCCGGGTGGCCGAGGACTACGCCACCGTCGACGTGCTCAGCGGCGGCCGGGCCGAGCTGGTGCTCGGCCGAGGCAATCTGTTCGTGCACACCTACGAGGGGTTCGGCCACGAGGTGGAGACGGCCAGGGCCCGCTACGACGAGTCGGTGGCCCTGCTCACCCGCCTCCTGACCGAGGAGCACGTGACCTGGGAGGGGGCGTTCCGACCGCCGCTGCGCGGCCACACCACCCGACCCCGTCCGGTGGATCGGCTCCCCGTCTGGATCGGCGCCGGTTCCCGGGAGTCGGCCGAGTTGGCGGCCGATCTGGGCTGCTGGCTGATGCTGCCGAGCGTCTTCGGGTCGGCCGAGCTGTTCGCCCCGATCGTCGACATCTACCGATCGCGCTGGGAGGCCAACGGCCGCGACTGGGCGGACGCCAGGGTCGGCGCCTGCTCCCACACCAACGTCGGCCCGACCACCGAGGCGGCCCGCGCCGCCTGGGAGCCGTACTACCGGAACTACTGGGCCTTCGTCGGCTCGCTGCTCGACGGCTCGGGGCGTTGGCCGACGTTCGACTATCCGAGCCTGCTCGCCGGCCCGGCCATCTGCGGCGGGCCGGGCGAGGTGGTCGACCGCATCGGCCGCTGGGGCGAGATCCTCGGGCTCGACCGGCACCTCTTCATGTTCGACCTCGGCGGGATGCCGCACGCCGAGGTCGAAGCGACGATCGAGCGGTTCGCCGCTGACGTCCTACCCCAGCTCCGCGCGACGTCTGGACGGGCCGGGGTGGCGGGCGAGCGCATCGCCCGATGAGCGAGCACCCCCTCGACCTGTCGGCCAGGACGATCGACTCGGGCGTGGTCGACGGCCCGGTCAACCGGGTGACCCAGGAGTTGTCCGAGCTGGCGGACGGCGTCGCCCTGGTCGAGTCGTTCAGCCACTCGGTGGTGGTCGACACCGGCGAGTCGCTCGTCGTGTTCGACACCAGCGGGCCGGCGACGGGCCGGGCCGTCGTCGATACCATCCGGGCGTGGTCGACCAAACCGATCGACGCCGTCGTCTACACCCACGGTCACGTCGACCACGTCGGCGGATCGCGGGCGTTCGCCGCCGACGCCGCCGATCGCGGCCACCCGACACCAACCGTGATCGGCCACGAGCGGGTCCTTCCCCGATTCGACCGCTACGAGCTGACCCGGGGCTACAACCGGGTGATCAACCTGCGCCAGTTCGGCGGTGCGGCAGCCCAGGTCGCGAAGCAGGACGATCGACCGTTCCTGCCCCGCGGCACCCTGCGACCGGACCGGACCTACGGCGATCGCCTCGACCGCCGGGTCGGTGGGGTCGACTTCGCCCACCACCACTGCCTCGGCGAGACCGACGACCACACCTGGACGTGGATCCCGGCCCACCGGATGATCTCGGCCGGCGACCAGTTCATCTGGAACTTCCCGAACTGCGGCAACCCCCAGAAGGTCCAGCGCTACCCGCTCGAGTGGGCGACGTCGCTGCGGGACATGGCGGCCCTCGAACCCGAGCTCTTCGTCCCCGCCCACGGCCTGCCCATCGCCGGGCGCGACCGGATCGTCACCTGCCTGGAGACCGTCGCCGGCACCCTCGAGACCCTGGTGGCCGAGGTCATCGAGGCGATGAACACCGGCGCCGTCCTCGACGACATCGTGCACTCGGTCTCGGTACCGGCCGAGACCCTGGCCATCCCCTACCTGCGACCGCTGTACGACGAACCGGAGTTCGTCGTGCGCAACATCTGGCGGCTCTTCGGCGGCTGGTGGGACGGGAATCCGGCCAGGCTCAAGCCACCGAGCGACGGGGCCGCCGGGACGGAGGTGGCGGCCCTCGCCGGTGGTGTCGAGCCACTCGTCGAGCGAGCCGAGGACTTGGCGGCGGCCGGCGACTTCCGGCTGGCATGCCAGGTCATCGAATGGGCGGTCCAGGCCGAGCCCGAGTCGGCTGCGGTCCACGGCGCGAGAGCCGCCATCTACCGGGCCAGGCGGGTGGCCGAGACGTCGCTGATGGCCAAGGGGATCTACCGGTCGGCCGTCGCCGAGAGCGAGGTGGCGCTGACCGGCGAGGTCCCCGAGACGACGATGGTGCTCGACATCACCGCCGATCCGACCTGAGCGGCTCGGTCGAAACCTCCGAGACCCCGCCTGACCAGGAGATTCCTCAAGTCGATCCGTTGCGCGTCGATCCTCGCAACGTGCGGACTCCACTGAATCTCATCTCGATCCGAACCAAGCTGCTCGCCGTCTGCGGTGCGCTCGGCCTCGTGATGGTCGTCGTGACCTGGTTGCAGTGGTCGGCCACGTCGAGCCTGGCCGACACCGCCAGCGGGTCGCTGCAGGTCGACGCCGAGGCCGAGTCGCTGCTGCTGAACATCGACCGGGACAGCTATCAGGCCCAGATCGCACTCGAGCAACTGGCCTCGGCCCCCGAGGACGTGGTGCCGGACCTATTCGACTCCTACACCGGCAACCGCGACCAGACCCTCAGCCGGTGGCAGGACTACACCGCCATCGCCCGGGGTCTCGGCGACGAGGAGTCGCGCTGGGGCGCCTACGAGTCGGCCCGCACCTCGTGGGTGACCCACAACGACGCCCTGGCCGGTCGCCTCCAGAACGGCGCCCGCAGCGACGACCAGGCGGTCGTGCAGGATCTCCTGACCAGCCGTGAGCTGCACGACGGCCTGCGAGACGTCCTCGACGGCATCGTCGAGGAGATCTACGTCCCCAACCGGGAGACGTTCGAGACCGCGCTCGACAGCGACCTCGACCGGATCTCGACCATCCTGCCGGTCAGCATGGCGCTCGGCGTGCTCGGGTCCATCGCCGTGGCCATGATCCTGGCCTGGCACATCGCCGGTCCGATCCAGCGCATGACCGAGCAGGCCAGGCGGATCGCCAATGGCGACCTCTCCGGCGAGTCGGTCGACCTCGGCCGCCGCCGCGACGAGCTCGGTCAGCTGGCCACCTCGTTCGCGGCCATGACCACCTCGCTGCGGGGCATGATCACCAGCCTCAAGACGTCGGCGACCCAACTCGAGCAGACGTCTGGCGACCTGAACCGGTTCTCCAGTGGCGTCAGCCAGTCGGCCAAGGAGACCTCGGCCGAGGCCGGATCGGCCTCGCTGGCGTCGGAGAACGTGTCGGCCAACGTCTCGGGCGTCGCCGGTGCCATCGAGCAGCTGACCGAGTCGATCCGGGAAGTGGCCGACAGCGCCACCGAGGCGGCATCGGTCGCCCAGGAGGCGGTCTCCGTCGCCGGGAACTCGTCGGAGACGATCGGCAAGCTCGGCGCCTCGTCCGAGGAGATCGGCAACGTCGTCAGCGTCATCAACTCGATCGCCGAGCAGACCAACCTGCTGGCCCTCAACGCCACCATCGAGGCGGCGAGAGCCGGCGAGTCCGGCAAGGGCTTCGCCGTCGTCGCCAACGAGGTCAAGGAGCTCGCAGCCCAGACCAGCAAGGCGACCGAGGAGATCGCCTCCCGGATCCTCGGGATCCAGACCGACACCGCCGCCGCGGTCGAGGCCAACGAGAAGATCGGAGCGACGATCGAGCGGGTCAACGAGATCTCGTCGACCATCGCCGCCGCGGTCGAGGAGCAGTTCGTGACCACCTCGGAGATCGGCCGCAACATCGACGCCGCCACCACCGGCGCCCAGGACATCGCCCGCAGCATCGCCGAGGTCGCCTCGACGGCCGAGGACACCCGCCGGTCGACCGACAGCACGACCGAGTCGGCCGCCGGCCTGAGCTCGATCGCCGACGAGCTGACCGGCCTCATCGCCAGCTACAACTGATCCCCCGGGCCGGGCGGGCCTAGAGGTCCGGCAGGACGTCCATGGCACGGTGCAGCACCCGACGCCCGAGAACCAGCGCGGTCTCCTCCCAGTCGGCGTCGTCTGGCATCGAGCAGACCCGGTGCTCCCAGACGGCGGCCGCTCCGACCGGATCGTTGCGGCGATCGAACCGGTGGGCCCAGTGCTCGGCTCGTTCCGCAACGATCATCCTCGTCTCGGAGCGGGTCCCGAGCTCGAAGGTCAGCGATCGATGACGGCCTTCGCCGAGTCGGGCAAGCAGCCCGGGCGCCAGCTGGCCACTCTTGGTGGCGGAGATCGCCTCCGGTGCGCCGGAGGTCTCGATGGGGGTGTCGGCGAACGTCCGGCGGATCCAGCGGTCATCGTCGCCCCCGAGCGGCGCCTTCGACAGCAGTGTCGACGTGCCCCAGCGACCGTGTCCGGTGTGCAGGTCGACGGCCAGGACCGCTTCGGCGCCGACCAGCCGGTCGGTGGCGATGGCGTCGAGTCGCCTGGTCGACGGCTG
Organism: Actinomycetota bacterium; assembly: GCA_039195375.1. Taxonomy (GTDB): domain Bacteria; phylum Actinomycetota; class Acidimicrobiia; order Acidimicrobiales; family SZUA-35; genus JAHELU01. The sequence continues at coordinate 12,875 of JBCCVL010000110.1, forward strand.
GAGCTCGCGGCCGGCGAAGTACAGCCCGTCTGGATGGCTCACCTGCCCGGCGGTGATGGCGGCCCTGACCCAGTCGAGACCGCGGGTCTCGCTCAGCCGGGTCAGCTCGGTCACGAACCGGTCGCCGTCGGGGGCCTGCTCGCCATCGGGGCAGAGCAGCTCGTGGATCTCGGCGTAGGCCTCGTTGTCTGGTCGCTCGACGCCGCCGGTCCCCGCCCCCCAGTTGCGGTTGAGATCGACGTTGTGCTCGTTGGCCCGCCGCCACCACGACATGCCCCAGGGGTTGACCGCATGCACGACAATGACGGCGACGTCGTCGGGCAGGTCGCGTCCGGCGAGGTGGGCCAACAGGTCACGCTGCATCGCCGAGCCGGCGTACCCCTCGATGCCGTGGGTGCCCGATAGCACCAACAGCACCCGACGCGGCCGACCCGAGCCGAGCTGGGCCACGTCGATGGTCAGATCCTCCCCGTGGCGCCCGACGCCGTCGATCCGGTTGGCCTCGAGCTCGGCGCCGGCCTCGGTGGCGGCCCGACGGAACCGCTCGCGGCACTCGACGTAGGTCAGCGGCCACGTACCTCCGGTCATGCCCGCCATCACAGCCGGCGCACGGCCGCTGGGCAAGGCATCGACTGGTGGCGCCTCGATCGGACCCGGGCACGACCGCCAGCCTCGGCCGTGGTCCGGGCATCAACCCGCTCGTCCTCGCCGGCTGACACCAGCCGGGATCACGGCGCCGCTAGGTGACCAGGGCGGCGATCGCCGTCGACACCGCAGCGATCGGGATCCCGATGAACACGGCGGGGACCGATTCCCTGGCATGGTGTCGCCAGTCGTAGATCTGCGGCGAGTTCTCCATGCCTTCGACGTAGAACCAGCTCGGGCGGAGCCCGATGAAGATCAGCCAGTCGATGACGAGGAAGTCCCAGAGGCCGAAGAAGACCATCACCGCCCAGCCGGCGATCGCGGCGCCGACCAGGCCGAACTCATCGAGCGCCACCATCGACGCGACGACGGACCCGGCGAGCAGCAACAGGACGAGAACGACGAGGACGACGAGGCCGGCGACCGGGTCCTGGCGGGGTAGGCCGAGGTCGGCGGCCCATACTGCGGGGCGAAACCGCCACGAGGCAACGACGACGATCGTCACGACGATCGACGTGACCAGCGCAACCGCGGCAACACTCAGGACGACGACACCCATGGGCAATACTTCACTGCCAATGAAGTTCGGGTGTCAAGGGTGCCCCGTCCGGTGTCGTCGACGACAGCGGCGGCGGTCGCACGATCACCGGCCGCCCGGCGCCGGACCGGTTTTCTGGTCGGGCGTTGACACCCGGGCGGCGGCGTGGCTGCGTTACAGAGACAGTGACCGTCACGCAGGCAACCGTCGATCTCTACCAGGAGCATGCGAAGCGCCTGATCGGGTACGCGTCGACGTTGGTCGGCCCGTCGCAGGCTGAGGACCTGGTCGCCGATGCCATGGTGGCGGTGTTCGCCCGGGTGGACCTGGCCGACGTCGCGAACCCGCAGGCCTACCTCTTCGCCTGTGTCCTGAACCAGGCCAGGAGCGACGCTCGTGCGCAGACGTCACGTCGCCGACGGGAGCGACTGGTCTCGGGCGCCTCCCGATCGGCCCCGCCGCCGGAGGCCGCCGACGAGCTCGGCCTGCTCGCTTCCCTGTCGACCAGGGAGCGGGCGGTCGTCTACCTGACCTACTGGGAGGACCAGACGGTCGCCGAGGTGGCCGACTGCCTCGGCGTCGGCGACGGAACGGTCCGACGGTACCTGGCCCGGGCACGGGCCAAGATCCGACAGGAGCTGCGGTGAACGACCTCGATCAGCACATCCGCCGGGAGCTCGACCGGGTGATCGGCGCCGCACCACCCCCGGTGCCGGTCGAGACGATCCTGACCCGAGGCGGGCCACCGACCGGACGCCGCCCCCGACCGTCTCGCCCGTTGGCGTTGGCCGTTCCTGCGCTGGCCGCCATCGCCGCGGTCCTGGCGGTTGTCCTCATCGCCGGCGACGAACGGGGAGCGGGGCCGGCCGTCGACGTCGAGGCGACCGAGCCGGTCGAGGGTGCTGCCGTCGGCCGACCGGTCACGAATGAGCCGCCGGAGACGACGGTCGTCGTCGTCCAGGCCGGCCGCTGGCTCGGCGAGACCGTTCCCGACCTCGCCGTCCAGTTGCCGGACGTGACCGAGCGCGAGCTCTGGGCTGCGCTCGCCGAGCGGGATCCCCGGCCGCCGTTCGCCCCCCGTGTCGCCGACCTGGCCGATATCGATGTCCCCGGCCTGACCGGCTCCCAGCTCCCGTGGGAGGGTCTGCTCGCCGCCGGAACGCACTCGATCGACGCTGGCAGCGACGCCGCCGACGTCGTGGCCGAGCTGTACGGCGAACTCGAGCGCATGGCAGCCGACTTCGGCTACGACCGCAGCGTCGAGCGCCTCGGCCTGTCCCCCTACGAGGTCGTCATCATCGCTTCACTCGTCGAGACGGCGGATCCCGTCGACGACGACGATCGGGCTCGAATCGCCCGGGTGCTCCACAACCGCCTGGCGGAGGGTCTCCCGATCGGCATCGACGCCGCCTACCGCTATGCGGCCCAGGACCGCGAGCTCGAGATCACAGCAGCGGTGCTCGAGGCCCCCGGTCCCTATGCGTTGCGAACGACGCCCGGCCTGCCGCCGACCCCGATCGCAACCCCGAGCCGGGCGTCGCTTCGTGCCGCCGTCGAGCCGACGCCGGGTCCATGGCTCTTCTACGTCGTCGGTGACGACGACGGTGGGTATCGGTTCTCGACCACGCTCGACGAGTTCCAGGCCGACGTCGCCGCCGCCCGCGACCGCGGTCTGCTCGACTGAGACACGGCATCGACGACGATCGGCCAGCGCGCTGGTGGGGTTGGCGCGAAACCCCACACGGGGGTCCGGGTGATTCGCTATGGTCCGGCGATGAGCCTCGAGTGGGAGCAGGTCGTCGTCGCCACGCGGGACCCGGTTGCCCTCGGCAACTGGTGGCGTGAGGTGCTCGGGTGGGTGATCGTCAACGACGATCCGATCGTCTTCGAGATCCAACCGGAGCCGGATCGGATGCCCGGCATCCTGTTCCTGGCCGTCGACGACGTCAAAGAGGGAAAGAACCGTCTCCACATCGACCTCCGTCCGGACGACCAGGGCAGGGAGGTGGCACGGTTGATCGGGATGGGCGCCTCCCGCATCGACGTCGGGCAGGGCGACGCACCCTGGGTGGTCCTGGCCGACCCCGAGGGCAACGAGTTCTGTGTGCTCGGACCCCGTGGGGCCCCGCACTAGCAGCGGTGGGACGATCGGAGTGGTCGCCACGAGCTGGCCGCCCGGGCCCGGTGTCGTTGTCCTCCCGAGTGGACGGACGCTTCGCGGTCGGTCGCTCCGCCGGCCGACACCGGAGGCGACACCACACGTCGGTCTCTACCTGACGGCGCGGCCCCCACCGCCGACGCCATGGGACCAGGTGTGGATCCGGTGGAGCGACTTCTGGCTGCCGGCGGACCGCCAGGCCTGCATCCGGGCGCTCGCTGAGGCGCTCGACCGCGCCGGCCGCGAACGGGTCGACTTCGCCTGCCCGGGAGGGCGCGGGCGAACGGGGACGGCCATGGCCGCCGTCGCCGTCCTCGACGGACTGGCCCCAGCCGAGGCAGTCGAGTGGGTCCGCGCCACCTACCACCCGAGGGCCGTCGAGACCTGGTGGCAACGACGGTGGTTGACCACCGTCGCCGGGTGATCGACTGGCGGTCCGCCGGGTGATCGATCAGCGGTGTTGCAGCGTCGGGATCCAGGCGGCGAGGGCCGACCCGATCTCGTCTGGCGAGTCCTCCTGGGCGAAGTGTCGGCCGGTCACCCTGACCTCGGTCTGGTTCGGGAACGTCCTGGCGAAGGCGAGGAGCTCGCCGGTCAGCGTGTCGCCGTCGGTCACATCGATCAACAGCTTTGGCACCGACGAGGATCCGAGCCACGTTGCGTAGGCGGCGACGACGTCGTACGTGTCCGCCGGTTCGCCGTCGAAGGGGATCTCCCGCGGCCAGGTCAACGTCGGCCGTCGGGACTCTCCGGGTTCGAGGAAGGGGCGCCGGTACTCGGCCAGCTCCGCGGCGGTCAGCTCCCGGATCACCCCGCCGGGCAATCCCCGCTCGATGAAGACGTTGTCGATCAGGGCCATCCGCTCCCCGTCGTCGCTCCGCAACGCCGTGAAGAAGGCACGGCCCTCTGGCGTGAGCTGCGACCACGACCGGGGGGCGACATTGGCTTCCAGGTAGGCGATCCCGGCGACCGCTTCGGGGTGCCGTCTCGCCCAGTCGAACCCGAGGCCCGAGCCCCAGTCGTGCACGACCAGGATCACCCGCTCCCGCACCTCCAGCGCCTCGAGGAGCCGATCGAGGTGACGACGGTGCTCGACGAACCGATACGAGTCCGGGCCCGGGTCCGGCAGCTTGTCCGAGTCGCCGAAACCGACCAGATCGGGGGCGATGCAGCGGCCGAGGTGCTCGACGTGGGGGAGCACGTTCCGCCACAGGAACGACGACGTCGGGTTGCCGTGCAGGAACACGATCGGGTCACCCTCGCCGAGGTCGACGGTCGCCATCGACAGACCGCCGACGTCGACGCGGCGCTTGTGCCCCGATGGCGGCCAGCCCGACATGCTCAACCGCTCCGTCGGTCGTGCTCGTCTGGCACGAACAGCCGGGCGACGAAGTGGGCGTGGCGTTCGACGACGTCGTCATCGGACGGGTCGATGCCGGTCAGGGCTCGACACTCGGCCGCCACCCCGAACAGCAGCGACGAGGCGCCGGCCAGTGCGTAGTACAGGTGGGCGGGGTCGACGTCGCCGGTGCTGAGGCGGGCCACGGCGGCGAACCGTTGCGACAGGTGGGTGTCGACCAGGTAGCGCATGCGCTCGTCGTCGTGGCGACCGGCGTCGACCATGAAGTGGACGAGCGCCGGCCGTCTGGCGTTGAGCCGGACGAAGCCCCGGATCGCCTCCCTGGTGGCCTCGGCACCGGCGGCACGCCGCCCGGCTGCGGGTCGGAGCGAGTCGGCGACGTCGCCGAACAGATGGTCCGCCGCAGCTCGCCAGAGCTCGGCCTTCGTCTCGAAGTGGTAGCTGACGAGCCCCTGGCTGGTCTCGGCCCGAGCCGCGATGTCGCGGGTCGACGATCCGCTGTAGCCGTGCTTGGCGAACGCTTCGATCGCCGCATCGATGATGCGGGCCCGGGTCTGCTCCCGCTGCTCGGCTCGGGTGGTGCGGCGCTCGGCGCCTGCGTCGGTCGTCGCCATCGGTCAGCGAACCGCCCCGGTGGCGAGCGGCTCGGTCACCGTCTGACCGCCGATGCCGAGGACCTGCCGCATGACGCCGAGGAGGTCGTCGGCCGGTCGGTCGGACCCAGACGGCGTGCGCCAGGCGACGATCTGGTCGGGACGGACGAGCAGTGCGCCGTCGTCGCCGATCTGGCGGAGGCGATACCAGGCGCCGTAGACGTCGTCGTGATCGGCGCCGAGGGCGACGACAACCGGCGTGATCCGAACCCCCAGCTCCGCCGACACGACGTTCGCCGCCGCCGTCCACGCCTCGCCGTCTGCGCCGACGATGAGGGTGAACCCGTCGTAGTCACACAGGTCGATGGTCGAGACGTCGTGTTGGTCGACCACGACCCAGGCGTGTGGCAACGGTGATCCCGGGCAGGTCGAGGGGACGTGATGGAGGTCGGGATCGCCGGGCGGCTCCGGTGGGCGGGAGCCGTCGCCGACGACGGCGGACGAGGTGTAGTGCTGGCCGAGCTCGACCCCGATGGCGTTGAACTGGCCGTCGATCAGATCGAGCGCGTCGTACAGCGCGGCCCGGTCGGCGCCGCCGTCGGGGCCGTGGAGCTCGTCGAGGCGTCGGTCGACCTCAGTTGGCGACATGCCCGGTGACAGCCCGAGCGGGGCGAACCAGTTGACCATCTCGTCGACGCTCCTGTTGGCCCGGTCGACGACCCGGCGACCGACCGGCTGCCGCTCGGCGTCGTAGGAGTCGAGCAGTGACTCGCCGGCCTGGCCCCGCACGACCGCGGTGAGCTTCCACACGAGGTTGTAGGTGTCCTGCATCGAGGTGTTGCTGCCGAGTCCGTTGGCGGGCGGGTGACGGTGGGCGGCGTCGCCGGCGATGAACAGGCGCCCGCTGCGGTACTGGGTGGCGACCATGTGGTTGAACTCCCACGGACTGATCTTCTTGATCGTGAACGGGATGTCGTCGTCACCGATGGCCGCTCGCACGCTCTCGGCGATGCTGGCCTCGTCGACGTCGACCTCGGCGAGCCTCGGTCGAGTGAAGATCGTACTCCACTCGTTGAACGGCTCGACGCAGGTCCAGATGCTGAGGAACTCGTTGCTCCACGGCGTCAGCGTGAAGAACAACGCTCCCGGGCGATGGGCGGTGTAGGCGCTGAGGTCACACTCGATCCAGACGGTCACGGCACTGCCGCGGCCCATCCGACCGTCGAACTCGAAGCCGCCGTCGCGGCCGACGACCGTGCGTGCGCCGTCACAGCCGATGGCGTAGCGGGCTCGGACCGCGAACCGGTCGGAGCCGTCTCGGGGGGCAACGACGGCGCGGACGTGGTCACCCCGATCCTCGATCGCCACGACCTCGTGATGGAGTCGGATATCGGCGCCGAGCTCGACGGCGCGGGCCAGCAGCATCGGCTCGAGCGTGTGCTGGGCGATGTTGCACATCGCCGACGGACTGGCCGCCCGATAGACGCCGATCCGGTCGTCGCCTGCGCCCCACGTCATCTTGCGGGACAGTTCACGACCGGCGAACGAGGTGGCGAAGACCTGGGTGCCCATCTGGTGGTGGGGAAGGGCCCTGGCCTGCACGTCGTCCTCCATCTCGAGGTCACGCAGGATCTCGACCGCCCGCTGGTTCGTGATGTGGGCACGGGGGGAGTTGGCCGTTCCGTACTTCGTGAGCGTGATCGCATCGACGCCGGAACGGGCCAGGAGCGCAGCAGCGGTCAGCCCGGCCGGGCCGGCCCCGACGACGAGCACGTCAGTCTCGAGGGTCTCCATCAACCCGCTCCTCTCATCAAAGTCATCGAACACGCCTTGCGAGTGCGTTCACTCGACCCGCGACAATTCACTGGACACTTGACAAGTCAAGTAGCCCGCTCGGCAGCGACTTGTCAAGTGACCAGCCCGTGTCGCCCGTCACCAGTGGCCTCTCCTATGTTGCCCGACCAGGGATCAGGCCAGCAGCCTTGCCCGTTGACGGTCGAACTCATCCTCGGTGAGCAGACCCTTGGCCCGGAGACCGTCGAGCTTCTCGATCTCATCGGCGATGCTGTAGCCGGCGGCCACGTGTTGCTGCTTGACCGCCTGTTCAAAGGCGGCGGCCCGCTCCCGGTCCTGCTCGGTCACTGGTCGAGTGACGATGTAGACCAGTGCGCCGAGCAGGGGCACGATGAGGACGCCGACGAGCCAGGCGATCTTCGCAACGCCACTCAGGTCCTGGCGGTCGAAGATGTCGACGACCACCCGGAACCACAGGATCGCTGCGGGGATGAAGACGAAGAACAGAAGGACGAGGTCCCAGAAGCTGACCATGATTTGACTCCTTGGTGAATGGATGGATGGATGGTTTCGGTGCTCGACTCATTGTGACGCGTCTGGGCGTCGGCTTCGGCTGCGTGTCCTGGATGGCTGATCACGGTCCAGCGACGGGGTCGACGGTCTCGATGTTGAGCTGACCGGCCAGGCCGGCGGTCCGGTGCACCGAGACCGCCTGCCACTCCGGCGACGAGGACATCTCCAGCAGTGTCGCCCGGCTCGGGTAGCGGACGACACCGACCTCGTCCCAGAGCTCATCGACCTGACCGATCGACAGGAACGAGACGTCACCCTCGAAGACGATCTCGGCCCCGAACAGCGCCAACACGTCGTGCATGCCTTCGGTGTAGAGGGCGTAGGCCTCGCGTCCGGTCAGGTCGGTCTCCCTCCCGTCCTCGTACTCGGCGAAGTCCTTGAACTCGAGCAGGTTGACCATGTAGATCGGCCCGTCCGGACCCGGTTGCTGGAACTCGGCGATCTGCTCCTCCGTGCTCGGCCCCAGCTGGTTCGTGACGATGAAGCCGTCGCCCGCACCCACCTGCTCGTCGACCCCCGGGGTCTTCTGTTCAGCCCCACCACCAACTGCCTCCGCCGAGGCATCCTCGGTAGCGGCGTCGCCGCCGCTCGCATCGGCGGTAGCGGCGTCGCCGCCGCTCGCATCGGCGGTGCTCTCCGCTTGGGCCCCGTCGGTCGTCGGATCCTCGACGGCCTCGATGGTGTCCTCGGCGTTCTCGTCGGCTGCACTCTCCGGGGCGTCGTCGGTCGTCGTTTCCTCGGCAGTCTCGATGGTGTCATCGGCGCTGTCGACCTCCGAGTCGTCGCTGCCGCAGGCAGCGAGCAGCAACACCAGCGCCAGCAGCATCGCCGGCCACGTGATCTTCTTCATCTTCGATCTCCTTCCGATTGCCCGGTGCCGAGCGCCGTCCACGACTGCTGGACCCATCGTCGTGGAAGGCCGCCGACCGGGAATCCGTCACCGGGAGGCTTCGCCGATACTCCCCGGGGAGTAGCTGCCGAGACTCGGCCGCGCGGTCGATCAGAGGTCGTCGTCGAGTCGGGTCAGCCCGTCGCGGCAGGGCTCGACGCTCGGCCGTCTACCATCGCCAACGTGCTCCCCGATTCGGCCCCCGAGTTGAGCCCTGCCGAGGTTGTCATCGAGCTGATCGCCCTCATTGTCGTTGAACACACGAACACCGAGGACCTCTCGATCTCCGTTGAACTCGGCGACCGGCAGGTCACCATCTCCGACACCGGCAGAGGCATGAAGATCACACCAGACGAGGGCGACACGGTCTCACATGCAGAGAAGGCACTCACCTCCATCTACCCGGTCCTACCAACCGACCCCGACGTCGAGCAGTTGCTGACCGAGCTGGT
>JBCCVL010000111.1:0-21858 GCA_039195375.1 Actinomycetota bacterium
CAGCCCGTCGAGCATCGATCGACGACCGTCGACGGTGCCACGGCCGGCGGCATCGGCGATCAGCAGGGTGGCCGCGGTCTGGCCGCCCGCCGGATCGGCGGACTCGTCGAGGGTGGCGACGAACTGGAAGCCGCGGCCGTAGACGGTCCGAACCAGCCGCTGCTCGGCCCCGCTGTCGCCGATGGCCTGACGGAGGAGCTTGACCGCCTCGGCCACCGCCGAGTCCGGGGTCGGGGCTCCGTTCCACACCACGTCGACGAGCTCGGCCTTCGACACGATCCGGTGTCGCTGATCGATCAGCAGGGCCAGCACGCCGTTGGCCAGCGGCTCGAGATCGACCCGCTCGCCGTTGCGCCACAGACCGGTGGCTGTGCTGAAGACGACGTCGTCGAAGGCGTACCGCATGGTCGGCTGGCCGCCACCGGCCGCTGCGGGGGCGCCGCCGGCCGACCCAGCCGAAATCGACGCCTCCCCGTCGATGACGCTGACGGACCCGACGAACCGGTAGCCCCGACCGTGCACGGTCTGGATCAGCCGTTGCTCGCGTCCGTTGTCGCCGATCGCCCGCCTGGCGGACTTGACCCGGCTCGTCAGCGCAGACTCCGAGACGAAGCGGTCGCCCCACACCTCGTCGAGGATCTCGGTCTTGGTCAGGACCCGGTCGCGGTGCTCGACCAGGAGCAGCAGGAGGTCGAAGACCTGGGGTTCGATCCCGACGACCTCGCCGCTGCGGGTGAGCGCGAAGACGTCGCCGTCGAGTTCGAAGTCGTCGAAGCGGTAGCGCACGGGCGTTGCCCTCCCGGGACCGAGCCTAACCTCTCCGTCGACGACGGCCCGCCTCGAGACGGAGCAGCGGCCTACACCTGTTGATTGCGCACGCCCCGCCAACCTCGACGGGCGAACACCAGCTGCGACCAGAGGAACCAGAGGGCGATCAGGAAGCCGAGCAACCCGCCGAGGCGGAGCCACGACCGGAGCGACGAGGCGGCCGAGTCGATCGTGGCCCTGGCGTCGGTGACCCGGCTCTGCATGCCGTCCACCTCGTCGGCCATGACCGCGGCTGCGGCGGCGCGGACCGTCGGCGCCGTGCCGAGCGCCTCGTCGATGTTGCCGGCCGACGTCTCGAAACGGTCGAGGGCGACGTCGAGGCCGGACAGGTCGGCCGGGAGCAACCCGTAGATCGCATGGTCCTGCACGGTGTCGAAGCTGCGGTTGGCCGACGTCGACACGTCGACCAGGCTGTCGACCCTGGCCCGGAGCTCGCTGACGTCGTCGGTCTCGATGCCACGACGGTCGATGAGGTCGTCGGCCTGGTCGATCCGATCCTCCAGCCGGTCGAAGGCCTCGGTCACCGGGTCCATCAGGTCGTCGACCGTGCCAGACGCCCCGAACAGCAGGCGAAGGGCCAGGAAGGCGAACACGATGGCCAGCAGCGTGCCGATGGCGCCGAGCAGCAGGGCCATCACGCCGGCAAGACGACGGCGGGCGGCCCCGGTCGACGCCTCGGCCGCAGTGGTCGCGCCGACCTCGCCCAGATCGGCGTCGAGGCCGTCGATCCCGTCGAGGCCCTCGAGGTCGCCGAAGCCGTCGAGGTCTCCGAGCCCGTCGGCTTCGGGTTCGTCGAACCCCTCGCGGGAACTCGGCGGAGGATCGTCGCCTGACCGCCGCTCGCTCTCGTCGCTCATGCTCCACCCCTCGATCGACCCGGTGACATCGGCGGCGTCATCCTAGTCCCCCGTCGAGACCGGGTCGGCCGGCGGCCGCCGTTGGTAGCGGCGCCCTTCCCAACGGCGCACGCCTCGACTACAACAAGGGCCGATGGGCGACCATGCGACGACGCTCGACGAGGTGGTCATCGTCGGCAACTTCTCCGACGACCCCTTCGCCATCGATGTCGCCTTCGCCGTCGGCCAGTCGGATGACATCGCCGACCTCATCAGCATCAAGACGTTCGCCAACACCGAGTTCTGCCCTCGCTTCATCTCCGACGAGCAGGACCTGTCGTCGATCGGCGACGGACTCATCGGCAAGACGGTCATCATCGTCAGCACCACCAATCGGGCGATCAGTCGAAACAACCTGGCGATGCGGAACCTGCTGATCGCCAGGGCGGCGAAGGACAACGGGGCGGCGGCCGTCGTGCTGGTCGAGCCAGACCTGTTCTACAGCGCCCAGGACCGTGGCCCTGGGGTCGACCAGGGCACGACGCCGTTCGAGCGGGACGTGCACGACCGCAAGAAGTTCGACGGCCAACCGTTCACGGCCCGGCTCTACGCCGAGCTGCTCCACCTCGCCGGCGTCGACCGGGTGGTCACCGTCCACAACCACTCGGCCTCGGTCGAGGGGGAGTTCCGGCGGGTGTTCGACGGCCGGTTCCACAACCTGATCCCCTACGACGTCTACATCGACTACCTGTGTGAGTCGAACATCGTCGACTTCGGGCCGACCGGCGCCAACCTGGCGCTGTGCGCCCCGGACAAGGGGGCGAGGCCGTTCGTCGGTGAGATGGCGGATCGTCTCGGCCTCCCCGATGCGTCGTTCATCATGCTCGACAAGGAACGCTCCGGTGAGCGGGAGGTCGAGATTGCGCTCCACCCCCAGAGCGAGGCCACGCTCGACGACGTCCGTGGCCGCGACATCGTGCTGTTCGACGACATGGTCCGCACGGGGTCGACCGTGGTCTCGGCCTGCGAGTTCCTGCACCGGGTCCAGCCGCGGCGGGTGATCTTCGCCGTCACCCACTTCTACGCCAGCGACGAGGGCCGGGAGAAGATGGCGAGCCCGGCCATCACCGAGATCCTCACCCTCAACACCCTGCCGCCGGTGCTCAATCGTGACGTGCAGGGTCGACTCCGCAAGAAGATGGTGGTGCTCAAGATCGAGCGCTGGCTGGCCCAGCGGCTGTGTGAGATCCTCGGCCTGCCGACCGTCGGGCACCACGACACCGGACGCAACGTGCGCTACCAGATCGACATGTCGTCGAAGAACCCACGGTTCAGCCGCAAGATCTGGTCGAACGACCAGCTCCCGAGTCTGCGGACCGACACGCCGCTCCCCTTCGACGACCAGCCGGCGTAGCTCGACCCCCGGGCGGTCCCGGCCGGACGGACGGGGGGGGGTATGGTCTGCACCATGGCGGGCGATGGCGTGAGGCGGTGGTGGTCCGTTGCGGCGCTGGTCGTCGCCGCGATGTTGGTTGGGGCCTGCGGGTTGCTCGGCGGCGACGCCGATGACGGGTCACCCGCACTCGGGTCGCAGTCCGAGCCCGTCAACGGGACCGCAGAGGCCGGCGGGTTCGACGTCGAGGACGAGATCTCCGAGCTGTGGACGGCGTACAGCCGATGTGTGGAACAGCCGGCACCGCTCCCGGACGGATCCTTCGAGGTCATCGTCTGGCTCCCCGTTGACGCGCCGGGCGAGCTGGTGGCCGCCATCGACGAGGCGCTCGGGTCGACGGCCGGCGTGACCATCCACCGTTACGTCGACCGGGACGAGACCTATGCCCGGTTCGTCGAGTTCTTCGCCGATGACGGACCCGACGTCATCGACCTCGTCGAGCCCGAGCAGCTGCCGACGTCGTTCGCCGTGACCGTGACCGACCAGGTCGGTTTCGAGGAGGCGTCGAACGCGGTCAGGGCAATCCTGCCGAGCGCCGACATCGAGCTCGAGATCGGGTCGGACCCGGGCTGCGAGGCCGAGCTGACGGCGCTCCGAACCGCCTGTGACGCGGTCGACCCCCGTCGTCTGGCGATCTGGCTCGTCGTCGGCGTCGACCAGACGGCGGTCGGTTCCGTCGCCGACCTGCTCGAGGCCGAGCCGCTGGTGACCGAGCATCGCTACATCGACGAGGAGGCGATGGCCGAGTACCTGGGGTCGTCCGGCCGCGTGTCGGCCAACCCTCAGCAACTGCCGACGAGCTTCGTGTTCACCCTGACCGAGTCGTCGACCGGCGACGCTGCCGCCGTCGAATCGCTGGTCGAACGGCTGTCGTCACAACCCGGCGTCGATCGCGTCACCAGGGCCGACAACGAGCCGCAGGACCCCGAGGGCATCTGGCGATGCACCGGGGCCTTCACCCTCGACGTCTCCTGATCAGGTCGAGGACCGAGTGTGCGCCCGCTCGACGGTGGCCTCGATGAGTTCCGCCATCTCCGACCAGCGGGCGGAGGGCAGGTCGTGGCCCATGTCGGGGTAGACGACGAGGCGTGAGCCGGGAACGGCCCGGTTGGTGGCCAACCCACCGCTGAGGCGGACGAGCGGGTCGACCTGGCCGTGCACGACGAGCACCGGGATCGTCAGGCGGGCCAGGTCGGGCGTCCGGTCGGGGCTGGCCTGGATGGCCATCAGCTGGCGGGCGGTGCCGGCCGGTCGATAGCTGCGGGTCACCGACATGCGGAACAGCTCCCTGGCCCGGTCGAGGTCGCGGCCCGGACCGGACACCAGCCGGTAGAGGTTCACCGCCTCGTCGAGCACGCGCTCGACCGGGGCATCAGCCGGCGGCGGACGACGGGTCACGATCTTGGCAACGAGTGACGCCGTCGGTCGACCGACCCGACGGTTGCCGGTGGTCGACATGATCGACACCAGGCTCGCGACCCGGTTCGGGTGGTCGATCGCCAGCTGTTGACCGATCATCCCGCCCATCGACACCCCGACCACGTTGGCGGCATCGATGCCGAGGTGGTCGAGCAGGCCGGCGGCATCGTCGGCCATGTCGGCGAGTCGATACGGCGCCGTCGGCAGCCGGCCGGTGATGGCGCCGCGGAGCTGGGTTCGCAGCTTCGGCGGCGGGGCGTCGATCTCACTGCTCAGGCCGATGTCGCGGTTGTCGAATCTGATGACCCGGAAGCGCTCTGCCAGGAGGGTGACGAGGTCGGCCGGCCAATCGGTCAGCTGGCCGCCGAGGCCCATGATCAGCAACAGCGGCGGGCCGTCGCCCTGCTCCTCGTAGGCGATCGTGATCCCGTTGACATCCACCGACGGCATGGCTTCACGATAGTGACAACCGGTAGCTTGGCCGCCCATGGACCCTGTAGCCCCCGGCCGACCCGCTGTCCTTCCCGCTGAGCTGACCAGCCGTCACGTCGTCTCCGCCGGGCAGCGGATCCACCTGGTCGAGGCCGGACCGGCCGACGGGCTGCCGGTGATCCTGATCCACGGTTTCCCCGAGAGCTGGTACTCATGGCGCCACCAGCTGGCCTCGCTGGCCGCAGCCGGCCACCGGGCGATCGCCGTCGACGTGCGGGGTTACGGCCGCTCGGCCGCCCCGCCCGAGATCGAGGCCTACGCCATGCTGCCGCTCGTCGGGGACGTGATCGCCGTCATCGACGACCTCCGGGTTGCGGATGCGGTGGTCGTCGGCCACGACTGGGGTGCGCCGATCGCCTGGAACACCGCGCTCCTGCGGCCCGACCGGGTGCGGGGCGTCGCCGGGTTGTCGGTGCCGTACCACCAGCGGGGCGACGTCCGCCCGCTCGGGGCCATGCGGGAGCGGGCCGGTGACGAGATCTTCTACATCGACTACTTCCAGGAGCCCGGCGTGGCCGAGGCGGAGATCGAGACCGACGTGGCCGGCTGGCTGCGCGGCTTCTACTTCACGGCGTCTGGCGAGGCCGACCCGACCAGGCCATCGATGGGCATGGTCACGCCGGGCGGGCAGCTCCGGGATCGGCTGCAGGAGCCGGCATCCGACCAGATGGCGTGGCTGACCGACGACGACCTGGCGTTCTACGTCGGCGAGTTCGAGCGGAGCGGATTCACCGGTGGGCTCAACCGCTACCGCAACGTCGAGCGGGACTGGGAGCAGCTGGCGGCCTGGCGCCACGCCCCGATCACGGTGCCGGCCCTCTACATCGGCGGCGAGCGCGACGGGCCGACCCAGCTCGGGCGGCGGGCGATCGAGCGCTTCGACGAGTCGCTGCCTGGCCTGACCCGGTCCGAGATCCTCGCCGGGTGCGGGCACTGGACCCAGCAGGAGCGACCGGACGAGGTCAACGAACTGCTCGGCGAGTTCGTCGCCGGCCTGACCTGAGCACCGGCCGGTCCGGACTCCCGCCGGCTGGCCCGGCGTCACCGACCGCCGGTACGCTCGCCGCACCATGTCCGACCGCTACGTCGAGCTGCTGAGCGCTGCCGACCTCGAGGTGTTGGGCCGGGCCAGCGGCCATCAGCCCGGGCTCGATGCCGCGGCCTGGTTCCGGGCCGAGCCGGCGAGGATCGAGCGGGCCCTCGATGACCCGGCCACCTTCGAGCAGCTGTTCGGGCCCGAGAGCCCGGAGCCGTTGGCCACCGTCTCGCCGCTGCTGATCTTCGCCCTGCTGGTGCACCGGGGGGCCGACGAGATCGGCGACCGCCACCACGTCCCCGAGCGGGTCGGGAGTCGGCTCGTGCTGCCCGTGTTCGACGGTGAGCAGCTGGCCCGGTTCATCGCCGAGCCGGCAACCCGGGCCTTCCTGGTCGAGCTGCTCGGCTCCTACACCCGGGTGCTCAGCGGACCCCGATGGGAGAAGAGTCGGGGCCGGTGGCGGCGCCGACGATTCAGCGAGATGAACCCGGCCCAGCTGGCCCAGTTGGCCGCCGAGCAGCCGATGGCCGAGCGGGCCGGCGCCTACCGTCGCCTCGGCGACCTGGCGCTGTTCCTCAACGGCGTGTTCCCCGACGACAGCGCCAGGCGCACCCTGTCGCCGATCGAGCTTGAGCGGATCGTCCGCTCGCTGCCGCCCGGCCACCGGACCGACCCGATCCGGGTCCTGCGGTCGGATCGGATCGACGGGACCGGTCCGGTCCTGGCCACCCTCGGGCCGAGCTGGTATCGCCTGGCCGCCGACCTCGTCCCGCTGCCCGGCATCAGCACCGAGCTGCGCAACGTGGCCGAGCACTTCGATCAGGCCAGGCGTTTCCTGGCCTTCGTGACCGATCGCTATCTCTGGAACCGGCGCGACCGGCTGTTCCCGCTGGCCTGACCTCGACCGTCGGTTGCTCGACCCGTGCCGGCGCCGCCAGACGGCCGGCAGCGGTCAGGATCGGACCAGGAAGAGCTGGAGCTCGATCGTGCCGAAGTCGTTGGCCGACAGCACGATCGGCGCAGACGGCACCGTGACCCCGTAGTCGGCGAACGTGATCTCGGTCGAGCCGACGACCACGACCGTGTCGTCGACCAGCTGGGCCTCGAGGTCGAACGTGACCGGCTGGGTGACGCCGTGCACGGTCAGGTCGCCGGACGCCGAGGCCGAGACCGGGTCGCCGTTGGCTGCCCCCTCGCCGAACTCGATGGGGCTGGTCAACACGAACGTTGCGGTCGGGAACTGGTCGGTCTCCAGCGCACCCTGGACGCGGTTGTCTCGGCGGCTGTCGTCGGTGGTGAGGGCAGCCATGTCGGCCTCGATCGACACTGCGGTCACGGTGGTGCCGTCGATGTCGATCGTGCCGGAGACGCCCGGGGTGCGGCCGACGGCCTCGATCTCGCCGACGGCCTGCAGCTCCTCGCCGACCCGGAAGCCGACGAAGGTCCCCGTGGAGTCCTGGAAGCTGAACTCGCCGACCGAGGTGTCGACGGTCCACGTGCCGTCGATACCGCCGGCGGACCCGGCGGTGGCATCGTCGGAGCCGCTGTCGGCACCGGCATCGGCGTCGTCGGTGGCGGCGTCCGCCCCGTCGTCGTCGGCGGCGTCGGTGCCGGCTTCGCCATCGTCGGCGTCGTCGGTGATCTCGGCGGTTGCGGCCTCCAGGCTGGCCGCCTCGGGGGCGTCGTCACGGCTCAACCACCACACCACCACCCCGATCACCAGGACCAGGGCGGCGACGACGGCGAGCAGCAGGATGCGACGGCTCCGTGAGCCGGCGCCGGGGGGAGTCTGGGTTTCGGTGGTCACGCCGGCTTACGGTAGCCCCCCGACCGCACCGTCGGGGGGTCACGGGTCCGGGCGACGCCCGGCGACCGTGCGGTCCGGCTACTGGCCCTCGAAGTTGGCCGGCCGCTTCTCCATGTAGGCGCTCAGCGCCTCCCGGAAGTCCTTGGTCCCGAACAGCGGCAGGAGGGCGAGGAACTGCCGCTGGACGTGGTCCTCGAAGTCCTCGGTCATGGCGTGGCGCATCATCCGCTTGGCCGCCCGCACCGCCAGCGGCGCATTGGCCGCGATCTCGCCGGCCACGTGGCGGGCCCGGTCGAGGAGCGCGTCGCCGGGCACGACCTCGCTGACCAGGTCGAGCTCCAGTGCCTCGGCCGCGGTCAGGGTGCGGGCCGTGTACAGCAACTCGGCCGCCTTCGACATGCCGACGATCCGGGGCAGCAGCCACGTGCCACCGCTCTCGGGCACCAGACCGCGGGCGGTGTAGGCGGCCGACAGCTTGGCCCCCTCGGCGGCCAACCGGATGTCGCAGCCGAGGGCCAGGTCCATGCCGTAGCCGGCAGCCCCGCCGTTGAGGGCGGCGATCGTCGGGGTGTCGATCTTGTGCAGCACGACCGGCGGGGCCGAGCGCAGGTCGAACTCGCCGGTGGCCCCGACACTGGAGTCGCCGCCGATGCCCTCGCCGGACGAGGCGGCGGCGATGTCGAGCCCGGCGCACCAGGCCCGCCCGGCGCCGGTGATGATGATGGCCCGGACCTCGGGCTCGGCATCGGCCTCCAGCAGGCGCTCCGACAGCTGGTGCAGCATCGTCGGGGTGATCGTGTTCATCCGGTCCGGCCGGTTGAACGTGATGGTGGCGACGTGGCCGTCGACCTCGGAGAGCAGCTGATCGGTCATGCCGCGACGGTAGGACACGATCCGGCGGTCGCTCCAGCCCGCCCGGCTGGCGGCGACGCCGTCCGGGGTGGGCCGACACCGGGACGGCTTGTACTGTTGGCGCTCGTGCGAAGCGCAAAGGACTTCTTCAGACCCCTCGCCGTCGGTGCGCCCGAGCCGCTCCGGGAGATCCCGGTCAAGCCGAGCCGCATGATCCACTTCTTCCCACCCTCGGTCGAGAAGATGGTGGCCAAGGTGCCCGACATCGCCCCGGGGGTCGACATCATCCTCGGCAATCTCGAGGACGGCGTACCGGCAAGCGACAAGGAGCAGGCCAGGGCCGGGCTGATCCAGGTCGGCACGACTGTCGACTTCGGTGCCACCCAGTTCTGGACCCGGCTGAACTCGCTCGACTCACCCTGGTTCCTCGACGACATCACCGCCGTCGTGACCGAGATCGGCGACGCCATCGACGTGGTGATGATCCCCAAGGTCGAGGGGGCCGAGGACATCCACTACGTCGACCGCCTGCTGGCCCAACTGGAGGCCAGGGCCGGGCTCGACGAGCCGATCCTGGTCCACGCCATCCTGGAAACGGCCAGGGGCGTTGCCAATGTCGAGGAGATCTGTGCCGCCTCGCCCCGGATGCAGGGCCTGTCGCTCGGCCCCGCCGACCTGGCCGCCAACCGGCGCATGAAGACCACCCGGGTCGGTGGCGGCCACCCCGGCTACCTCGTTCGCTCCGATCCCGCCGACGGCGGCGCCATCACCGACGAGCGGGCCACCTTCCAGCAGGACCTGTGGCACTACACGATCGCCCGCATGGTCGACGCCTGTGTCGCCAACGGGATCCTGCCGTTCTACGGACCCTTCGGCGACATCGCCGACACGGTGGCCTGCGAGGACCAGTTCCGCAACGCCTACCTCCTCGGCTGCGTCGGGGCCTGGAGCCTGCACCCGGCCCAGATCGACGTGGCCAAGCGGGTCTTCAGCCCCGACCCCGGTGAGGTGGCCCACGCCCAGCGGGTGATCGAGGCCATGGGCGACGGCACCGGGGCCATCATGCTCGACGGCAAGATGGAGGACGACGCCTCGGTCAAGCAGTGCCAGGTCGTCGTCGCCCTGGCCCGCCAACTGTCGGCGCGCGACCCCGAGCTGGCCGCGACCTACGGCTTCTGAGGACGGTGTCATGAGCGAGACGAGTGAGCTGCGCCCGAGGCGGAGCGTGTTGTACATGCCGGCGGCCAACGAGCGGGCGCTCGAGAAGGCCAAGACCATCCCCGCCGATGCGTTGATCTTCGACCTCGAGGACGCCGTCGCGCCAGACGCCAAGGTGGCGGCCAGGGCCAAGGCGGTCGCCGCCGCCTCCTCCGGCGCCTACGGCCGCCGGGAGATCACGATCCGGGCGAACGGGCTCGACACCCCGTGGGGAGCAGACGACGTGGCCGCTGCGGCAACGAGCGGCGCCGCCGCCGTCGTGATCCCCAAGGTCGACTCGGTCGCCTCGCTCGACGAGATCTCGGCCGCCCTCGACGCCGCTGGGGCGCCGGCGGCGATGGCCATCTGGGCCATGGTCGAGACGCCGACCGCCGTCTTCGATGCCAGGGCCCTGGCCGCCCATCCCCGGGTCTCGGTGTTCGTCATGGGGACGAACGACCTGGCCAAGGAGCTCCGGGCCGAGCCCGGGACGGACCGGGCGCCGCTCCTCCCCCACCTCTCGACAGCCCTGCTGGCCGCCAGGGAGGCCGGGATCGCGATCCTCGACGGGGTCTACAACGACGTGAAGAACCTCGACGGTTTCCGAGATGAATGCGCCAACGGGGCGGCGATGGGCTTCGACGGCAAGACGCTGATCCACCCCGGACAGGTCGAGATCGCCAACGACGTCTGGGCGCCGAGCCCCGAGGAGATCGCCGATGCCGAGCGGGTCATCGCCGCGTTCGCCGAGGCCGAGGCCGACGGCCGCGGCGTGGTCACCGTCGACGGTCGCATGATCGAGAACCTGCACGTCGACAACGCCCGCCGGACCCTGGCCACCGCCGAGGCCATCGCCGCCGTAACCGACGGCTGACCCGAGGCGCGTCCTCCGCCACGACCCCCCGGCCCCGGACGCGGCGAGGCCGGGCCCGAAGGCCCGGCCTCATCCGGACGTCGTCGGTTCTAGCTGACGCCGATGATCGTCAACCGGCCCTCGCCACCACGGGGGTAGTCGGCCGCCGTCACGTTCCCACCGAGGTCGTTCTCGATGAAGTTCTGCAGCGACTGCTGGTCGGAGATGCCGACCGTCGTGAACGGAACCGCCGGGTAGGCGTCGCCGCCACCGAGCGAGAAGCTCAGACCGGCGATGTCGACGGTCACGTCCTGGGTCACGCCGCCGGTCACCAGAACGGTGCCGTCGTCGAGCACGAGCTCGCGGACCCGCTCACCGGGCGAGAACTGCTCACCGGTCGTCTGGTCGGCGTCACGGGCCGGGAAGCTCGGGTCGATGACGACCGAGGCGCCGGCCAGCTGGGCGAAGCCACCGTCACCGGGGGCCGGGAGCCGGATGGCGCCCTCCTCGATGATCTGGCGGACCGTCTCGGCCGGCACGTCGTTGGCCACGCCGACGAAGTTGCCGAACGGCTGGATCCGGAAGGTGTCGGCCACCGAGATCGGACCGACCGGCTGGTCGATCTCGCCCCGGACGCCACCGCCGTTCATGATCGCCATCTGCGGGGCGTCGAGCCCGAACGCCGCAGCCTGGGCCTGACCGGTGGCCAGGTGGGCATCGGCGACGAGGTTGGCGCAGTTGCTCTCGACGCCGCGGACCTCGACCCGCTCGCAGTCGAGGACGACGTCGGAGCTACCGATGATCGTGGCCGCCAGCTCGGCGATGAAGTCGGCAACCGGCTCTTCGACCAGGTTGGCCTGACGACGGTTCGGCTCGACCGCCTCGGGGCCGGAGTCGGTCACCAGCTTGATCCCGGAGTCCTCCTCGTCCCAGAACAGCACGTTGCCGTCACGGTCGAAGGTGACCTCGAGCGCACCGACGTAGCGGTAGTTGCCCGGCGTGGTCACGACGGGGACGTCGTTGCCGTCGGCGTCGGTGGCGACCTGCGGGTAGGAGCCGAAGATGTTGTCGGCGTGACCCGGGAACAGCTCGTCGCCCTCGTCGGCCAGGATCTCGTCACCGCCGCCGCCGATGACGACGTCGACGCCGCTCAGGGCGGACACGAGCGCCAGCTCGCTGTCGAGGCCCTGCAGGTGCGACATCAGGATGATGATGTCGACGCCACGGCTCTGGAGGTCGTCGACCTCGGCCTGGGCCAGACCGGCGAGGTCGGTCAGGACCTCGACGCCACCGGGCGACGAGATCGTCGGCAGCGACGGGGTGGTGAGGCCGACGATGCCGATGCGGCGACCGTTCTCGGTGATCACGTCGCTCGACACGAGCCGGCGACCGGCCAGGCGGGCCAGGGAGGGCTCACCGGAGTAGTCGAGGTTGGCCGACACGAACGGGATCGGGGCCACCTGGCGAACGAAGCGGGCGAACGTCTCGGGCCCGAAGTCGAACTCGTGGTTGCCGATGGCCAGGGCGTCGTAGCCGAGGAGCCGGACGGCCCTGGCGTCGTAGAACTCGTTGCCCTGGCGTGAGGCCTCGAACGTCGGGCCGGCCAGGAAGTTGTCACCGGAGTTGAGCAGCACCGAGCCGCGCTGCGGTGCCTCGCCCTCGTCGAAGCTCGGCCGCTTGGCCGACCGCCGCAGCTCGTCGACCTTGCTCTGGAAGCGGGCGACGCCGCCGTACGAGACGCCCTCGATGTCCAGCGGCAACAGCGACGATTCCCCGTCGTTGTTGTGCAGGACCGTCAGGGTGAACTTCGGCTCCTCGCTGCTGTCCGCCGAGGCGCCGCTCGTGGCCACCACCGTGGTCAGCATGGCCACCATTGCCGCCAGGACGGCGACCACCGTCCGCCGACTCCTACGCTTGCCCATCTTGCTGGCTCCTTCCCGCCACACTTCCGAACGCCGACAGGCTAGGCCGTTTGACGACACGGATGTTGACCTGCCAACAAGATCACCCAGAGGAATCTCGTTTGAGGCCGGCTACTCACCCGCCGTTCAGCCCCGCGACACCCCGTCGTCGATCGCAGCCTGACGCACCGCAGCGGCCACCCGCTTCGAGACCGACTTGTCGAACACCGACGGGACGATGAACTCCGGGGCGAGTTGGTCCGGCGCCACCGACTCGGCGATGGCCCCGGCCGCGGCAAGCTTCATCCGCTCGGTGATGTCGGTCGCCTTGGCGTCGAGGGCGCCACGGAAGATCCCGGGGAAGGCCAGCACGTTGTTGATCTGGTTCGGGTAGTCGCTGCGGCCGGTCGCCATGACCGCCACCAGACCATCGACCTGTTCCGGCAGGATCTCCGGGTCGGGGTTGGCCATGGCGAACACGATCGGGTCGGTGGCCATCGACCGGACGTCGTCGACGCTGAGCAACCCGGGCCCGCTGAGCCCGAGGAACACGTCGGCCCCCTCGATGGCGTCGGAGACCGAACCCTTGACCAGGTCCTGGTTCGTGTTCTCGGCGAACCACTGCTTGGCCTCGTTGAGGTTGTCCCGACCGTTCCAGACACAGCCGGACCGGTCGAGGCCGATGATGCGACCGGCGCCAGCGCCCAACAGGATCTTGCCGACGGCGATGCCGGCGGCGCCGAGTCCGGTCACGACGACGGTGACGTCCTCCATCTTCTTGCCGACCAGTTCGAGCGCGTTCTGCAGGCCGGCAAGCGCCACGACGGCGGTGCCGTGCTGGTCGTCGTGGAACACCGGGATGTCGAGGCGGTCTTTGAGCACGGTCTCGATCTCGAAGGCGCCGGGGGCGGCGATGTCCTCCAGATTGATGCCGCCGAACGTCGGGGCGAGGCGGACGACGGTCTCGATCAGCTCCTCGGGGGTGTCGACGTCGAGGCAGATGGGAAAGGCGTCGACCTCGCCGAACTCCTTGAACAGCAGCGCCTTGCCCTCCATCACCGGCATGGCCGCCTTCGGACCGATGTCGCCGAGGCCGAGCACGGCGGTGCCGTCCGACACGATGGCCACCGTGTTCTTGCGGATCGTGTGGGTGTCAGCCAGGCGCTCGTCTGCGTTGATCGCCTTGCAGACCCGGGCGACACCGGGGGTGTAGGCCATCGACAGGTCGTCGCGGTCGCCGACCGGGAACAGCGACAGCACCTCGATCTTGCCGCCCTCGTGCATGCGGAACGTGCGGTCGTAGTGATCGAGCACCGTCACGCCGTCGACGCCGCGGGCGACGGCCAGGATCTGGTCCTGGTGGTCGGTCGACGAGCAGTTGACCACGATCTCCCGCTCGAGGATCGGGCCCTTGGCCACGAAGCCCTCGATGGCGAAGATGTTGCCCCCGGCCTCACCGATGGCGGTGGCGAGGCGGCCGAGCACCCCAGGAACGTTGTCGAGCCGGACCCGGAGGTTCAGCGAGTACTGGGCTTCGGTTGGCGTGGCCATGGACCGAGGCTAAGGGGTTCCGTCGGCAGCTGCGCCCACGCGCCCGCTGGCGGGGTGACCCCGACCGTGACCGGCCGGTCGCTCACATGCGATCGAGCAGTTCCCGCTTCTTCTCCTCGAACTCGTCGTCGCTGATGATGCCCTTCTGGCGCAGCTGGTCGAGCTTCTCGATCTGCTCGGGGATCGACACCCCGCCGCCTCCCGAACCGCCGCCGGCCAGGTTGCGGCCGACCCGATCGAACTTGCGGTTCTCGTTCGCCTCCATCTGCCGGTAGATCTCGTTCTGCACGTTGAGCGGCTTGCGGATGTCGGAGAAGCGCTGGCTGCCCTGCTCGCCGGCCGACTCGATCTCGAGATCCCCGGAGCCGATCAGGCGCTCGAACAGGCTCTGGCTGAAGAAGACCGTGTTGACCCGCTCGAGCGGGATCTCGGTGCCCTGCCGACTGAACACCCCATCCCGGCTGATCAGACGGTCGGTGGTGACGACGAAGCTGGTGGTGGCCCACACGACGTAGCGGGCGATGAACCAGATCAGCACGACGACGAGCAGCACGGCGGCCAGGATGTTGACCGCGGGCTCGTTGATCACGACCAACGCCACGAGACCGAGCACAACGGCCCCGGCCAGCGTCGCCGCCTGGCTGGCGAAGAACCACCAGTGCGGGCGCAGGTCGAGCACCACCTTTTCGGACGAGTAGAGCTGGTCCTCGGAGAAGCCCATGCCGGGATCGTACTGGCCCGATCGCGGCCGTTCATCCCGGTCCTCCGTCGACGGCTGGCGCATCGCCACCGTGAACCCGCCGGTGGCCACCGCTCGGCGACACACCCCTGCGCTAGGTTCGACGGGGATGACGAGCGTTCGCCCATCGACCACCGGCCGCTCGAGCGACGCGGCCGACCGCCTGCTCGACGGCCTCGACCGACCCCAGGTCGAGGCGGTCACGGCCGATGGCGGTCCGGTCGTCGTCCTGGCCGGCGCCGGCTCGGGCAAGACGAGGGTGTTGACCAGACGGATCGCCTGGCGGGTGCTGCGGGGCGAGACCGACCCCGACCGGGTGCTGACCCTCACGTTCACCCGCAAGGCCGCAGCCGAGCTGCGGGAGCGGCAGCGGCAGCTCGGCCTCCGCCAGCGGGTGCCGGCCGGCACCTTCCACTCGACGGCCCTGGCCCAGCTCCGCCAGCGTTGGTCCGAGCGAGGGGTGACGCCACCCCGCCTGCTCGACCGCAAGATCCGCTTCGTCGCCCAGCTGCTGTCGGGGGCGCGGGGGGCCGATCCGGCCGACGTCGTGGCCGAGATCGACTGGGCCAGGGCTCGGCTGATCGAACCGGATGACTACGGCGAGGCCGCCGGTGTCGCCGGACGGGTGCCGCCGATGCCGGCCGAGCAGCTGTCGGCGGTGATGGTCCGCTACCAACAGGAGAAGCGCCGCAAGCGAGTGGTCGACTTCGACGACCTGCTGGCCCTCGCCGTCCGTGACCTCCGGGCCGACCCCGACTACGCGGCCGCCGTGCGGTGGCGCCACCGCCACCTCTATGTCGACGAGTTCCAGGACGTGAACCCACTCCAGCACGCGCTGCTGCACGAGTGGCTCGGCGACCGGACCGATGTGTTCGTCGTCGGCGATCCGAACCAGGCGATCTACGGCTGGAACGGATCCGATCCCGGCCTGCTCGACGCCCTGGCCACCGACCCCGATGCCACCGTCGTCCGCCTCGACCACAACTACCGCTCGACGCCCCAGGTCCTGCAGCTGGCGGCCGCCGCCCTGCCGGCCGGTGGCTCCGGCCCGGCCGGTGGGAGCCTCCGGGCCAACCGCGGTGCCGGTCCCCTCCCCACCCTCGCCTCGCACCCGACCGACCGGGCCGAGGCCGGTGCGGTGGCCGAGGCCATCCGCCGGATCAAGACCGCCGACCGCCCGTGGTCGGACCAGGCGATCCTGGTCAGGACCAACGCCCAGCTGATCCTGTTCGACGAGGCGCTGTCAGCCGTCGGGATCCCGGTCCGGCTCCGGTCGGGGCCGGGACCGCTCGGATCGCCCGAGGTGAAAGGTGAGCTGAAGGCCATCGGTCGCGACGGGATCGACCTCGTCCAGTGTCTCGAGGAGCTCGACGAGCGCCTGGCCGCGCTCGGGGCCAAGCCGGCCACCGGCGCTGCGGCCGAGCGCCACGCCAACCTGACGGCACTGAGCGGCCTGATCCACGAGTACGTGACCACCGAGGACCGGCCGACCGGGCCTGGGCTCGTGGCATGGTTGACCACCCTCCAGCACGGGGGCACCGAGGGTGCCGACTCCGTCGACGCCGTCGAGCTGGCCACCTTCCACGGGGCCAAGGGCCTGGAATGGCCGGTGGTGCACGTGGCCGGCCTCGAGGACGGGTTCGTCCCCATCGCCTACGCCTCGACCGAGGCCCAGCGGCGCGAGGAGCGGCGGCTGCTGTACGTGGCGCTGACGAGGGCCCACGAGCAGCTCCACCTGACCTGGGCGGCCGAGCGCACCTTCGGGGTCAAGACCGTCGGGCGGGACCCGTCGCCCCACGTGGCCGAACTGGGGAGGGTCATCGACGCG
This sequence comes from Actinomycetota bacterium, assembly GCA_039195375.1. Classification (GTDB taxonomy): domain Bacteria; phylum Actinomycetota; class Acidimicrobiia; order Acidimicrobiales; family SZUA-35; genus JAHELU01. The sequence goes on from JBCCVL010000111.1 coordinate 16,793, forward strand.
CTGCGCGGCAGCGAGCGGGCCCCGGTCGACTGGCGGGCCCAGATCGCCCGCACCCGCGAACGCCTGCCCGATCCCGCCGGGTCGGGAACCAGGGCCAGCAGCGCCGATCCGTCCGGGGACGGCAGCAGCGGCAGCAGCAGTGGCCCGGGGAGCGACGAGCTGCTGACGGCGTTGCGCCGGTGGCGTTCGGCCAGGGCCCGAGCCGCCGGTGTCCCTGGCCACGTGATCTGTGACGATCGCACGCTCCAGGTGATCGCCAGCGCCCGACCCACGTCCCGGGCCCAACTGGCCGCGCTGCCCGGCATGCGCCCGGGGCGCCTGGCCCGCTGGGGCGACGATCTGCTCGACCTGGTCACGGCCGGCTGACCCGCCCGCCGAGTCGGTGGCGGCCAGACCGCGTAACGCAGCACCGCGGCGCCGCCGGTCGTGGCACGATGGGCCGGTGTCCGACGAGGCGATCACGCGGCTGGCGGATGATCTGACGGAGGCGACGACGCCGGACTTCTCCGGGGTGGTGCTGGTCCATGACGGCGAGCGGCCGGTCCTCGAGCTGGCCTCCGGGCTGGCCCAGCGGGCCGACGGGCGGGCGATGACCATCGACACCCGCTTGGCAACGGCCTCGGGGACCAAGGGCTTCACCGCCCTCGCTGCGGCGTCGCTGATCGCCGACGGTGTCCTGGCCTTCGACACCCCCGTCCGGTCGGTCGTCGGCGACGACCTGCCCGACATCGACCACCGGGTGACCATCGAGCACCTCCTGGCCCACCGCTCCGGGATCGGCGACTACCTCGACGAGGACGAGCTCGACGACATCGATGCCTACGTGCTTGACCTCCCAGTGCATCAACTGACCGGGCCGGAGGACTACCTGCCGATCCTGCGCGGTCACCGCCAGCGGGAGGAGCCGGGCTCCCGCTTCCGCTACAACAACGGCGGTTACGTCGTGCTGGCCCTCGTGATCGAGCGGGCCGCCGGCCGGTCCTACCACGACGAGGTACGACGCCGGGTGTTCGAGCCGGCCGGGCTCGCCGCCACCGACTTCCTACGCAGTGACGCCCTCCCGGCGGACACCGCCGTCGGGTACCTCGGCGACGGCCGAACCAACGTGTTCCATCTCCCGGTCGTCGGCACCGGCGACGGTGGGGCCTACACCACCGGCCCGGACCTGCTCCGGTTCTGGGCGGCGCTGTTCGCTGGCCGCATCGTCGACCGGGCGCTCGTCGAGCAGATGACGTCGGTGGTCAGCGACGAACCACCCGAACGCTACGGGCTCGGCTTCTGGATCGGCCCGGACCGCGCCACCGTGCAGCTGGAGGGCATGGACGCCGGGGTCTCGCTGCGGACCGGCGCCAACCCGCGGACGGGGCTCCGCTATGCGCTCATCGCCAACAACTCCTCCGACGTCTGGTCCCTGGCCAAGATCGTCGATCGCCACCTCGCCGATTGACCGTTCCATCTGACCGGACTCGGGCTCGGCGCCTACGCTCGCCGGCAGCGCCGACGACCGATGTCGGCGACGAGACGGGAGCGAGCCGTGGCCGACTACCAGGACCGACAGAACTGGGATCTCGGGGCGTGGCCCGAGATGTACGACACCCTTCGCCAGCTCCAGGCGCTGGTGTTCCTCAGCCCGCCGGGACTCGAGCTGAACCTGATGGTGTTCACCGTGTCGAGCCTGGCCGCCGGCTGCCGCCACTGCCAGGCCCACGGCGCCTACGGGGTCAGCCGCCAGGGGGTGTCGGACGAGAAGGTCAAGGCCCTCTGGGACTTCGAGGCCTCGCCGCTGTTCGACGACCGGGAGCGAGCGGCGCTGCGGTTCGCCCTGGCCGCCGGGTCCACCCCGAGCGGTGTCGGCCCCGAGCACCATGCAGCCCTCCGTGAGCACTTCACCGACGAGGAGGTGCGGACGCTGATCTCGGCCGTGTCCCTCGGTGGCTTCATGAACCGCTACAACGACTCGCTGGCCACGGTGACCGATCAGGAGTCGGTCGACTGGGCCAACGCAACGCTCGGCTCGGTCGGGTGGGACATCGGCAAGCACGTCGGCGAGGTCCACGAGCAGCGCACCGGTCCCCCCGGCGGTTGAGCCGGGTGCCGGGCGGTCAGCTCGGCACCAGGGCCAGGGCGTCGTGATCGACGATCGTGGTCACCGAGCGCCGCAGTCCGGCCAACATCACGGCCTGACCGTTCTCCGGCACCTCGTCCCACCCGCCGAAGATCGACACCGGGTAGATGAGACAGAACGCCGCAGCCAGGCGGAACTCGCGGTCGAGGGTGGCCCGGTCGTAGGTGATGCCGTGGTCGTCGAGGCCGCGGTAGTAGGCGTCGATGATGGTCTGCTCGTTCGGGCGGCGGACCTCGGGCTCGACCGACTGGCTCAGGAAGTAGGCCAGGTCGTAGACGCCGGTCCCGGTGCCGGAGATCTGGAAGTCGATCACGGCCAACTCGCCGGCGGCGTCGACCAGCAGGTTGTCGGCCCGCCAGTCACCGTGCAGCAGTGTTGCGTCGGTGGAGAGCTGGTCGAGGGCCCAGGGCAGGACCTCGCCGTAACGGTCACCGAAGGCGACCACCTCCGGGGTCAGCAGGTCGGCCGCCTCGGCCTTGCACCGCTCCCAGCCGCCGGCGAAGACCGCCGGGAGCGCAGCCCGGTGGATCGGGTTGTCGAGAGGGAGGAAGGTCTGTTGCAGGTCGGCCAGGTCCTGACCCCAGAACGGGGCCTGGAACGCAGCGACGCTGCGGGCGGCCAACACGGCGTCCTCGGCGGTGGCCCCCACGATCTGGTCCATCGTCCGCAGGCCATTCAGCTCCTCCATGACCAGGACGAAGTCGTTGCTGTCCTCGGCCATCACGACCGCGTGGGCCTGTGGGGTCCGCAACGGCACTCGATCGCCCAGCTCACGGTAGAACCGCAGCTCCCGCTGGTAGAAGGCCAGGGCGTCGGCGATGCCGCGCTGATTGGGCAGGTCGGTGGCGAACTTGACGATCACGGACCCGGGACCGGCGGTCCCGTCGTAGGTCAACTCGGACCGGAACAGGTAGCTCAGCAGGCCGAGACCCTCGGCGAAGGGCTTGCTGACGGCCGTCGCCACCGATGTGTCGCCGTCGATGGCTCCGCTCGTGCGCAACACGGCGGTCAGCCAGTCGGGCGTCACCTCGTCGATGGTGGTCGGCAGACCGACCTCCGCCCCTGCGATCGCTCCCATGTCTCTCCCCTGCCACTCGGATTCGGTGGCACAAGGGGTAGCACAGACACTGCGGTGAGGCCCAGCGGCCGGGCGGTCAGGACGCGTAGGCGGCGATGACCGGGGCGTGGTCGCTCGGCTTGGTGCCCTTACGGGCGTTGCGGTCGACCACGTCGAAGGTCGACCGGGCGGCAAGGGGCGCCGACGAGAGGACGTAGTCGATGCGCATCCCCTGTCGCTTGTGGAAGCGGCCGGCCTGGTAGTCGTAGTACGAGAACAGCCCGGGGTCGACGTGACGGTCACGGAACGTGTCGACGAGGCCCCAGTCGAGCACGGCCTGCAGCGCCTCGCGCTCGGGGTCGGTGACGTGGGTCAGGCCATCGAACGCGGCCCGATCCCACACGTCGATGTCGGTCGGGGCGATGTTCCAGTCGCCGGCCACGATCACGTCGTCGTCTGGTGCCGTCGTGGCCTCCAGGTGGGAAACGAGACGTCCGAGCCACGACAACTTGTAGTGGTAGTGCTCGTGGTCGACCTCGCGACCGTTCGGCACGTACACGCTGTGGACCCGCACCGAGCCGCAGCGGGCCGAGATCAGCCGGGCGTCCGGGTCGGGCTCGATGCCGTCGGCGAACCCCCCGATCGGGTCCTCGACGCCGATCCGGGAGGCGATCGCCACCCCGTTCCACTGGTTGAGCCCGTGGTGGACCACCTCGTAGCCCCGGCTGGTGAACAGCTCGGTCGGGAAGGCGGCATCGGTGAGCTTCGTCTCCTGCAGGCAGAGCACGTCCGGCTCGACCTCGTCGAGCCATTGCTCGACCCGGGGGATGCGGGCGTTGAGCGAGTTGACGTTCCAGGTCGCGACCAGCACGAGTTGGACCCTAACGGGGGCTCGGGGCCGCCACGACGCCATTCTCCCGGTCACCTCGCTCGGGGTAGGATCGAGGTGTGACCACCGACCCACGCCGAGACAGCGACGATCCCGACGGCACGGCGGATGCCGGCCCCAACTCGTGGCTGGTCGACGAGATGTATCGCCAGTACCTGGGCAACCCGCGCTCGGTACCCGAGGAGTGGCAGGAGGTCTTCCGCAGCGGCGTCCAACCGAACGGCGTCAGCGCCGCGGCCACGACCCCGCCCGTCGAGGCGCCGGGTGCCGCCACCGCCGCCCCTTCGCCCCCGCCACCGGCCCCGGCGACACCGGCAGCCGCGGCCCCGCCGACCCCTGCGGCCGCGGCACCGTCCGCCGCTCCGACACCGGCCACCCCGGCGGCACCGACGAACGGCGGCCCGGGTGCCGCCACGGCCAAGCCGGCTGCCGCGACGCCAGCTCCGGCAACGCCACCCCAGCCGGCGGCGCCGGCACCCGCCCCGGCAGCGGCCCCCGGCAACGGGGCCGGTTCCCCGCCCGCCTCGGGCAACGGCGGTGGCGCAACCGCCACCCCGCCCGCCGCCACCAAAGCGGCCGCCGCGCCGACCGACGACGGTCCGGTGGCCGAGCCCCTCCGCGGGGTCCCGGCGAGGATCGCGGCCAACATGGAGGCGAGCCTCGAGGTCCCGACGGCGACCAGCTTCCGCGAGATCCCGGCCAAGCTGCTCGAGGTCAACCGCCGGGTCCTCAACAACCACCTCAAGCGGGTCCGGGCCGGCAAGGTGAGCTTCACCCATCTGATCGGCTACGCGGTGGTGCGGGCCATCGCCGAAGAGGTGCCGAACCTCAACAACACCTACGAGACCGACGAGGACGGCAAGCCGGTCCTCTACCGGAACTCGAGCATCAACGTCGGCATCGCCGTCGACCAGCAGAAGGCCGACGGCTCCCGCTCCCTCATCGTCCCCGTCATCAAGGGGGCCGAGGCGATGGACTTCTCGGGGTGGATCCAG
>JBCCVL010000112.1:0-21632 GCA_039195375.1 Actinomycetota bacterium
CGACGGCGTGGACAAGGTACTGGTGGCGGTCGGTCGGGTGCCGAACGTCGACGGCCTCGGGCTCGACACGGTGGGGGTCGAGACCGACCGGGCCGGGCGGATCGTGACCGACGCAAACGGGCGAACGTCGGTCGAGGGCGTTTGGGCCATCGGCGACGTCAGCGACCGCGGCGGCACCACCCACGCCGCCAACGCCTGGGGTCGACGAGTGATCCGGGCGATCATCGTGCCCCGCATCCCGGCCGGGGCCGAACCGATCCTGCCGTCGGTGACCTTCGCCGACCCCGAGGTGGCCTCGATCGGCGAGCAGCCGACCGTGGCCCCATCCGACGTGCGCCGGGTCGTCGTCGATCTGTCCCGCTCCGACCGGGCCTTCACCGACGAGGCGACCGACGGCGTCGTCATCGTCGACGTCCGCCGGGTCAGCAGCCGCATCATCGGGGCGACGATCGTCGGCCCACGGGCCGGTGAGCTGATCTCGATCTTCTCGCTTGCCATGAAGAACGACATCCGCTTCTCGAAGTGGTACGGGGTGGTCTGGCCCTACCCGGCCTACGCCGACGTGCTCGGGCGGGCGGTCGATGACTACATGACCGAGCACCTGCGCAACGTCGCCCGCGACATCCCGTTGTGGCTCGGCGGTCGGCTGCGGGCCCGTTTCCGCCGGGGCTAGTCGTTCGTCGGGGCGACGAAACGGACGATCGGGATCCCGACGAGCAGCGCCCCGTAGGCGGCGAGCAGGCCGCCGAGCAGGAGCAGGCCGAGCGGCAGCACCAGGTCGCCGATCGTCTCGTACAGCCGATCGGTCACCCAGTCCCGGTCGGCCACCTCGGGCGGCTCCCCGATCGGGCCGACGTCCTCACCGCCCGCCGGCTCGGGGTTCGGGGTGTCGGAGGCCAGCAGGTCGACCAGCCAGCCGTCGACCGGCCCGTCCGCCGGGTCCGACACCATCCCGTCAGCGATCAGCTCGTGGCCGCTTGCCCGAGGATGCATCGAGCCGTGGACCCAGTTGGCCGGTGACAGCTCGGCCAGGAACGAGCCCTCGGTCGGGCTGAGGTGCAGCGAGTTGGTCGCCGGGTCGTCGTCGCACAGACCTCGGCCGACGAAGGCGTCCTCGCTGAACGGGTACACGTTGATCCCGGCCCGCTCGGCCGCTCGTGTGATCGCGCCGTTGAGGGTGGAGGTGAACTGCCGAACGAACTCGATCTCGTCGTCGTCGACGACGATCCGGCAGCCGTCGACCGGTGCGACGACCTGCGGATAGGGAACGGCCACGATCGGCGTGTCCGCCCCGAAGACCGTTCGCAGCAGGGTGTACGTGTCGACGAGGGTGTCCTCGACCTCCCTGGCGTCGTCGAGCCAGGGCCCGACCCGGTCGTCGACGGCGCAGGTCTGGGGCAGCAGGCAGGCCTGGACGATGTTGCCGAAGAAGACGTCGTTGCCGCCGATGCTGACCAGCACGGCGTCGGTTGCGTCGATCCGGTCGGGGAACGAGGCGAGCAGCCGCTGCACCTGGTCCTCCCCGCCGGGGAGGAGGCCGAGCGGGATCGGCAGCGGCCGGGGTTCCGGGGTGTTGTCCATGTCGACCGTCCGGGCCCCGGAGCAGGCGAGGAACAGCAGGCTGGCGTCGAGCCGGTCGGCCACCACCCACGGGTAGGCGGTCGGCGCCCGGCGGCAGGCGTTGTTGCCGAGACCGGGCACGTTGGTGTCGGCGAAGTAGCGGGGGGCGCCCTCGCCCGAGATGTAGGAGTCGCCGAAGGCGACGATCGACAGCTCGGCGTCCGGGTTGGGGTCGCGTGGCTCGTCCGCGGTCCGGTCGACGACGACCCAGGCGAACACGAACCCCAGCAGAAGCACGGCGACCAGCGCCTCACCCCGGAACACGAACCAGGCTCCGATCGCTGCCACCACCGCCGCCCCGAGCAGGACGAGCTCAGGCAGTCGGAGCGTCTGCCAGGTGAGGAGGACACCAGCCGCCAGCGCAACGAGACCGATGCCGAAGACGAGGTACGACAACGGCGGGCCCGGCTCGAAGCGGGCCAGGGCGATGCCGACGGCGGAGAGGCCCAGCACGACCAGGCCGACGCCGATCAGGACCAGGATCTGGGTCGACGCACGGGAGGCCCAGACGAGGAACGCCACGCCGAGCGCCGTCTCGGCGACGGCGGCCACGAGGGCCGGGACCCGTCGCCGGTCGAGGTCGGCGTCGATCCACGGCGGCAGACCGACCTTGACGAAGACCAGTCCGAGCACCCAGAGTCCGACGCCGATCAGTGCGAACGCGTCGAGCCCATCGCCGGCCCAGATCACCAGTGTGGCCAGCACCAGGAGGGCGAGGCCCGGTCCGAGGAACTCGACGGCGGTGCGGTCGTCGCCGACCAACCAGGCGTTGATGATCAGCAGGGCGACGAGCACGACGACGGCGGCGACGATCACCCCGATCGAGGTCCCGACCCAGACCGCCGCCGCAACGGCGAGCAGCCCGGCGAGCAACAGCCCGAACCCGACGCGGATGGCCCGGCCGCGGCCGGCGTCGACGAAGGCCCGGATCGGCTCGTTGATCAGCAGCAGCCCGAACCCCCCGAGCGCCGCCGCAGCCAGGGCGACCAGCACGGCGACGAACAGGTTCCTGACCGAGGTCGAGGAGCGGAAGACCACCCCGCCGACCACCAGCATCCCGAACCCGATCAACCAACACACCCCGGGGTTGGCCGCACAACGCAACCGCAGACCACGCATCCGCTCGGCCAGGGCGTCGCTCATCACACCATCGCCGTCAACACCCGCCATGTCATCCCCTCCGTCACTCGTCACCGCTCGGACGGTCAGTTGATCGCCCGCTCCCGGCCCTCCCAGTACGGGGCCCGCAGCTCGCGCTTCAGCACCTTGCCCGGCCCCGACTTCGGCAGCGGGTCGGACTGCAGCGTCACCGACTTCGGCACCTTGTAGCCCGCGATCCGGTCCCGACAGTGCTCGATCAGCCCCGCCTCGTCGAGGTCGGCGCCCTCCCGGGGCACGACGACGGCGTGTACCGCCTCACCCCACTGGTCGTCGGGGATACCGAACACGGTGGCTTCGAGGACCTGCGGGTGGGTGTAGATCGCGTCCTCGACCTCGGTGCAGTACACGTTCTCCCCGCCGGACACGATCATGTCCTTCGAACGGTCGACGAGGTACAGGTAGCCCTCGTCGTCGAGGAACCCGAGGTCGCCGGTCGAGTACCAGCCCCGTTGGAGGACCGCCTCGGTCTGGTCCGGCTTGTTCCAGTAGCCGACCATCACGTTCGGTCCCGACACCGTGACCTCGCCGACCTCGCCGGCCGGCAGGGTGTCGCCCATCGGGCTGCGGATCTCCAGCGCCACCCCCGGCGGGGCGGTGCCGCAGCTCTTGGCTCTGGCCGGGTCGTCGAGGAAGCGGTCCTCGTGGCGGAAGATCGTGGCCAGCGGTGACAGCTCGGTTGCCCCGTACAGGTGGATCAGCTCGCAGCCGAACAGCTCGTCTGCCCGCTTCAGCAGCTCGAGGGCGATCGGCGATGCCCCGTGAGACAGCCAGCGAAGGGTCCCGGTGTCACGGGCCGTGGCCGTCTGGGCCTCCAACATGGCGGCCAGCATCGTCGGCACGGCAATGGCGCAGGTGACACCCTCGCCCTCGATCAGGTCGAGGGTCTGGTTCGGCTCGAACGCCGGCTGGATCACGTTGGTCGCCCCGACCCACATCACGGCCAATGCGGCGTAGACACCGGCGGCGTGGAACATCGGCGCCATCGTCAGGTAGCGGTCGTCGTCGAGGATGGGCTGGGCCAGCTGGGCGTGGACGGCGTTGGCCATCAGGTTGGCGTGGGTCAGCATCACGCCCTTCGATGCCCCCGTGGTGCCGCCGGTGTAGAACAACCCGGCCAGGGTGTCTGGCTGGACATCGGGCGTCAGCTCGGGTGCGGCGTCGAGCAGCTCGTCGTACTGGCCGGTGTCGATGCGGATCACCGTGTCGACGAGGTCGGCCAGCCCGCCGGGGTCGCGGTCGCAGATGAGGACCTTGGCCCCGGCGTCGTCGGTTGCGTAGGCCAGCTCGGGTTCAGCCCAGCGGGTGTTGTGGGGCACGATGGCCCGGTCGGCGCAGGAAATGCCGACGAACAGCTCCAGGTAGCGGTCGGAGTTGGCCGACCACAGCGCCACCCGGTCACCGGGCTCGGTGATCGGGTCCAACAGGCCGGCCACCTTGCGGACCCGAGCGGCCAGCTCGGCGTACGTCCGCCTGGTATCGCCGCACACGACGGCCTCCCGGTCGCCGAAGAGCTGTTCGGCTCGCCGCAATGGCTCCCGCATCGTGTACATCGCTCACCGACCCTTCCGTCGTGCTCCTGACACCTCGAGCCGGGGCCGACCGGCGAGGGTCGGGCCGATCGACTCGGTCACCACGGCCAAGGTATCGGCTCGGCGATCACGACGCCGCTCTGGCCACCTCGAGCCAGGCGTCGACCGTCGCCCGGTTCTCGGCGATCCACTCCTGGGCATGGCGGGCGAGGTCGGCCTCGGTGTCCTCGCCGGTGTCGTACTTGACGTTGGCGAGAGCGACGTCGAGTACTTTGAGCTCGACCTGCTCGAACAGCACCCTGGCCGCCGGATTGGCGTCGAGGAACTCGTTGTTCGCGGTGACGACGATGTCGGCCGCAGCCCACCCGAGATGGCAGGGATCACTGGTACAGGCAGGTCCAAGCGGTGCCGGCTCGAGCTCGTCGAAGTCGTAGTCCGGGGTGATCGAGCCATCGAGCAGCTTGTCCTGGCCGCCCATGTCGAGCCACAGCACGTTGTCGCCGGGGCGGAGCCTGGTCAGATACCCGGACGGGCTCCAGGTGTACAACATGGTCGGCTGGCCGCTGTCGACCCGCTCGACCAGACCGTCGATTGCGTCGTCGTAGTCCTCCGGGGCCAGCTGCTCGAGGTTCTCCCAGCCGTTGAAGACGAGCATCTCGTCGATGATCTTCCGGCAGCCCCAGTCGACCGCACAGCCGTTGATCTCCGCCTTGCCGTTGCCGTCGCTGTCGAACAGTGCGACCAGGTCGGGATCGCCGTTGATCTGGTCGAGCGACCCGATCTGGTTGTCCTCGACGACCGATCGGGTGATCACCAGGCCCTCGAGGCCGCCGGCCGGGAGGAGGTTACCGACCTGGGCGACGCGGGTGTTGACGGCCGGGCCGTCCGGGGTCGTCTCGTCGAGGAAGGCGGTGTGATTCGGCATCCACGTGCTCGACCAGAAGTCGACCGTGCCGCCGGCCATGGTCTGGTACATCTCGACCGGGCCGATCTCGTTGGCCGACGGCTCGGTCACCCGGTAGCCGAGCTCCTCGAGGAGCGCCTTGAACAGCGCGGCCTGGAAGTAGCTGGTGCTCCACGTCGCCCGACCGATCGTCACGTCGACCCCGGCGCCAGGCAAGGCCTCACCGGTCACCGCGGCCTCGGCACCGTCGCTCCCGCCGGTCGCCGTTGCCGCCGGCTCGGCGACGTCGTCTGTCGACAGCGAGGCGATCGGCTCCATCTGGTCCGAGCCGGGGGCGTCGAAGAGCGGCGGCAGACCGGCGATTCCGATCAGGTAGGCGGCGAGGGCGATGAGGAAGGCTTCGAAGCCGAGGCGCATCGCCTTGAACCTGGCGGTCTCGAACGGTGACGGGGCTGGCGGCTCGGGCGACCGCAGCCAGTCGCCGCCCCCGACGCCGAGGCGGTCGACGGGCGATGCCGGCGGCGGGCTCTGCGTCGGCGGCGGGCTCTGCGCCGGCGGCCGGGGCCGGTCCGGGATCGGCGCCGGGTCGTAGGTCGTCGGGTCGTCGTGTGTGGTCATGGTCTCTCCGGTCAGGGCAGGTCGATGCACCCGCTCGCGGCGCCGAGGCTCGATCCCGGCTGCGGGCCGGGACATCGGCGCGGTCGTCAGGGGGGTCCGCCGTCCGACGGACCCGTCAGGAATCGATCCGCAGCTCGATCCGCCGGTTGCTGGCCCGGCCCTCCTCCGTCTGGTTGTCGGCGATCGGTTGTGCTGGCCCCGCGCCCTGCACCCGCATCCGTTCCTCGGGGATGCCGAGATCAATCAGGCTGTCGCGAACGCTGTTGGCCCGACGGAGCGAGAGCTCGAGGTTGGTGGCGAACGGACCGACGTCATCGGTGTGGCCGGTGATCGTCATCCCCCAGCCGGGGTTCACCTGCAGGAGATCGGCAACGGTGCGCAGCACCTCGGGGTCGCCTGCGATCTGGTCACGGCCGGTGTCGAACAGGAGCGAGCCGGCGACGATCACCCGCCCGCTCGGCGCCGGCGCACCCGGCTCGAGCTCCAGTCGGTCGACCACCTCGACGCCACGGCCGATCAGGGGGACGAAGGCGGCCCGCAGCCGCTCGGCCGTGGCCTCGTCGGGAACCGGTCCCTCGAAGGTCACCCGACCGACGTCGACCACCAGGAAGGCGCCGTCGTCCGGCGTGCCGAACAGGCCGTCGCCCGAGCCGTCGACCACCGTCGTCGTGCTGGCGATCTCCTCCTCCTGGACGGCGACGACCGCCGGATCCCGGTTGTCGAACACGACCGAGGCCGACGACAGCTGGCCCCGCATCTGGAAGGTTCGCTCGTCGCCGTGGGCCGCGACGTAGTACCCGTCGCCGTCGGCCAGCGACCGGGTGAGGTCGATCGGGCTCGAGTTGACACACCGCGCCACCGAGTTGGCGACCTCGCCGAGGTCGACCACGATCGGCCCCTCGTTTGGGAACGGCGCCTGGTGGAGGTAGGCCCGGTACCGCCCGGTCAGGGCCGGCAGGTCGAAGTCGTGGCAGACCTGACCGGTGACGGTGTTCATGTAGATCTGGGCCGTTCCGCTCGAGCCGGTGCCGGTGTACGGGTCGGTGAGCGGCAACTCGAGTGCGACGAGTCCCATCTGGTCCATCGGCGGCAGGGTGTCGGGGGCGAGCGGCTCGGTCGCCTCGATGGTCTCGGGCTGGTCGTCGGTTGCGGTTGCGGTGACGGCGTCGGTTGCGGTCGAGCCGTCGTCGGCCAGGTCGTCGTCGCCGAGGCCGACCACGACCAACCCGAGCAGCCCGGCGAGCAGGATCGTCGCCAGACCGATGCCGATGGCGGGGAGCGACCCGTTCGGCCGCGTCCGCTCCTGCCCGTCGGCGACCGTCGTTGCCGGGGCTGGCATCAGCGGGTCGACCACAGGGGCTGGCGACGTGGTGGTTGGCGGCGAGACCACCGCCCCCGGGGCCGGCGCCGGCGGCGGGGTGCGGGTCGGGGCGGTCGGCGGGACCGGCTTCGACCGGTTCGGTTCCGGTGGCGGTTCGGCGGCGAGGCGTGCGGCCTCGGTGATCCTGGCCTGCAGGGCGGCCACCCGGCGTTCCGACCGCTCGGCCAGGTCGGCCAGCAGGGCCGGGTCGACGTCGTCGGCGGCGGTCGTCCGGGATCGGTGGTCGCCGGTGGCGGTCGGGACCGGCGACACCCACCCGGGGAGCTCGTCACCGGCGCCGCTGACGGCGTCACCGCGGATCGGCGGACTCGACCTTCTCGCCGGTTCGTCCTGGTCGGCCGATGACCCACCGGCCTCGGCGGTGTGGTGCCCCTCGCTCGCTCGAGAACTCGAGCTGCCCGCGTCGTCGGTTGCCATACACCCCCCGCCTAGGGGCGAACCGATCGAATGGGGCCCAGGGTCACCCGCCGACACTGACCGCTCGCGTTCGTTTCGTCGATACTGCTGGCGACCATACCCCGGCGCCGATCGCCCCGCGGGTCGTCCCGAGTTTTTGGGCTTTACTTTTTGACAGACGGCGGCGGCAACGGCCGAGCCGGGTCAGCGAGGCGCCGGATCGGGGTCGGAGGCCTGGCCGACCGGTCGGATCTCCAGGATCAGGTCGCCGCCCTCGAGGGAGGCTCCGGCCGGGGCCACGATCCGGTCGACGTGGCCGTCGATCGGGGCCGAGATCGAGGACTCCATCTTCATGGCCTCGATCACCGCCACCGTGTCGCCGACCGCCACCTCGTCGCCGACGACGACCGACGTCGTGACCACGCCACGGAAGGGGGCGCCGACATGCCCGGGGCGGCTCGGGTCGACCCGCTCGGCCTCCTGGCGGTCGGTGGCGATCGACCGGTCCCTGGTCTCGATGGGACGGTTCTGACCGTTGACCCGGAAGATGACGGTCCGCATGCCCTCCTCGTCGGCCTCGCCGATGGCGGCGACGCCGAGCAGCAGCCGCACCCCGGGTTCGAGCTCGACGGCGACGTCCTCGGACCGCGGATCGACCCCGTACCAGAACAGGCTCGACGGCAGGACCGACAGGTCGCTGTAGCGGGCCCGGTGCTCCCGCTGCGACGTCGACGGCCCGGGGAACAGGAGCCGGTCGAGGGTGGCCCGACGGTCGTCGGCCAAGCCGGCCTCGTCGGCCGGGGCCAACGACTCGGCTCGCGGCTCCCACGGCCGGTCGGCCACCGCTCGGGTCCGGAACGGTTCCGGGAACCCACCCGGTGGGTCGCCGAGCTCGCCGTTGAGGAAGCCGACGACGCTCTCCGGCAGGTCGACCGTCGTCGGGTCGTCGAGCAGCTGCTCGGGGGTGACGCCGGTGGCCACGAGGTGGAGGGCGAGGTCGCCGACGACCTTCGACGAGGGTGTGACCTTGATCGGTCGGCCAAGCAGGCGGTTGCAGGCCGCGTACAGCTCCTCGACCTCCTCGAACCGGTGCTCCAACCCGAGCGCCCTGGCCTGGGTGCGGAGGTTCGAGAGCTGCCCCCCGGGGATCTCGTGCCGGTAGACCGTGCCCGTCGGCGAGGCCAGACCGGCCTCGAATGGGGCGTAGAGCGCCCGGACCGCCTCCCAGTACGGCTCCAGGTCACCGATGGCGTCGAGCGACAGGCCGGTGGCCCTCGGCCCGTGCTCGGTCATGGCAACCAACGCCCCGATCGACGGCTGCGACGTCATGCCCGAGAGCGGCGGGGCGGCGGCGTCGACCGCGTCGACCCCGGCGTCGATGGCCGCCAGATACGTGGCGAGCTGCCCGCCGGACGTGTCATGGGTATGGAGATGGACCGGCTGGTCGAAGCGGTCCCGGAGGGTGGAGATCAACGTGGTGGCGGCGGCCGGCCGCAGCAGGCCCGCCATGTCCTTGATGCAGAGGATGTGCACCCCGGCGGCGACGAGGGCCTCAGCCACCCCGAGGTAGTAGTCGACGGTGTAGAGCTCCTCGGTCGGGTCGGAGAGGTCACCCGAGTAGCAGAGCGTGCCCTCGGCCAGCTTGTCGGTCTCGAGCACGGCCTCGATGGCGGGGCGCATCTGCTCGATGTCGTTGAACGCGTCGAAGATGCGGAACAGGTCGATGCCGGTTGCGGCGGCCTCGGTCACGAACTGGCGAGCGACAACGTCGGGGTAGGGCGAGTACCCGACCGTGTTGCGGCCCCGCAGCAGCATCTGCAGGCACAGGTTGGGGGCGGCCTCCCGCAGTCGGGCCAACCGGTCCCACGGGTCCTCGTGCAGGAACCGGAGGGCGACGTCGAAGGTGGCGCCGCCCCAGCACTCGAGGCTGAGCAGCTCGGGCATCGTGGCCGACAGCTCCCGTGCCCCGGCGACGAGGTCGATCGTCCGGACCCGGGTGGCCAGGATCGACTGGTGGGCGTCGCGCAGCGTGGTGTCGGTCACGGCGAGCGGCTCGGCCGCCCGGAGGTCGGCGGCGAACCCCTCGGGTCCGAGCCGTTCGAGGCGTTGGCGGGAGCCGTCCGGCGGTGGACCGTTGGCCGCGCGATCGTTGGCCGGTCGCCGAACCGACCGCCGATCGGGTAGACCGTCGGCGGCCCGCGCCCCCGGCAGCGTGCCGGCCGGTTCGACCCGGGTCGGGGCCTCGCCGTTCGGTTGGTTGACGGTGACGTCGGCCAGGTAGCGGAGCAGTCGGGTGGCCCGGTCGGCCCCGACCGACGCCGAGGTCAGTTCCGGCCGCATGGCGATGAAGTCGGTGGTGACCTGACCGGAGACGAACTGCTCGTCGGCCACGATCGCCCGCAGGAAGGGCAGGTTGGTGGCCACACCCCGGATCCGGAACTCGGCCAGCGCCCGCTGGGCCCGGCGCACCACCGTGGCGAAGTCGGGACCGCGACAGGTGATCTTCTCGATCAGCGAGTCGAAGTACGGGGTGATCTCCGCCCCCTGGTAGCCGCCGCCACCGTCGAGCCGGACCCCGGCCCCGCCGGCGGCCCGGTAGGCCACGATGCGTCCGGTGTCCGGCCGGAAGTCCGCCGCCGGGTCCTCGGCCGTGACCCGGCACTGCATGGCGAAGCCACGCAGTGCGATGGCGTCCTGGGTCAGTCCGAGGTCGGGCAGCGTCGCCCCGGCGGCGATCCGGAGCTGCGACTCGACCAGATCGACGTCGGTCACCTCCTCGGTCACCGTGTGCTCGACCTGGATCCGGGGGTTCATCTCGATGAAGACGTGGCGGTGCTGCTGGTCATCGCCGGCCCCGCCGCTCGGGCGGCCCGATAGACCGCCGCCGGAACGGCGGCCCGAGACGAGGAACTCGACGGTGCCGGCGTTGCGGTAGTCGATCGAGCGAGCGAAGGCGACGGCGTGGTCGAGCAGCTGGTCCCGCACCCCGGGGTCGAGGTCGGGGGCGGGGGCCAGCTCGACGACCTTCTGGAAGCGACGCTGGACCGAGCAGTCCCGCTCGAAGAGGTGGACCACGTTGCCGGCCCCGTCGGCCAGGACCTGGGCCTCGATGTGGCGGACGTCGGTCATCGCCTCTTCCAGGAACACCGTCGGGTCGCCGAAGGCCGACTCGCCCTCCCGGCGAGCCACGTCGACCGCCTCGACCAGGTCGGCCGGGTCGTCGACCCGACGAAGGCCGCGACCGCCGCCGCCGGCCGCCGCCTTGACGAAGATCGGGAAGCCGATCTCGGCCGCATGCTCGACGGCGTCGGTGGCCCGCTCGATCGGTGGTGACTGGCGCAACACCGGCAGCCCGGCCGCCTCGGCCGCAGCTCGGGCCCGCATCTTGTTGCCGGTCAGCTCCAGCACCCGGGCGTCCGGCCCGACGAACGTGATGCCGGCCCGCTCGCAGGCCTCGGCCAGATCGGGGCTCTCCGACAGGAAGCCGTACCCGGGATAGATCGCATCGGCCTCGGCCCGCATGGCGGTGGTCACGATCAGGTCGTGGTCGAGGTAGGCCCGCACCGGGTGACCCCGCTCACCGATCTCGTAGGACTCGTCTGCCTTGATCCGGTGGAGCGAGCCCCGGTCCTCCCACGTGTGGATCGCAACCGTGCGGATGCCGAGCTGGGTCGCAGCCCGGAAGGCCCGGATGGCGATCTCCCCCCGATTGGCGATCAGGACCTTTCTCATCCAGCGTCACCGCCAGTGGCCCCAGACAGGCAACCACCACCCGTGGCACCCACCCGACCCGCAAACGACTCCCGGCCAACCAACACCGCGTCACCGCCAGTGGCCCCAGACGGGCAACCACCACCCGTGGCACCCACCCGACCCGACGACAACTCCCAATCATCCAACACCGCGTCACCGCCGGTCACCCGAGACCGGCAACCACCACCCGTGGCATCCACCCGACCCGACGACTCCCAATCGGTGGTTCCCCGATCACCCCTGATCACGGGACCTACCGTTGCCGGTTGGACGCCGGACGTCAATCATTCGGCCAGCTGGTCTCGTCGGCGCGCCCGCGACCGACGTCGACCACCGGCCCAACAGCAACCGGAGCCGATCAGCACCGACCGGCTCGGCCGGTCCGGCGGGGCTCAGAGCGTGGCGAAGAAGGCGGCGATGGCCTCGTTGGTGGCCTCCGGCGCCTCCTGCTGAACCCAGTGGCCGGCGCCAGGCACCACCGTCGTCCCCCGGAAATCGTCGCAGGCGATGTCGGCGAAGTCGTAGGGGTCGACGCCCTCGGCGAAGGCCCGGACGACGTCGAACTCCCCACCGATGAACGCCGCCGGCTGCACGATGTTGGGTCCGGGGTCGCTGAGCGAACCGAGCTCGACGGCGTCGAGCGGTTGGGCCCGGTAGCGGTTGAGCGGCCCGCGCCAGCCGTTGGCGTCGATCCCGTCGGCGAACACCTGCAGGTCCGCGGGCGAGCACCAGGCGGGGAACGGCTGGGGATCGATCAGGCCGTCGAGCATGGCGGCGTCGGCCGGCTTCTCCCGGACGAAGTCAGCCCCGTTCGCATCGCCGGAGGCTGCGAAGTAGATCTTGCGGATGCTGGTGAGCGTGTCGGCCCCGAGCTCGGCCTCGGCCACCCCCTCGTCCTCGAAGTAGATCTGGTAGAAGAACTTGCCCTGCTCGGTGTAGAGACCACGCCACCGGTCGAGTGGGTTGTCCGGGCCGACGGGGAAGTAGGGCACGCTCAACCCGCAGACCGCACGCACCCTCGACGCGTGCAGCCGGGCGGTGTTCCAGGCGATCGGCGCCCCCCAGTCGTGCCCGAGCACGATCGCCGGGGTCCCGGAGCCGACGGCGTCGATCACGGCTGCGATGTCGCCGCAGATCCTGGTCAACGTGTAGTCCTCGACCGGGTGGGGCGCCGACGAGCCGCCGTAGCCCCTGACGTCGACCGCGGCGACGGTGTAGCCGCTCCCCGGTGCCCCGAAGTGGTCGAGCTGATGGCGCCACGAGTACCAGAGCTCCGGCCAGCCGTGCACGCACACGATCGGTTGGGGGCCGTCGCCCCGGATGGCGACGTTGATGGTGACGTCGCCGTTGGCCACCGCCTCGAATCGGACGTCGGTCATGTCAGGAGCCTCCCTCGGTCAGGTCAAGCGAGCGGGCCCGGAGCCGGCGCATGCCTCGGAGCCAGCGGTCGGGGTCGTCGGCCTTGCGCTTGAGATAGTCGGCCACCTCCGGGTGGGGCAGCACATGGAACCGCTCCTCACCGATCGCCTCGACCGTGACCCTGGCCAGCTCGTCCGGCTCGATGATGCCATCGGTCTGACCGTCGCCGAGGCTGCGGGGAGCCATGGCGGTGTTGACCCCCTGGGGGCACAGGACCGACACCCGGATGCCGTCGTCGCCGTGCGTGATCGACAGGAACTCGGCCAGCTTCACCGCCGCCGCCTTGGTCACGGTGTACGGCCCTGACCCGATGGCGGCGAGCAGCCCGGCGGCCGAGGCGGTGTTGAGGAGGTAGCCCCCACCGTTGGCCACCATCGACGGGACCACGGCCCTGGCGGCGTACAGGTGGGCCATCACGTGCAGGTTCCACTGCTGGTCCCACGACTCGTTCGGGGCATCGAGCAGGACCCCTTCGGCCCCCGAACCGGCGTTGGAGCAGAACAGGTCGATGGGACCGTGCGCCTCGAGCGTTGCCTCGACCAGCTCGGCCACCTGCGACTCGTCGGTGACGTCGCAGACCAGACCCGCACACCGGTCGCCACCGACGGCGGCGTTGATCTCCCCCGCTGCGGCCTCGACCGCCCCGGCGTCGAGATCGGCCAACACGACCGCCCGAGCCCCCTCGTCGAGGAAGGCACGGGCCAGTGCCCGGCCGATCCCTCCGCTCCCTCCCGTGATCACGGCAACGCGGTCTCGCAGCTCCATGGCCGACACGGTGCCACAGCGCCAGCCGAGCGGCCACCCCCGTCTGCCCGCTTCCTCCGATTTTTCTTCGCCAAACCGGTAAGGCCGGGCGTGGCCACCGGTCAGGACGGTCGAACACCACCGAACGACGGTGGATCAACGGAGGAGAAGAACCGATGCGCAAGACCCTGATCGCCGGAGCCATGATCCTGACCCTGGGGCTCACCGACCCCGTCTCGATGGCCTCGGCCAGCATCCCGGTCCCGACGGAGGAGCCGGCCATCACCGCTCGCTGCCCGGAGCTCACCGGCTGCGTCATCCCCGAGCCCGACCCCGACCCCCAGATCAATCCGAACCTCCCGGCCGGTGGCGGCGAGATCACCATCGGTCTCCCCGATCCCTGCGAGGACTTCGGGATCTTCTGCCCGCCCGACCCCGACCCGGAGGTCGACCCGACGCTGCCCGGTAGTGGCATCGTCACCACCGACCCGCCCTGCATCGAGGACATCCTCGGCAACAACTGCAACCCCGGTGGCGGTGACGGCGGCGGTGATGGTGACGAGGATCCCGATCCCGAGGAGCCGACGGATCCCGAGGAGCCGACCGATCCGGAGGAGCCGACCGATCCGGAGGAGCCGACCGATCCGGAGGAGCCGACCGATCCCGAGGAGCCGACCCCCGGTGACGGCGACCAGCCCGAGCCGGGCGACGGCGAGCAGCCCGATGACCCCGAGCAGCCGGGCGACGACCCGGACGAGCCGGCCGACCCCGGTGACGACCCGGGCGACGGCCCGGCCGACAACCCGACCGATGACGGGACCGTCGACCTCGACACCCCCCGCCCCGGCGTCCCGAACTTCACCGGCTGATCAGCCGCAGACGAACCCGACCCCGACACCCGAGACGAACCAAGGAACGAGGACGACGACCATGGCCACCAGCTCCGCCCCCACCACCAGCGCCACCACGACCAGCGCCCCGACCATCGATGCCCCGACCGCCGCCGAGGCGGCAGCGGCCACCCGGACCACACCGACACCAACCGCAACCGCCCAGACAGGAACCACCATGACCACCACGACCGTCGAGCCATTCCGGCCGATCGACCACCGGCCCTACCGGGTCCGCATGCTGGCCCTCCTGGTCCTGGCGGCGATCGTGATGCTGCTCACGACCTCGTGCACCCTGCCGGGGGCGAGCGGCGACTCGCTCGACTCGGGGGTGGTCGTCACGCCCGACCCCTCGACGTCGACCACCCCGGACCCGTCCGACCAGGCGACGATGGCCGACGTGTCCGACCCGGCCTTCGTCGACGCCTCGACCAGGGCCATCGTCACCGGCGGCCCGATCGACGTGTTCGACGCCCCTGGCGGCGTCGGCGTCCTCACGCTGCAGCCGGCCACGACCTTCGGCACCCCGCGGGTGCTGCTGGTCGAGGAGGAGCGCGACGGCTGGCTCAAGGTCCGCCTCCCGGTCCGTCCAAACCATCGTTCCGGCTGGATCCCGGCCGGTCTGGCCCAGGTCGAGGAGCTCGACCTGCGGGTCCACATCGACCTCGAGGCCAGGGCCCTCAGCGTCCGCCAGGGTGACCAAACCCTCCTGAGCACCCCGGTGGCGATCGGCACCGCAGACAACCCGACGCCGGTCGGCACCTTCTACGTCACCGACAAGCTGGAGACCCCCGACCCCCTCGGCGCCTACGGGCCCTTCGCCATCGGGCTCTCCGGCTACTCCGAGACCCTGACCGAGTTCGCCGGCGGCGACGGCCAGATCGGCATCCACGGCACCAACGACCCCAACTCGATCGGTCGGGACGCCAGCCACGGATGTATCCGGGTCCCGAACGACATCGTCGAACAGTTGGCCGCGCTGCTGCCGCTCGGCACGCCGATCCACATCCGGTGAGGCGGATGTGGATCGGGCTCGACGGGTCAACGGCCACATCGTGGCCTAGCTTGAAGGCAGAGCGGTGGGGCACCCGACGGAGAGGAGCGACCGGGTGGTGGATCGACGATCGGACAGCGAGCTGGTCCTCGCCGCCCGGGGCGATGACCCCGGGGCGTACGGCCTGCTGTTCGAGCGCTGGTTCGACCGGTCCTGGAACGTCGCCCGAACCATCCTCCGCAACGACGACCTCGCAGCCGACGTCGCCCAGGATGCCATCGTGTCGGCCTGGCAGAAGCTCGATCAGCTCAACGATCCGGAGGCGTTCGGCGGCTGGCTGTTGCGGAGCACGAGGAACCGGGCCCTCAACCGGCTGGCTCGGGAGGGTCGCTCCCGGGCAACGGGCGACGAGGTCGTGACCGGGCTCCGAGATCGGGGCCTGGACGACCCGGTCGGGGCCGAGCGTCAGCCGGAGCCCGACGTGGTCAGCGAGATCCGGGACCGCCAGGAGCTGGTGTGGGCCGCCGCAACCGCCCTCGGCGAGCGCGACGTCAGCCTCCTCGACCTCCACCTCCGTCACGGTCTCAGTCCGGCCGAGATCGCCGTCGAGCTCGGTGTCGAGGCCAACGCCGCCCACCAGCAGCTGTTCCGACTCCGCAGCCGGCTCGGCGACGCCGTGGCCTCCTATCTCCTCTGGCGAAGGGGGCAGCCGCTGTGCGATGGGCTGGCGCAGGCGGTGTCGGGACGCAAGGCCTTCGACCGGTCGGTGGCCCGGGCGGTCAAACGGCACCAGCAGCGCTGCGAGCGCTGCTCGGCGGAGCAGGCGTCGCTGGTCGACCCGGCCAAGTTGTTCGCCGCCGTGCCGCTGCTGCTGGTCCCGCCGCACCTCAAGATCAAGGCCGCAGCGGCACTCGAGGCGGCCGGCGTCCCCGGCGACGCCATCGCCGGCGTCCTGGAGCGAGCGGCCGAAGCGGCCGACGCCGCGGGCCAGGTCGACGCTGCGACCGGTGGGGCGGAGGCCGCCGAGATCGATGCGCCATCGGGGAGCGACGCCGGTGACGGTTGGGGCGGTGACCCGGCCGATGGCGTCGATCCCGGCTCCGACGCGGGTGGGGAGACCGGGCCAGGCGATCCGGGCCCTGGCCGGCCCGAGCCGGCGACCGGATCCGACCCCGGCACCACCTCCGCCATCGACGGCCTCGGCCGGCAACCCGCTGGCGCAGACGGGCCCGTCACGACCAACGCACCCGGACCGACCTCGACCCCGACGGCACCACCCGTCATCCAGCCCGTCGGCGCCAACGTGCTCGCGCCCGAGCCGACACCCGTCCCCGTCGCCGGGGCGCCATCGGCGCCAACGCCCGCGCCGGTTGCGACCGTCGCCCCGGTGTGGGAGCCCGAGCGGTTGCTGGCCCCGATCGTCGATCGTGGTCGCGTGCTGGCGATGGCCGGCGGAAGCGTGGCCGCCTTGCTGGTGCTGGTCGGCATCGCCGCCTTCGTCCTCCGTGACGACGACACCACCGGCCTGGCCGCCGTCAGCACCGTCGCCACCGACGGCACCGACGGCACCGACGGCACCGAGTCCGACCCGGCCACCCAGGAGGGCAGCGACGACGACGATCCGGCTGGCCCGGCCAGCTTCACGCCATCGTCATCGACCACCGAGGAGGCCGAGGCCCCGGCCAGCCCGACCGTCACCAGGCGGACGACCACCTCCCGGGCCGTCACCACCAGCGGACCGGCCACGACCAGCGGCTCGACCACCACCACCGAGGACACCACCACCAGCGTCGACGACTCGACGAGCAGCTCCTCGACCGACAGCACCACGTCGACCACCGTCGAGACGACGTCGACGTCGGCCGACACGACCACGAGCGAGTCCACCACCACCCTCGGCACGACGACGAGTGCGTCGACGACCACCACCCTCGGCACGACCACAACGCTCGGCACCACGACAACCGAGTCGACCACGACGAGCGAGCCGCCCACCACCGCGGCCGAGCCGACGATCGAGTCGTTCACCGTCGTACCGAACGCCAACGGCACCTGCGATCCCGACGTCGGACGACCCTTCGAGGCCGAATGGGACACCGCCAATGCGGATGGCGTCACCCTGACGTTCCCGGGCGGCTCCATCGGCGGGGCCCCGAACGGGGGTCACACCTTCTGCAGCCCCGCCGGCCAGGCGGTCACGCTCCAGGCCACCGGGCCAGGCGGGAGCGTCAGCCAGACCGCCTCCACCTGACCGGGCGGCCGACGTCCGCCCGCCGACCGCCGACCGGGTGGATCGAGGCAGACGGGCGGCGAGCGGGCATCCTGGAGGGGTGACCGCAACCATCGACCAGCGCAGCGCCGGCAGCGGACCGGCCCTGACCATCGGCCCGCTGGCGGTCGACGTCCCGGTGGTGCTCGCCCCGATGGCGGGCGTGACCAACGCCCCGTTTCGGCGCCTCTGCCGGCGGTTCGGCGCCGGGCTGTACGTGAGCGAGATGATCTCGGCTCGGGCGCTGTGCGAGGGCAACGAGAAGACCGAGAAGCTGGCCAGCTTCGCCCCGGACGAGACCCCGAGGAGCCTGCAGCTGGCGGCGGTCGACCCCCGCTACGCCGGCGAGGCGGTGTCGCAGCTGGTCGGTGAGGGTCGGGTCGACCACATCGACCTCAACTTCGGCTGCCCCGTCCGCAAGGTGACCCGCAACGGCGGCGGCGGGGCCCTGCCGTGGAAGCGATCGCTGTACCGCCGGGTGGTGGCCGCCGCCGTCGAGGCCGCAGGGGCGGTTCCGGTGACCGTGAAGTTCCGGGTCGGGATCGACGACGAGCACCTCACCTACCTCGATGCCGGGCGGATCGCCGAGGACGAGGGCGTGGGCGCCGTGGCCCTGCACGGCCGGACCGTTGCCCAGCTCTACGCCGGCCAGGCCGACTGGTCGACCATCGCCCGGCTCAAGGAGGCGGTCACGTCGATCCCGGTGCTCGGCAACGGCGACATCTGGGAGGCCGGCGACGCCCTGGCCATGATGGCCGAGACCGGCTGCGACGGCGTCGTGATCGGGCGGGGCTGCCTCGGTCGACCATGGCTGTTCGGACAGTTGGCCGCGGCCTTCACCGGCGAGCCGATCCCCGAGGCCCCGACCGTGGCCGCCGTCGTCGACATCATGACCGAGCACGCTCAGCTGCTCGTCGAGTGGTTCGGTGACCATCGGGGCATCCGCGAGTTCCGCAAGCACACCGCGTGGTACCTCAAGGGCTACCCGGTGGGCGGTGAGATCCGGGGGCGGCTCGGCCGCGTCGAGTCACTCGACCAGCTCGGTGAGCTGCTGGCCACCCTCGCGGACGCGCCCCTGCCGGACGAGAACCGGCGGGTCGCTCGTGGCCACACCCGCGGCCCCCAGGTCGTCGCCCTGCCGGACGGTTGGCTCGATGACGCCTGGGACGACGCCACCGCCGACCCCGAGGGCGACTCGGCCGCCTCCGGCGGCTGAGCGATTGCGGCCGACGGCGCGCTGATCGGGTCGGCCCAGATCGACCGACCCGATCGGACCTCAGCGACGGGAGAAGACGAGGACCGGGATCTCCCGGTCGGTCTTGGCGTCGTACTCGGCGAACTGGGGGGCATCCCGCTTCTGGGCCTCCCAGATGCGGCTGCGCTCCTCACCGGTCACCTCGACGGTGTCGACCTCGATCGTCTCGGTCCCGACCTCGATCGTGGTCTGCGGGTTGGCGATCAGGTTGTGGTACCAGTGCGGATGGCTCGGCGCCCCGGCCTTCGAGGCGAAGATCACCCAGGTGTCGCCGTCCGGCCGGTACACCAGCGGCGTGACCCGCTCGGTGCCGGTCTTGGCCCCCGTATGATGCACGAGGATCATCGGCGCTCCCTCGAACGGCCCGCCGACCCGGCCCTCGTTGGCCCGGAACTCCTCGATCACACCCTGGTTGAACTCGTTCATGTCCATGCCCGGGACGCTACCAGCAATGGTGACGGGCTCGACTGGAGACCCTCGGCGTGCGACAGTTCTGGTCCGCAGACGTCGACGATCCCGGAGGCCGAGGCGACGTGACGGAGACCGCTCCCTCCCGCTCGGAGGAGATCCTGACCCCGGACTTCTACCACTACCCGTGGGCGGTGCCGAGCACCGTTCGGGTCGATGGCCGCTTCGTCGAGCTCGACTGGCCGGACGGCCTGCGGCTCCGGGCCTTCGACCTGTGGCTGGCCGAGAA
Organism: Actinomycetota bacterium; assembly: GCA_039195375.1. Classification (GTDB taxonomy): domain Bacteria; phylum Actinomycetota; class Acidimicrobiia; order Acidimicrobiales; family SZUA-35; genus JAHELU01. Next base: position 19,631 of record JBCCVL010000112.1, read on the forward strand.
CACCATCGGCCGAGCGATCGACCCCACCACCCGGGAGAGCGTGCTCGACCCGGCCGATCTCCCCGACGACCTCACCGTGGCCACGGCCGAGCTGATCGATGGTGGCGCCGTCGCCGTGACCTGGAGCGGTTCGGGGCAGCGGACCGTCGCCCCGGCGCTGTTCCACCCGGGCTGGCTCCGCCACGTGGCCGAAGGAGCCCACCGGCCGGCCGCCGGTCTGCCCGAGCCCGTCCCGTGGCTGGCCACCGACCTTGGCGCACCGCCGACCAGGGACGGGGCCGCCATCGCCTCCGACGACGAACTGCTCGTCGCCTGGCTCGGCGATCTCGCCCGGTACGGTCTGGCCCGCCTCACCGGCGCCGGCACGGATCCGGACCTGCTGCTCGGCATCGGGGCCAGGATCGGCGCCATCCGCGACACCAACTTCGGTCCCATCTGGGACGTCCGGGCATCGGTCGAGCCGAACTCGACGGCCAACACCACCGTCCGGCTCTGCCCCCACACCGACCTGCCGACCAGGGAGACCCCGCCTGGATTCCAGATCCTGCACTGCCTGGTCAACACCGCAGCCGGCGGCTGGTCGACGATGACCGACGGGCTCGCGCTCGTCGGGCACCTGGCGACCGAGCACCCCGAGCACCACGAGGCGCTGACCACGCTGCGCTGGGTGTTCTTCAACCGCGGGCCGGCCGTCGACCACCGCTGGAGCGGTCCGCTGATCGACGGCGGCGACGACCGTCCGCTGACCATCCGGGCCTTCCACCCGGTGCGCGGCTTCCCCGACTGCGACGAGGCCGACCAGCCACGGGCCTACGACGCTCTCCGCTGCTTCGCCCGCCTCGCCGCCGACCCCCGGTTCCAGCTCCGCTACCCCTTCACCCCCGGCGACATCGTCGGCTTCGACAACCGCCGGGTCCTCCACGGCCGCGACGGCTACGACGCCGACGGTGGTGGCCATCGCCACCTCCGAGGCATCTACCTCGACCACGACGAGATCCTGTCCCGCCTCCGCCAGGCCAGCCGCCGGTCGGCATCGCCGTCCCGCTGAACGTCCGACCAACACCCCGAGACCACACCCGAAGGAGCACCGCATGCACGACGGCGTCTTCATCACCTGCGCCGTGACCGGCGCCGGCTACACCACCCACAAGTCCGACAAGGTGCCGGTGACGCCGGCCGAGATCGCGGCCGACTGCATCGACGCGGCCAAGGCCGGCGCCGCCATCGTCCACATCCACGTGCGCAACCCCGAGACCGGGATGCCGGCCCGCGGCGTCGACCTCTACCAGGAGGTGGCCGACCGGGTCCGGTCGTCCGGGACCGACGTCGTGCTCAACCTGACCGCCGGCATGGGCGGCGATCTCGTGCTCGGCAACGTCGAGCGGCCGCTGCCCCCGGCCGGCGACGGCACCGACATGGCCGGCGCGACCGAACGGGTCGAGCACGTGCGCAAGGTCATGCCCGAGATCTGCACCCTCGACTGCGGGTCGATGAACTTCGGTGAGGGCGACTACGTGATGACCAACACGCCGGCCATGCTCGAGGCGATGGCGGCCCAGATGAGCGAGCTCGGCGTCCGCATCGAGATCGAGGCCTTCGACACCGGGCACCTCGCCCACGCCCGGCACCTCGTCGACAAGGGCGTGATCCCCGAACCAGTGCTGATCCAGCTGTGCATGGGGGTGCCGTGGGGAGCGCCGGACGACCTCAACACCTTCCTGGCCATGCGCAACAACGTGCCGGACAACTGGACGTTCTCGGCCTTCTCGCTCGGACGGAACCAGCTCCGGTACGTGTCGCTGGCCGCCCTGGCCGGCGGCAACGTGCGCGTCGGGCTGGAGGACAACCTCTACCTCGGTCCGGGGCAGCTGGCCACCAACGCCCAACTCGTCGAGCGGGCGGTCGAGATCCTCCAGGCCCAGAACTACGCAGTGCTGACCCCGGCCCAGGTGCGCGACAACCTCCAGCTCACCGCCCATGGCTGAGCCGTCCGGCGGCACCG
>JBCCVL010000113.1:0-21569 GCA_039195375.1 Actinomycetota bacterium
CAGGTGGCGACCCATGGAGCCACGCTAGCCCGGCCCGTGAATGTACTGCCAGGTGTACTGGCAGAAGGCCTGTCAGGAGACCCGGGAGAAGAACCGGCACGTGACCATGCAGGAACGGTCGGGGCGATGCGGGCGCGCTGCGCTCGGCCGGCCGGTCGCTTGCCCAAGGCAACCGCTCGTTCCTAGGCTCGACCCATGTCGGCCACCCGTCGCCAGCCCAGGACCAGCCGGGTCGGGCCGAGCGACGTCGAGACCACCCACATCCGGGTCCGTGAGCTGGGGACGACGGCCGACGAGCTCACCCTCACCGTCTCGACCGGCGAGCGGTTGCGCTTCAATCGCTTCTGGCTTCGCCACAACTGCCCCTCGATCGGCCAGCGGGCGTCGCTGTTCCGTTCGTTCTCGATGGCCGACCTCGCCGACGACCTGTCGCTGCTCGACGCAACGACCACGGCGTCGGGGGACCACGTCGAGATCAGCTTCAGCGACGGCACGAGGGACACCTTCGCCGTCGACTGGTTGCTCGACCGGCATCAAACGGTGACCGACGTGACGACTGCGGTCGTGACCTGGCGAGCCGGCGACGAGCTGCCGCGGCTGCCGTTCGCCGACCTCGGTCTCCGGTCGGCCGGCCAGCTCGGGCTGCTCGAGGCCGTCGCCCGTACGGGTGCGGCGCTGGTCACGGGCGTACCGGACGCCGCCGCAACCGAGACGTTGGCGGCGCTGCTCGGGCCGATTCGCGAGACCGACTTCGGGCGGATCTTCGACATCGTCAGCGAGCCGGACGCCTTCACCCCGTCGCAGACCGCCGACGCACTCGACCCGCACACCGACGATCCGTATCGGTACAACCCGGCGGGCGTCAGCATCCTGCACTGCGTCGTCCCGAGCGCCGCCGGCGGTGGCAGCTCGATCGTCGACGGCTTCGCCGTTGCCGAGGACATCCGGCGTGCGGCACCGGATGACTTCGACCTGCTGTCGACCGTTCCGGTCGACTTCGCCCACCGGCGAGACGAGACGGTCGACCAGGGCGACGAGGTCCACCTCCTGGCCTCGGCCCCGATCATCGCCACCGACCGGCGGGGCGACCCGTGTGGGATCCGCTTCCACGAGCGGGCCATGGGTGTCCTGTCCGTCGACGCCGATCTCGCCGAGCGGCTCTACCCGGCCATGCGACGCTTCGCCAGGGCCGTCCGTGGCGACGACTACCGCTGGCACCGAGCCCTGCGGGCCGGCGAGGCGTTGGTCTACGACAACCAGCGCGTCCTGCATGGCCGCGACGGCTTCGACGCCGCCTCCCGGCGCCACCTCCGCCTGTGCACCGTCGATCGCGACCAGGTCCACAGCCGGTTGCGTCGGCTCCGGGCCCACTTCGGGACCGGCACCGAGCATCAGCCGCTGCCGAGCGGGAACCTGTCCTGACCGCCGGGCCGGCGGCGACCGATGACAGAACCGGACCGGCTCGACGAGATCCTCGCCGTCTGGCCGGACGACCTGGTGGCCCGCTACGACCGGTGGGCCGCCACCTACGACGACGACCACGACGGCTGGGGCTGGCGTGGCCCCGAGCTGGTCGTCGACGCAGCGCGGCGCCTCGGCGCCCGCGCCCGGGCCGGCACCGGCCGTGACCGTCCGATCGTCGACGCCGGCTGCGGCACCGGCCGGCTCGGCGTCGCCCTCCGCCGGGCCGGGTGGGCCGGGGGACTCGTCGGCGTCGATCTGAGTGGTGGCATGCTCGCGGTCGCCGCCCGGTCCGGCGTCTACGACCACCTCATCCTCTGTTCGCTGTACGACGTGCCGTTCGCCGACGGCGCCGTCGGTGCCGTGGTGTCGAGTGGTGTCTTCACCCACGGCCACGTCGGCGGCGAGGCCTTCGCCGAGCTGGCCCGCGTCACCAGACCGGGCGGGCTCGTCTCCGTGACCCAGCGGCTCGACGTCGAGGTCCAGCTCCGCCCGCATACCGCTGCGCTGACCGAGGCCGGGGACTGGGAACCGGTCGAACGGACCCCGCCAGCGCCGCTGCACCCCGGGCGCGACGAGACCGCCCAGACGATCACCACCTGGCGTGTCTGCGCCCCGTCGGCGGGCCCTCCCCGTCGGCTCAGATGAGCCGGTGCTGGGCTGCGATGACCGCGGCCTGGGTGCGATCGGAGATCCCGAGCCGGCGGAGGATCGTCGACACGTGGTTCTTGACCGTGCCGGCGCTGAGGTGCAGTTCCCGTCCGATCTCCCGGTTGCTGAGACCGCGGGCGACGAGCACCAGCACCTCCCGTTCCCTCGCCGTGAGCTCATCGAGCGGACCGGGATCGGGGGCGGGCGAGACCGTCGGCTCCGGCGGTACCCCGACGGGATCGGGCGCCGTTGCCCGATCCCGGCTCGTGTCGAGCAGGATCCGGGTCACGTCGGGGCTGAGCTGCACCACGCCAGCGGCGGCGGACCGGATCGACTGGGCCAGATCGGTGGCGGCGATGTCCTTGGTCAGGTAGCCGACGGCGCCGACGGCCAGCGATCGCTCGATGAGCTGGTGGTCGTCGAACGTGGTGAGCATCAGGACCTTCGCACCCGGGTCGCCGGCCAGGATCGCCTCGGTTGCGGCGATGCCGTCGACCACCGGCATCCGGATGTCCATCAACACGACCTCGGGCCGGTGGCGCTCGGCCAGCTCGATGGCCTCGGCCCCATCACCGGCGACGGCGACCACCTCGATGTCACCGTCGATCGTGGCCAGCGACGCCAGGCCCTCGCGGATCATCCACTGATCGTCGGCGACCATCACCCGGATCGGGGGGCGCTCGTCACCCGTCGTCGAGCCGCTCATCCTCGGACCGCCCGTCCTCGGGTGACCACGGCGGTCAGGGTCGTGCCCCCACCCTTCTCGGTGGCGACGTCGAGTCGGCCACCGACGCGAGCCAGGCGCTCACGGATACTCTGCAGGCCGGCGGCCGAACCCGTTGCCGACGTCGGGTCGAAGCCGTCGCCGTCGTCCGACACCTCCAGCACCGCGGTCGACGGCGTCACCCGGGTCCGGATCGTGGCCGCCTCGGCGTTGGCGTGGCGCACCACGTTGCTCAACGCCTCCTGGGCCACCCGGTAGAGGGTGATCTGGGTGAGCTGATCGAGCGCCCGGTGGTCGCCGGCGAGATCGAGGTCGACGGTCATCGCCGTCGGTGCCGCCCGGGTGACCAGGTCGGGCAACGCGGCGCCGAGTGAGAACCCGGCACCATCGGTCCGGATGGTGTCGACCGACAGCCGGGTGTCGGCGAGCGCCTCGGCCACGGCTCGACCGGCGAGATCGATGGCCCGCGTGGTCGCCTCGGCGTCCCGGTGCTGTTGGACCGCCGCATTGCGGAGCTGGATCGAGCAGGCCAGGAGGTTGTGGCCGAGGCTGTCGTGCAGCTCCTGGGCGAGTCGGTTGCGCTCGTCGGCCCGGACCAGCTCCGCCTCGACCGCCCGCACCTCGTCCATCCGCCGCAGTGCATCGCCGAGCATGACCATGATGGTCAGCGCGATACCGAGCACGAGCATGCCCTCGACCTCGACGGCCACCGGGCGGGTCTGCTCGGTGGCCACGACGACGGCGACGGCGACGAGGGTGGCGATCGTGAGCCACCGCCGGAGCGGGTCGGCGGCCCGGCGGCGGATGTCGATCAGCGGGATGGCGACGAGCAGCGACGCATAGGTCGGGTCGGCGACGATGGTCGCCGCCAGCGCCGCAACCAGCGCGCCGTCACACCAGTTGGGCTGGGGCCGTCCGATGGCGGCGAGCGAGGCCAGGCCGACGACGAGCCCGGTGAGGACGGTGAAGGCGACGAAACGGGCGGTGGGCGGCAACGGCAGCACGGACTCCGGGGCCTGGCCCTGGGCCCAGTCGTAGACGCCGGCGACGAACACCCCGAGGCCGACCAACCAGGCGAGGGCCAGATCGGAGCGCCACGTCGGTTCCTGCGGGTGCATCACGCCATTGTCGGGAGGTCGTGGCCCGGGCACAAGTGCCAATCGGCAGTGCCGACCGGCACCCCTCCCACCGTGTCGAACGGCTCGGCGGCCGGCGACGAAAGCTGCCGACTCGCACTTCCGACGCCGCCACGACCGACGTACGTTGACCCAACCGTCGCCGGCACCAAGCGGCCGGCACCACGCCAAACGCGAACGGAGCACCCATGAACCGCCTGCCAACCGCACCGACCGCCCTCATCGGCGTCATCACCCTGGCGGTGCTCGCCGGGTGCGGCTCGTCGGCCACCACCCAGGCCGCCCCGGCCGAGACGGTCAGCGGGGAGGTCGGCGCCACCTCGACGTTCACCGCCGAGATCTGGGCCGACAACTGGTTCGCCCTCTACGTCAATGGCGAGCTGGTCGGCGAGGACTCGGTGCCGATCACCACCGAGCGGTCGTTCAACGCCGAGACCTTCACCTTCGAGGCCACCTACCCGCTGACGATCGCCATCGAGGCCAAGGACTTCAAGGAGACCGACTCGGGCATCGAGTACATCGGCGAGTCGAAGCAGCAGATGGGCGACGGCGGCCTGATCGCCCAGATCACCGACGACGAGACCGGCGCCGCGATCGTCTCCGACGCCTCGTGGGCGAGCCTCGTGGTCCACCAGGCGCCGCTCAACACCGGGTGCGAGAAGGACCCCGACCCCGACACCACCTGCCAGTTCGAGGCCATCGACAACCCGGACGGCTGGACCGAGTCCGGCTTCGACGACGGTTCCTGGACGCCGGCCGTCGAGTGGGCCGAGGGCGACGTCGACCCGAAGGACGGCTACGACGAGATCAGCTGGTACGAGACGGCCAGGTTGATCTGGGGCGCCGATCTCGAGGTCGACAACACCGTGCTGTTCCGGGCCACCACCGGCTGAGGGACGTCATCGGCTAGGACCATCTGATCCGGGCCACGGTCAGCGTCGAGCAGTAGAAGACGCCACCGGCGCCGTCTGCGGTGAGGAACATGCCGTTGCCGATCCGGGAGCCCGTGGCCACCCGATCGAGCAGCTCCCCCGAGGCCACGTCGACGACGACGAGATCGTCCGACCCGCCGTCGGTGAGGTCGTTGATGACGAGTTCGCCGGACTCGGGGTACACGACCGGCTGCATCGACGGTCGGACGTCGAGCTGCCACCGCACCGCCAGGTCGTCGCCCGAGGTGTCGACGCCGGCCAGTCCCCCGTTGATCGAGTCCCAGGCGACGGCGAGGTCCCACTCGGGCACGTTGACCGGCGGGGCGATGATCCCGCCGCCAGGTGTGCCGAACGGCTCGATCGACCGGACGTCGTCCGGGTCGGCCAGCGACAGGCGGAGCAGTCGCTGCGGCCCAGACCACGGCGCCGGCTGGCGCCAGGACAGCGCCCGGCCCGGTGGCTCGTCGAAGCGGCCGTTCGGCTCCACGTGATGGATGTGACGGACCGACGGCACGTCGCCGTCGTCCATGATCCAGCAGGCACCGGCGGACAGGCAGGCGTCCCACGAGAGGCCCCGGTCGTCGCCGGCGACGCGATACCGGGGTCGCCAGTCGTCGATGTCGAGGCCGTCCGCAGTGACCACCAGACGCCACAGTCGCTCGGTGCCGGGCACGTAGACCTGCTCGACCGGCTGGCCGGTGGCCGGGTCGATGCTGCTGATGTCGGCGGCGATGCGACCCATCGACCCCTCGGGGAGCACGAGCGGCTCGCCGACCAGTTCGAGCGAGTCCGGGTCGAGCCGGGTGACGGTGGTGCCGCCCTGCCCCTCCAGCCGCAGGTCCTTGGTGATCAGCGTGCCATCAGCCAGGGCCAGGAGACCGTTGTGACTCCGGTCGACCGGCAGCCGGCGCTCGGCGATGACGTCGAGGTCGTCCGGATCGAGGCGGTGCAGGTACGACCCGTTGACCGCATGGACCGAGCCGTTGGCGTGGGCCAGGATCGCCCCGCACCACACGTGCTCGCCGCAGGGCAGCTCGGGCGACGAGGCGAGCGGTTCGAGGGTCTCGGGGTCGATGCGTTCGACCCACCCGAACGGTGGCGGTCCGCTGAAGGCCGCCATCGTGCCGCCCAGGTACCACTGCCCTGGCTCGCGCTCGATGACCATCACGTTCCAGCGCCCGTTGGTCCTGGTCACCACCCGGGCCGTCCCGGTGGCCGCGCCGAGCCGCCCGGTCGCCGCCTTCTGACGGCGATTGCCCCCGCACTCGACCGGCCAGGACGACGGCCAGTACCCGGGATGTCGCTCGTGGCGATCGACGCCGGTCCCGGGGCCGACCGGCTCGGCGCCGGAACGGTCGATGGTCATCGGCCGGTCCACTCCGGCGCTCGCCGCTCGGCGAACGCCCGTGGCCCCTCGACGGCATCGGCGCTGGTGCGGCGCCGGACCTCCCACGGGGCGACGTGCCGATTGGCCTCGGCCAGCGAGAGGTGCATGGCCTCGAGCGCCGACTGTTTGGTCGCCCGCACCGCAACGGGCGAGCAGGCCAGGATGTCGGCCACCCATGCGTCGACCGCGGTGTCGAGCTCCGCCATCGGCACCACCTCGTTGACCAGCCCGATCTCGTAGGCCCTCGTGGCGCTGAGGTGTCGCCCGCTCAGCAGGTAGCCCATCGCCAGGTGGTGGGGGATCTGGCGGGGCAGGCGGTGCACGCCCATCGCCCCGGCGATCAGGCCACGACGTGGCTCCGGCAGCCCGAGCTCGACATGATCGGCGACGACGATGATGTCGCAGGCCAACGCCAGCTCGAGGCCGCCCCCGAGCGCAACGCCGTTGATCCTGGCGATCAGCGGCTTGACCAGGTCGAACCGGTCCTGCAGCCGGGTCACCCCCGCCATCCGCTCGGCCGACGCCGCCCGCTCCTCCGGCGATGCGTCGGCCATCGAGGCGGTCCACTTCAGGTCGCGTCCGGCACAGAACGACCGCTCACCGGCGCCGGTCAACACGGCGACCCACAGATCGTCGTCTGCCTGGAAGCGATCGATGGCCTCGCTGAAGGCCACATGGGTCAGGTCGTCGAACGCGTTCATGCGCTCGGGGCGATCGATGGTGATGCGGGCGACGTGACCGTCGACGTCGAAACGGATCGTGCTCATGCCTCAAACCTAGGTCGCCGCGGCGCCGTGCACCGGTTGACCGCCATGACCTACGTTGAGCCGATGGCTGACGAGCACGGCCCCGACGATCTGCGGCAGCGGCTCCGGTCGGCGTGGCATGGCCGGATCAGCGGCTGCCAGCTCGGCAAGCCGGTCGAGCTGCTGTCCATGCGTCACGGCCACGACGCACTGACCGATTACCTGCGCCGGGCCGACGCGCTGCCGTTGCGGGACTACGTCCCCCTGGTCGAGGACACGCCGGTGGCCAACCACTTCCCCGACGCCTGCCGTGGCCGCTTCGACCGCTCCGAGCCGGACGACGACATCAACTACTCGGTGCTGGCCCTGCTCGTGTTGGAGGAGCACGGGGCCGAGCTGACCACCGCGGACGTGGCCAGGGCCTGGCTCCGGTACCTGCCCGGCGGGATGGTGTTCACGGCTGAGCGGTCGGCCCTGGTCACCCTGCTGCAGGAGTCGAGCTATGGCTTCCCCGTCGGCGGCGACCCCGGCTTCGACCTGGCCCGCTGCAACGACAACGAGTTCAACGACTGGATCGGGGCCCAGATCCGGGCCGACCTCTACGGCTGGGTCTGCCACGGGCGGCCTGGACTCGCCGCCGACCTGGCGAGACGCGACGCCGAGCTGTCCCACCGGGGCGAGGGCGTCAACGGGGCCATTGCCGTCGCCGCGATCGGGGCCGCCATCCCCGCCGCCGACTCCCTGGCCGACGCCGTCGAGCGCGGGCTCGGCGAGATCCCCGACGGGTCGGACTGTGCGGCTGCCGCCCGGTTCGGCCTCGAGCTGGCCCGGGCCGGCGACGGGCCCGAGGCGATCCACGAGCGCTACGGCGAGCTGTCGCCGGTCCACACGGTGAACAACCTGGCCATCGTGGTCTGGGGGCTCGTGACCGGAGCAGACGACTTCGACGTCGCCGTCGGCGAGACCGTGGCCGCTGGCTGGGACACCGACTGCAACGGCGCCACCGTCGGCGCGCTCTGGGGGCTGACCGGCCGACCGATCCCCGACCACTGGACCGAGCCGTGGAACGGGCGGGTCGGCGTCACCCTCGCCGGGACGGGCGAGCTCGCCGTCGACGATCTCGTCGAGCGGACGGCGGCGGTGGCCGAGCGGCTGTCGAGCTGATCCGGTCGGGTCGGGTGAGCGGGGTCCGACCGACTCAGGTGGTCCAGGAGCCGTCGAGCACCGACGAGGGCATGCTGCCGCCGCCGCTGCGGGTCTGGCCGTCTGCGGTGATCGTCATCCACGACGGGAGGCTGTTGGCCCCGTACTGACCCCACAACCGGTCCGTGCCGAGCACGTGGGTGATGCCGTCGACGTTGCGGTTGGTGATGAAGTCGGCGACGGCCCGATCACCCTCGCTGAGCGGCAGGCCGATGATGACGTAGTCGTCGGCGTGGTCTCGCGTCGCCGCTGCGACCGCAGCGGCTTCTCGTTGGCAGATGCCTCAATGCGCTCCCCAGAACCAGAGGATCACGTTGCGGCCGGCGACGGTATCGGGGTCGAACGTGCCGCCGCCGAACGCGGGCAGCTCCAGCCGCAGCAGCTCGGGTCGGGTCTCGGTCGCCGAGGCGGCGGTCGTGGTCGGAGCCGCCGTCGTTGTCGGAGCGGCGGTCGTCGGGGCCGCGGTGGTCGCCGTCGTCGGCGCCGCCGTTGTCGGGGCGGCGGTGGTCGGGGCGGCCGTCGTCTGGGCCGCCGTCGTCGGGGCCGCGGTGGTCGCCGTGGCCGCGGTGGTCGGCGGTTGGGCCGATGTGCCGGGGTCGCCGGTCGACGACGAGGCGCCGGGCTGGGTCGACGATGGCGTGGCAGCCTGCCCGCCGCTGGCGTCGGCGGCACCGTCGACGGCGACGACGAGCGCGGAGGTCACCACCGGGGCGGTGGTGGCCACCATGGTCGAGGGGGCGGCGGCCGTCTCGTCGGTCAGCGGTGCGGCGTCGGCCACGACCGAGCCGGCCGTGCCGGTCTCGGGCGCGGCATCACCGAACGAGCACGAGCTCGCCACCACTGCCACGATCAGAAACCCCGCCGGTTTCCGGGATCGCATGGCCGCACCCTACCCCACCGTCACACGATCGACACGGAACTGCGACAATCAGTGCGCCCTGGCGACGGGCCGACGCTAGATGCGCTCGAAGTACCGGCGCTTCTCCCAGTCGGTGACCGCCCGCCTGGCCGCCGCCACCTCCTGGCCGACGTGGTTGGCGTAGTGGTCGACCACGTCGTCACCGAGGAGCCGCCTGGCCGCCGCACTGGTCGCGAACCGCTCGCCCGCCTCGGCCAGGCTCGCCGGCAGCGCTGCACCGGCGCCCCCTCCGCCGGCTCTGGCGTAGCCGTCACCGGCCAGCTCTCTGGGTGGTTCGATCCGGTTGCGAATGCCGTCGAGCCCGCTGGCCAACGTGGCCGCATAGGCCAGGTGGGGGTTGACGTCGGCACCCGGGAGCCGATTCTCGATCCGCAGGCCAGATCCGGAGCCGACCACCCGGAATCCGACCGTCCGGTTGTCGGTCGACCAGGCCAGCCCGGTCGGGGCCCACGACTGGGGCTGGTACCGGGTGTAGCTGTTGACCGTCGGGGCGTAGCAGACCATCAGATCGGCGGCGTGGTACATCCAACCGCCGAGGAACCAGCGGAACACGTCGCTCGGGCCGCCGTCGTCACCGACGAACAGGTTCGTGCCCCGCCCGGCCACCGGGTCATCGCCGACCTCCCACAGCGACAGGTGGATGTGGCAGCTGTTGCCCGGCTGGTCGGCGTCCGGCTTGGCCATGAACGTCACGCTGACCCCGTGTGCCTCGGCCAGCTCCTTCAACCCGTGCTTCATGATCGAGTGGCGATCGGCCATCGTGGCCACGTCGGCGAAACGAACGTTGAGCTCGTGCTGGCCTACGGCGGCCTCGCCCTTGGAGTTCTCGACCGGGATGCCGCTCGCGGCCAGCGCCCTCCTGGCCGCGCCGACGTAGTCCTCGACCCTGGCCCCCTGGAGGAGGTGGTAGTCCTCGACGTACCAGCCGGCCGGGTCGAGGTCGGTGTAGCCCTTGCCGTTGGCCTCGCGATACGAGTCCCGGTAGAGGTAGAACTCCAGCTCCGAGGCGGCGGCCGCCAGGTACCCGTCTGCGGCCAGCGCATCGACCTGGGCCCGCAGGATCGAGCGGGGGGCGACCGGCACCGGCTCGTGGTCGTGGCCGACGGCGTCACACAGGACCAACGCCACCCGGTCGGCCCACCCGACCGGTCGCAACGTCGCCAGGTCCGGCACGAGGTGGACGTCGCCGTAGCCGCCCTCCCAGTTGGCGAACGCGAAACCCTCGACGGGCTCCATCTCCATGTCGACCGTGAACAGGTAGTCGCAGGCGTGGGTGCCGTCGTCGACGCAGGCGTCGAGGAAGAAGCCGGCGTCGAAGCGCTTGCCGAGCAATCGGCCGTAGTGGTCGGGGAAGGCGACGACGACGGTGTCGATCGCACCCGCCTGCACCCGTTCCCGCAGCTCGTCGACCCGCATCACGGCCTCTCGCCGGAGCCGTCGCCGTCGCCCACTGCGCCGGCGTCCTGGCTCACGTGGCCGACCAGGGCTCGCCGAAGCTGTTGGCGTAGGCCATCTTCGTCGGCGGCCGGCGGCTGATCGGGCCGTGACCGGTGCCGACCGGGTAGCCGATGGGCACGAGCGCAGCGGTGGCCCACGGCTCGGGGATGTCGAGCGCCGCCCTCACCTCGTCCTCCTTCTGGCAGTGGAGCGTGGTCAGTGTGCAGCCGAGTCCCTCGGCCACGCAGGCCAGCATCACGTTCTGCACCGGCGGGTAGACCGACGCCCCGCCGACCAGGCTGATGCGATCGAGTTTGGCGTCGGTGACGGCCATGGCCCGGAAGTCGGCGCAGAACACCAGGATGACGGGGGCCTCACCCAGGTGATCGGCGAGGTGGTTGCCCGCATCGAGGATCCGCTCCCACGCGGGTCGCTGGTCCTCGGGCATGGCCTCGAGGCGGGCGTCGAAGGCGGTGGCGTAGTCGTACCAGAGGGGCCGGTAGATGTCGGCCAGCGCCCGCTTCCGATCGTCGTCGTCGACCACGACGACCCGCCAGGGCTGCTGGTTGCCCCCGGTCGGCGCCCAGCAGCCGGCCTGGAGGACCCGCTCGAGCACATCTGGCGGGATCGGGTCGGTCCGGAGACGGCGCACCGCCCGCAGTGTGCTCATGGCCTCATAGAGATCGGTCATGGCGCCGACCCTACCCGTGGTGGCGCCGGCGGTCAGATGCTCGGTCTTCGGCGCCGTAGCCCGGTCCGATAGGGTGGCCGGGTTCGAATCCCGACCTGGAGCCGTCATGCCCAAGACCCTCGATCTCGACACGCCGTTCCGCAAGGGCGAGAAGGTCATCGCCACCCGCGATCTCGAGGACATCCCCGGCGGTACCAAGGGCAAGGTCCAGCTCCACAACGGCCTCGGCCAGTGGCACCGCTACTGGGTGCTGTTCGACGGCGGTCGGCAGATGGGTCAGGTCGATCACGACGATCTCGTGCGACCGAACCAGCTCGACGCCTGGAAGACGCGCAAGGAGGAGGAGGCGCTGGCCGCCGAGCGCTCGGAGGCCGAAGCGGAGGCGGCAGCCGAGGCCGCGGCGAGCAACGACTCGGGTGGAGGTGGTGGACCGACCGGTCTCGCGGCCCAGATCCCGGCCCACCTCCTCGATCGCTCGAAGGCGGCGAAGGCTCGACTGCTCGGCGGCTGACGCGGCCGATCGGCCGTCGCCGGCGACCGCTGATCAGCCCAGGTACGACAGCGCGACCGCCGCATGGGTGGCGATACCGACGGCCATGGCCTCCTCGTCGAGCCGCATGCGGTTGGAGTGGCAGGCGTTGGCCGACCGCGGCGTGTCGCCGTCGGGGCAGACGCCGAGGAACGCCATGACCCCCGGCACCTCCTTGAGCACGTAGCTCCAGTCCTCGGCCCCCATCACCGGGGCATCCATGACCGTCAGGTTGGCCGGGCCGACGAGGTCCCGCATCACGCCGATGGCGAACTCGGCGAAATCGGCGTCGTTGACCGTGACCGGGTAACCCCGGTTGATCTCGACGACGGCCCCGCAGCCGTGGGCCGAGGCGATCCCGGTGGCCAGCAGCTCGATGCGGTCGTGGACCGCCTCCCTGGTCCGCTCGTCGACGGTGCGCAGGGTGGCCAGCAGCTCGGCGCCCTCCGGGATGACGTTCGACGTGGTGCCGGCGTGGATGCTGGCCACGGTCAGCACCGCCGGCTTGAAGGCGTCGACGGTGCGGGTGATCATCGCCTGCAGCGCGGTCACGATCTCACAGGCGACCGGCACCGGATCGGTGGCACCGTGTGGCATCGAGGCGTGTCCCCCCTGACCGGTCACGGTGATCGCGACGGTGTCGGCGGCGGCCATCAGCGGTCCCGGCCGGGTGGCGAGGGTGCCCGAGCGGCGGTTCGGTGTGATGTGCAGGGCGAAACCGGCGTCGACCGCGGGATCGGTCAGGAGACCCTCCTCGATGCAGTACCGGGCCCCGTGGTGTCCCTCCTCCCCCGGCTGGAACAGGAACTTGACCGTGCCCCGGAGCTCCCGACGCCGGGCGTGGAGCAGGCGGGCGGCACCGGCCAGCATGGCGACGTGGGAGTCGTGGCCGCAGGCATGCATCACGCCGGGGTGTTCGCTGGCGAACGGCTCGCCCGAGTCCTCGGGCATCGGAAGGGCGTCCATGTCACCCCGGAGGACGATGACGGGCCCGGGGCCGTCGCCGGTCAGCGTGGCGACGACGGACGACAGCGCCGTCCCGGTGGTCACCTCGAGGTCGAGATCGGCCAGCGCAGCGAGGATCTTGGCCTGGGTCAGCGGCAGGTCGAGCCCGAGCTCGGGTTCCCGATGGATCTGGCGACGGAGCTGCACCGCGTCCGGCAGCAGCTCCTGGGCCTCGGCCAGGAGCCCGGCCGGGTCGAGGGCGACGGGTCGGTCGATCTCGGACGTGCTCATGACCTTGCTCCTCTGGTCGCGTCGCTCGGGGCCGGCGTCCGGCCACCGTCCACGAATCGACGGTAGCAACACCGTCGACCCCGGTCCGAACGCGTGCCCCTGGCGGCTCGTCGTCTGGCGCTACCGTTGGCCACGTGGTGTCGTCGAGATCCGCCGCCTCGATCGCCCCCGCCGCTGCCGTCGCCGTCGGCGTCGGCGGGGTGCTGGCCCTCGTGCTCGTGCTCGCCGTCGGCCTCGGATGGTTCGACGGGTCGTCATCACCAGCGGACCCGGAGGCTGCGGCACCGATGACGGCGACCGATGCGGCGACCGTCGACCCCGGTGACCTCGACGATGCCGTGACCCCAGACGAGGCCGTGGCCCCAGACGATGCCGTCGCCCTAGACGAGGCCGGCTCCGACGCCTCGTCACGGGCGGACCCGGCGTCGACCGCACCGGCGACCCCGTCGACCGCGACCCCGACGATCGTCCCGTCCCCGGACGGTGAACCGGTCGCCGTCCGCCTCGAGGTGGTGGCGACCCACCCCCACGACCCGACGGCGTACACCCAGGGTCTCGAGGTCGTCGACGGCCTGCTGCTGGAGAGCACCGGCCTGCGGGGTGCGTCGACGCTGCGCCTGGTCGAGCCGACCTCGGGTGAGGTCCTCCGCTCGGTCCCGCTGGCCGACGAGCTCTTCGGTGAGGGGGCGACCGTGGTCGGCGACGAGGTCTGGCAGCTGACGTGGACGAGCGGGGTTGCGTTCCTCCGCGGCCTCGACGACCTCCTCCCCCGCGGCCAGGCGGCCTACGAGGGTGAAGGCTGGGGGCTGTGCGCCGAGGCGGACCGGCTGGTGATGTCGAACGGTTCGAGCACGCTGACGTTTCGTGACCCTGCCACGTTCGAGGCCATCGGCTCGGTCGAGGTCCGCGAGCGCGACGAACCGGTGGCGAAGCTCAACGAGCTGGAGTGCGTCGACGGGCTCGTGTGGGCGAACGTGTTCCAGACGACCCGGCTGCTCGGGATCGAGCCGGACTCGGGGCGGGTCGTCGCCACGGCCGACCTGGCCGAGCTGGTCCCCGCCGGGTTCGAAGGCGACGGCACCAACGTGGCCAACGGCGTCGCCCACGATCCCGCCACCGGCCACTTCTGGCTGACCGGCAAGCGCTGGCCGGTGACCTACGAGGTGGCGCTGGTCCCCGACTCCTGACCATCGTCATCGTCCTGGTCGTCGTTCTGGTCATCGGCATCGCCATGGCCATCGCCGTCGCCGGCCGAACCGGCGTCGAGGACTGCGGGCAGGTGCTCGACGAGCCGCTCGACGATCTGCGGTCCCGCCGGTGACAGCAGGTGATCGGCCCCGTCGATCAGCCACAGCTCCCCCGAACCGGCGAGCAGCCGCACCATCTCACTCGCCTGGTGAGGCAGGATCGTGTCGGCGGTGCCGTGCACGAACAGCAGGCTCCGATCGGCCAGCTCCTCGACCGGCTCGCAGCCGGCGGACTGGGTCGCCAGGGTGACGACGCCGGGAGCGGTGGCGGGCCCGAGCCGGGAGGCGGCCTGGATGGCAACCGCACCGCCGAACGAGTGGCCGACGGTCACGAACCGCTCGGCACCGTGGCGCCCGGCCAACTCCATGGCCGCCAACGTGTCGAGGGTGCAGGTCTCCAGGTCGTTCGGCCGCCGGTACCCGACCCGGAGCAGGCCGATCCCCCGCTCGGCCAGGCGGCGGCCGAGCCGGTGGTAGACGCCACCGTCCGGTCCGAGAAGGCCACCCATGGCCCCGCCGACGCAGACCACCACCCGGTCAAGGTCGGCCGAGCCGTGCCACAGCACCGTGAGCAGTCCACCGGTGGTGTAGAGCTCCAGGTGATCGAGCTCGTCGTCGACCGGAACGGCCTGCATGGCCAGGAGGCCGAGACGGTCGATGGGCGAGGCCGCCGGTCCTTGGTCGGTCATCGGCTCACCAAAGCACAGGCCGGCCGATGCCACCAGCCGGCCCGGCGGGCGATCGCCTGGCCACTACGCTTGGTCGGGACGGCGGAGGAGTGGACGCGATGGATGACGACCTGCCCCCGTGGGCCCCACCGTCGGGATCACCAGACCCTCGCCCGTCCGATCGTCCGGCATCGGCGACACCACCACACCTACCCGATCCGGCACCGACGGCGTCCCCTCCACCGCCGATCGCGGGGCCAGCCAGCGCCGATCGGGTCGATCCCGGTGTGGCCTCGGCAGCTGCGCTCGGTTTCGGGCTGCTCGCCGGGCTGGCACTTCCCCCGCTGCTGTTCTGGCCGGCGTTCACGATCGTCCGGGCGTTCGGGCTGCCCGACCTGCTGGCGGTGCTGGTGCCGCTCGGCATCGCCTTCGCCGTGCCGATCGCGCTGCTGGTGCAGGTCCGGGGGATCCTGCGACGCTCGACGCCCCGCTACGAACGGGCGGCCGCGATCCTGACGACGACGATGACCGTCGCCCTCGCCCTGTGGGCGCTGGTCACCGTCCTCGGGGCGTTGGTGATCCTGGTCCTGCGCAGCGTGGCCTGAGCCGCAAACCGCCAGACCGGTCAGCGGCGCCGGCCGATCAGCTGCCGGTGAAGCTGAAGGTGACGGTCCGACCCGAGGTCTCGCCCGTCGCCGTCAGGTCCCAGGTCGTGCCGACCTGATCGGCGTCGCACTGCCACCGGACCGGCAGGTTGCCGTCGGCGTCGGCGGTACCCGCGCGGAGGCCGGGCGACTGCGGCGACGAGAACGCCACCGTCTCGTTCGGCTCGAGTCCGGAGAGACCGGCGAACACGCGAGTGCCGCCGTCGCAGGCGAACGGGTTCTCGATGAGCTCGACGGTCAGCTCGACCGGGTCGATCGGTTGGGTCGGCACGGGTTGGTCCGGGTCCGGCGCCGTGGTGACCCCGGCGAACAGGAAGGTGGCGGTCCGGCCGGAGGTCTCGCCGGTGGCCGTCAACTGCCACGTTGTCCCTGCCTGCTCGGGGTCGCACTGCCAGCGGATGGGCAGCTCGCCGTTGGCGTCCGCGGTGCCCGATCGCAGCCCGTCAGCCTGGGGTGAGGCGAACGCCACGTTCTCGTTGGGGTCGGCGTTGCCGATCAGGGCGAACTCGCGGGTGCCGCCGTCGCAGACGAACGGATCCTCGGCAACGGTGACCCGGAGGTCGGTGGCCGGGTCGAACGGGGCGGTGGTTGGCACCGTCTCGGTCGTGGTGCTGCTCTCGGTGATCGACGTCGGGGTGGTCCCATCGGCGTCGGTTCCGGCATCGGCCTCGGTGCCGTCGGTGGCGCCGGCATCGACGCCGGCCTCGTCGTCGCCGCCGGTCAGAACGGACCAGGCGGCCAGGCCGAGGGCGATCACGATCACCGCGACGAGGGCGAGGACGAACAGGGCGATCAGGCCGGTCCGGCTCCCCCGCACCACCTCGACCTCCTGCAGATTGCGCTCCCACTCGCCCGCCTGGTTGGCCAGGATCGTCGGCCTGGCCTGCCCGGCCCCGCCCCGTTCGTCGTCGAACAGCCCTCCACCGGTGGCCCCACCGCCACCGGGCCCGCCACCGTACTGCTGGTCGTAGGGCTCGGACGGCTGGACGCCGTAGGCGGCCGGCGGTCGCTCGCCCGGTGGCTCGACCGGTGAGCGCCGTCCGGCGGGCGGTCGAGGCGGCGGCACCGGGTTCAGTCTGGTCTCGTCGGCGGGGCGACCGTCGTCGAACACCGACCTCGCCGGTCGGTTGTCTGGCCGGGTCTCATCTCCTGCGACCATCCGCAACCTCCTCTCGGCGCCGGTCCTGGTGTCGTGGGTCGTGGCACCGGGGGCCACGACCGCGGACCGGCCGGTCGGCGCTCACCAACTGGCCGGACGTTTGTCGAAGGATCAAAATAGCGTACAGGAGCCCCGCTCCCGGCTCGGGCACCCCGGGCTCCGGCGGGCGAGAGAGGGAGGCCCCGAGTGGTCAAGTTCTGCTGGTTCAACCTGATGCCGTGGCCGGACCTGCCGGAGGACTTCCGTGAGTCGAACCGTTCGGTGTGGGTCGACATCGACTCGAGGCTGTTCGATCCCGAGCGGGCAAACGAGGTGTACCACACCTACATGGACCAGCTCGAGTTCGCCGATTCGCTCGGTTTCGACGGCATCGGCGTCAACGAGCACCACCAGAACGGCTACGGAATCATGCCGTCGCCAAACATCATCGCCGCTGGCCTGGCCCGCCGGACCTCACAGGCCGCGCTCTGTGTGATCGGCAACTCGATCGCCCTCTACAACCCACCGATCCGGGTTGCCGAGGAGTTCGCCATGCTCGACGTGATCTCCGGGGGTCGCCTGGTGGCCGGCTTCCCGGTCGGCACGTCGATGGACACCAACTACTGCTACGGCCAGATCCCGGCCCTCACCCGGGACAAGTACGCCGAGGCCCACGAACTGATCATGCGGGCCTGGCACGAGGACGCGCCGTTCGCCTTCGACGGGAAGTACAACCAGCTCCGCTACGTCAACTGCTGGCCGAAGCCGATCCAGAAGCCCCACCCGCCGATCTACATCCCGGGCGGTGGCTCGATCGAGACCTGGGACTTCTGCCTCGACCACGACTACAACTACTCGTACCTGTCGTTCAACGGCTACAAGGCCGGACAGGTCCTGATGGACGGCTACTGGAACCGGGTGGCCGAGCGGGACAAGGACGACTCACCCGGCCGGGCCGCCTTCGCCCAGATCTTCTGCGTTGCCGACAACGACGCCGAGGCCGAGAAGCTGTACGCCGAGCACATCACCTACTTCTTCAACCGCTGCCTCCACGTCTATCCCGGCTTCGCCGACGCCCCCGGCTACCGGACGATCAAGACGATCAAGGCCGGCGTGCTGAGCCAGGTCCGCAAGGAGGCCCAGCGCCGGTTCACCTCCTTGACGTGGAAGGACCTCGTCGAGAACGGCTACGTCATCGCCGGTGGGCCCGACACGGTGCGGGAGCAGACCGAGCACATGATCAAGACGCTCCGGCTCGGCACCGTCTTCTCGTTGCTGCACATGGGTGACATGCCAGACGAGAAGACCCGCTACTCGTCGCAGCTGTTCGCCGAGAAGGTCATGCCCCAGCTCCGCAACCTGTGGCCCGAGCTTGAGGGCGACGACCGTTGGTGGCCGACGGGCATGGACAACCGGGTCCGCCCCGAGGACGGGCTCGACCACGCCAGGCGCCCGGCGGTCAAACCGGCTCTCGACGAGCCGCCGACGACGAAACGGTCGGCGATCGACGGAGAGGGCTGACGTGGCCATCCTGTCCGCATCCGTCGTCTCGACCAGGCGAGGCATCGACATCGAGGTCCGCTCGGGCGGCGCCGGCCCCGACCTGGTCTGGTTCCACGGCCTGGTCGGGTTGGCGGCCGAGGAGCCCGTGTTGGAGTCACTGGCCGAGCGGTTCACGGTGCACGCCCCGATCTGGCCGGGCTATGGCGAGATCGACAACGAGGGCGCCATCGAGGACATGCTCGACTTCGCCCTCCTCGGTTGGGACATCGTCGATGCGCTCGGCGTCGGCGCCGAACATGACGTCGACGCGCTCGGCGTCGGCGCCGGGCGGCCCCACCTGGTCGGTCACTCGTTCGGGGCCATGGTGGCGGCCGAGATGGCGTGCGTCGCCCGCAACGACCTCGACCGGCTGGCCCTGGTCGCCCCCTTCGGGCTCTGGCTCGACGACCACCCGATCCCCGACCCGTTCGCCGTGCTGCCGTTCCAGCTGACCGAGCTGTTGCTGGCCGACCCGGCCAACGCCACCAAGCTCGTGTCGGGGGCCGACCTGGAGTCCGACGAGGGTCTGGCCGAGTTCATGGTCGCCAACGCCCGCCGACTCGGTACCGCCGGCAAGGTCATGTTCCCGATCCCGAACCGTCGGCTGTCGAAGCGGTTGTACCGGCTGACCGCCCCGACCCTGGTGGTGATGGCCGGTGAGGATCGGCTGATCACCGAGCCCTACGGCGATGCCTGGCGGGACGCCATCGACGGCGCCGTTGTCACGACGATCGCCGACGCCGGCCACCTGGCCAACCTGGAGCAACCGGCCGCGGTGGCCGATGCGCTGGCCGATTTCCTGGCCGACTGACCTCGGGCCGAGCCGTCGCCGGCGGTTCTGCCGGCGACGGTGCCGACATTCCGGTCGAGGCGCCGGCAGCACCGGAGACCAGTGGCCAACCGGGCCGTTCCCGGTCGACGAAAGACGATCCGGTGGCCCGAGCGGCGGGGCTAGCCTCGGGCCATGGTTGGTGAGCGCTACACCCACGGGCACCACGAGGCGGTGCTGTCATCACACCGGGCGAGGACGGCCGAGAACTCGGCCGCCTACCTCCTGCCCCGGCTCGAATCGGGCCAGCGCCTCCTCGACGTCGGCTGCGGACCCGGCACGATCACCGCCGACCTGGCCGCCGCCGTCGCTCCCGGTGAGGTCGTCGCCCTCGAGCGCGAAGGCTCGATCCTCGACGAGGCGATGGCGGTTGCGACCGAGCGGGGCCTGACCAACGTGACCCCGATGGTCGGCGACGTCTACGCGCTCGACATGGCCGACGACAGCTTCGACGTCGTCCACGCCCACCAGGTCCTGCAGCACCTGGCCGATCCGGTGGCGGCACTGGTCGAGATGCGGCGGGTCACCAGGCCGGGCGGCGTCGTGGCGGTGCGTGACGCTGACTACCAGGCGATGACCTGGTACCCGGCCGACCCCCGGCTCGACCGCTGGAACGAGATCTACCATGCCGCCGCCCGCAACAACGGCGCCGAGCCGGACGCCGGACGCCGGCTCCTGGCCTGGGCCAACCAGGCCGGCTTCTCGACCGTCGAGCCGACCGCATCGGTGTGGTGTTACGCCGACGACGCCTCGCGGGCGTGGTGGGCCGACCTGTGGGCCCGCCGGATGACGGAGTCGCCGGTCGCCCGTCAGGCCGTCGACGAGGGTCTGTCGACCGTCGACGAGTTGGCCGACGTGGCCGATGCCTGGCGCGACTGGGGAACATCGGGGCCGGACGCCTGGTTCACCGTCCTCAACGGCGAGATCCTGGCCGCCCCCTGAGCCGGCCGGGCGCTCAGCTGCCGGAGACGTAGGGGTCCCAGAGGTGGACCTGGTCCGACGCAGTCGAGGCGATCAGACCATCGTCGAGCTGGGTCACCGAGAACACCCGGCCGATGTGCCCGGAGTAGGTGAGGAGGGTGGCGTCCGGCGACGTCGAGTCCCAGACGTGGACCTCGCCGTTCGGGCCGCCGGAGGCCACGAGGCCACCGGGGAGGGCGGCGAGCCCACCGACGTTGTCGCCGTGGCCCCGGTAGAAGCCGACGGGGCTGCCGGGGCTGTTCGGGTCCCAGATCCGGATCGTGCCGCTCAACGTGTCGGTGACGAGGAGGCCGTTGTCGAGTTCGACGACGTCGTAGGTGTAGCCGCTGGCACCATCCCCGCTGACGGCATAGGTCGCAGCGGTCGACGCCGTGTTGCTCGGGTTCCACACGTGGGCGCCGTCACCCTCGCCGTTCGACAGCACGAGCCCGTTCCGCAACTGGAGCAGGTCGGTGATGATGACAAAGGCGTGGCCGTCGTAGCTTGCGGCGGTCCGGTCCGGGTCCGCCGGGTCCCAGACGTGGACCTCACCCCCGGTTGTGCCGGAGACGATGAGGCCGTTGGTCAGCTGCAGCAGGGCCGAGATCGCATCACCGCCCTGGTGGCCGCGGTAGGTGGCGATGGTGGTGTCCGGGTCGGTCGGGTCCCAGATCTTCACGGTCCGATCGCCGGACGACCCGCCGGAGGCCAGCCGACCGTCGGCCAGTTCGACGAGGGCCCCGGCGCCGGTGGCGTGACCGGTGTAGGCGGCGACGGTGGCGCTCGGGTTCGACCGGTCCCAGATCCGCACCCCTGACTGGAAGTGATACGAGGCCAGCAGGCCGTTCCGGAGCTCCAGCACGTTGTTGGTCCGCGTCGCCGGGTCGAGCACCGCGACCACCGTCGGCTCACCGGCCAGCACCCGAGGGGACGTCGGGCCATCGGACCCCGCACCGGAGGCGCCGTCGTCATCCGCCGCGCCATCGACCGCCGGTGCCGCCCCATCGGTGTCGCCGTCGCTCCCGGGTGATCCACCGTCGGCCTCGTCGTCTGGGTCGACCTCGATGACGCCACCCTCGTCGGTCTCGCCGGTCGTGTCGCCGTCGGCCCCGTCATCGGCGGCGTCCGCAGTGGGGTCGGTGCCGTCGCCGCCATCAGCGTCGTCGCCCGCGGTCGAACCGATTGCCGACGTCTCATCGCCATCGTCGGCATCCGCCGAGTCCCCGTCGGCCCCCGGGATGAGGTCCAATCCCACGGCGGCCACGCCAGCGGCGAGCAGCGCGGCCGCCAGCACCCCGGCGACGATCGCACCGCGCCTCGACCGACGGCGACCGCCAGCGGGGCCGGGATGGCCGGGCGTGGTGGCCGGCAACCCGACGCCTGGCGACGACACCAACAGCGGCGGATCGGTCGGCGGGTCGGACAGGATGCTGGTCGGCCGACCGTCGATCGGCGGTCCGCCGGCCGC
>JBCCVL010000114.1:0-21257 GCA_039195375.1 Actinomycetota bacterium
GGTCGTCGTTGGCGGTGCGGTCGCCGTTGGTGTTGTCGTCGGTGGCGCCGTCGGCGCGGTGGTGGTCGACGCCGGCTCGGCGGTTGCCATGAACCGGTGGGCCGTCCACAGCTTGCCGCCGTCGGTGACCACCACGCCGACACCGACCCAGCCATAGCGGGCGTCGACGAGGTTGGCGTAGTGGCCGGGGCTGGCCACGAAGGCGTTGTACAACTGATCGATGTCGTGAATGCCGTGCACGCCGACGTTCTCGCCGAGCACCGTCCACGGTGCGGTGATCCCGGCCGAGATGTCGGCGCTGTGGGCGAGTTGGTCGTTGGCCGCCATCGACGATGCCCACGCCCTGGCCTGGGCTGTCAGCTCGGGGTGCACCGCCAGGGCCGGGAGACCGGCCGCCGCCCTGGTCTGGTTGATCAGTTGGATGAATCGCTGCTCGTCATCGGCGGTGCCGGCCGAGGTCGGGCCGGCGGTCACGGTCATGGCCGACACCGCCAGGGCGGCGGCGACGAGCAGGGTGAGGACGGGGCGGATCGTGCGGTGGACGGTCAAGACGACTCCAGGCCACCGACACCGGTGGCAATGGCCAGGAATCGACCCGGACGGCCACGCACTTGAGCCGGTTGAGCCGTTCGGCCCGTCGAGCACGACGGCGCCGGGCCGTTCGGCCCATCAGACCCGGTCGAGCGGTGTCGTCAGGCGGCGCGTTGGAGCGGCGTGCCCATCCAGTTCCGGGGCAGCACCGCCCGGAGGGCGCTGAGGCCCTCACCGTGGCCGAGCGGTGTGAACGTCCGCAGGCCGTCACCGTCGGCTCCCGAGGTCGAGTCGAGCCACTGCCCGCTCGGGCCCGCGTCGAGCCCCATGAGCTCCGCCTCGTCCGGCTCGCCCTCGGTCGACCAGCTCGAGCTGATTCGCCACCGGCGCACGTCGGGCAGCTGCAGGTCGAGCACCAGCAGCGCCTGCTCGGTGTCGAGCCCGTCGCCGGCCAGGACCTGGAGGGCCTCGTCACGACTCGACCGGGACAGTGCGGTCGACAGCGTGCGCACCCCGACCGAGATCGCGCCCTCGGCCACCCACGTGGGCGACTGCAGGACGATCATCTGGCCGAGGATCTGCGGTAGCTGGTTGACCGGCACCATCTCCAGCTCGATCTGGGCCGGGTCGAACGGGTTCGAGGCGACCGCTCGCCGTGGCGTCGCCCAGATCGTCGCCGCGCTCGAGTCGGGTCCGTACGACACGTCGAGCGCCACCATCAGGCTGGCCTGGTTGACGACGTGGAGCAGCTCGGCGGCGATCGGGTCGAGCCCGTTGTCGTCGCTGATGTCGGCCAGCCGTTTCACCTGCCTGGGGCCGACGCCGGCGACGCCGGCACCGTTCTCGATCGACATCGACTGGTACCTGGCGATGTCGAGCGCCGGTTGCAACAGGTCGGCCGGCAACCGCAATCGGGCTCGACTCCGGTCGAGCAGGGGCCGGTCGGGGTCGACCGGCTGCCGGGTTCCATCGGACAGTGAGCTGTTCTCCGCCACGCCAACTCGCTTCGAATCTGGTCCGGGCGGATGGGCACCGCCTCGGGGTCGTGCCTCCGTTTTAGCGGATCGGAACCCAAAGGTCACGGGGCTGGCCAACCTCGTGCGAAGTCGCCACCGTCGGTGATCGTCGACGTCTTTTGGTGGGATTCTCGGCCTCGTCGGGTCGTGGCCCGGGACGGAGGCCGAGCCGTGCGGGACGGGCCGCCGTCTGCCAGCATGGTCCCCCATGCAGACCGCCAACGGTGGCCCCCGCAACGTGGCCGCCCGCCTGGAGCACCACACCGATCGGGCCGCCCTGATCCTCGCCGCCGGTGAGCACGAGGGTGAGGTCAGCCATGCCGACCTCGCCGTTCGGGTGGCCCGGTGGCGCGGCGGCCTGGCCGCGGCCGGGGTGCGCCAGCAGCATCGGGTGGCGGTGGTGGCGGCGCCGGGAGCCGTGCTCGTCACCGCCCACCTGGCCGTCGTCGGATCGGGAGCGGTCAGCGTCGTGCTCAACACCGACGCCCCTGCGGCCGAGCTCCGCCGGGAGCTGGACGCCGCGGCGATCGACGCCGTCGTTGCCGACGAGGCCGGCGCAGCACTGGTCGATGAGGCGCTCGCGCTGCCGTCGCCGGCCGGAACCGACCGTCTGGCATCCGGTGACGGCCGGGCCGCGACGCCACAGCGCATCGACCCGGCTGCGCTCGACGGGAGCGAGCCGGCCCCGGTGGTCGACGTCGCCGACGACGACCCCGCCATCCTGCTCTTCACCAGCGGTACCGCCGGCCCACCTCGGCCGGCGGTCCTGACCCACGGCAACCTCGGCGCGGCGCTGCAGTCGATGCTCTCGTTGCCGACCGGCCTGCTCGACCGGCCCCAGGTGTTCCTCGGCGTCGTCCCGATGTTCCACGTGCTCGGGCTGAACGCGGTGCTGCATCTGGCCCTGCTGCTCGGGGCGACGATCGTGCTCGGCCGCTTTCCCGGCGCGGCCGAGACCGTCGGGCTGATCGAGCGTCACCGGGTCACCGTCGCCCTCGGTCCGCCCAACCTGTGGCTCGCCCTGACCCGGGTACCCGACGTCGAGCCGGCCAAGCTGGCGTCGGTCGATCTGGCGCTGTCGGGTGCGTCGGAGCTGCCGGCGATGGTCGAGCTGGCCGCCGCCGACCGTCTCGGCATCCGGCTCGACGAGGGGTATGGCCTCACCGAGACCGGCGCCGTCGTCGCCTCGACGGTGGCGACCGATGCCCCGACCGGCAGCGTCGGCCGTCTCACCCCCGGCGTCGAGGCCAGGATCGTCGACGAGGAGGGCAACGACTGCCTCGTCGGCGACCCGGGCGAGCTGCTGGTGCGGGGACCGATGGTGTTCCCCGGCTACTGGACCCCGGACGGGGTCGATCGGGGGCCGCTCACCGACGACGGCTGGCTGCAGACCGGCGATCTGGCGGTGGTCGACGACGACGGCAACCTGGCGATCGTCGGTCGCCGCAAGGACCTCATCATCGTGTCGGGGTTCAACGTGTTCCCGGCCGAGGTCGAGGCGGTGCTGCTCGACCATCCCGACGTGGCCGACGCCGGCGTCGTCGGCGAGCCGTCGGTCAGCACCGGCGAGGCGGTGGTGGCGTTTGTCGTCCCGGTCGGTGGTCGCCAGATCGACGAGGGCGAGTTGCGGGACCGGTGCCGGACCGAGCTGGCCCGCTACAAGGTGCCGAGCCGGATCGTGATCGCCCCCGATCTGCCGGTCGGGCCGACCGGCAAGCTCCAGCGCGGCCGCCTCCGCTGAGCGACGGGTCGGATCCGGATCGAGCCCTGGCGCGGCGCGGCCGCGGTTGCCGGAGCCGGCGGACCTTAGGCGCCGGTGGTGTGGCGGAGCTGCGACAGGAGCTGGGGCTTGGGGAAGTCGACGACCCGCCACAGCTCGGGGTAGTGCTCGGTCGGCTCCATGAGCGGCCCGACCTGCTGGCGGACCTCGTCCCATGGCGCCGTCACCGTGCCCCACTCGGTCTCGAGCCGGATGAGGTCGGTGCGGGGGAGCAGGCTGGGGACCCCCTCGGCCCAGGTGGTCACCGAGTGGTATGCCCCGTCCGGGCTCTCGACGACCTCGTGCTCGCCGACGAGCACGTCCTGGCCGAGCAGGTGCTGCAGCGGTTGCCGCAGGCGATGGTGGATCATCTGGCGGTCGAGGTGGGTCAGGCGCTGCCAGATGGCGTGGGCGGGATGGCTCGGCGGCAACACCAGCGCCCGCCAGTTGCCTGGCCGACCGACGAGTGGTCGCAGGCTGACCGGCGATGGCGCCCCCAGCTCCTCGAACACCGCTTCGCAGGCCTTGGCGATGCCCTTGGCATCGTCGACCGCGGCGACCAGGAGCCGGCTCCGGTTCGGGTGGAGGACGACCAGCTCGCCCTCGAGGCCGGTGGTGCCGAGGAAGTGGGGGTCGAGCATCCGGGCGCCGGCGTAGTCGTCTGCCTCGGTCGAGGTGTAGGCCTGCTTGTAGATCGAGGTCCAGCCCGAGGCCGGCAGCTCGCTCAGGTTGTCGACCGCCACCGGGAGCAGGTCGTCGAAGTCGGCCCCCCAGTCGTCGAGCTGGGCCTGGTCGATCACCGACATCGTCGTCTCGGTGTCCCACAGCAGGACGGTCACGAGATCGGCCCCGAACGGTCGGTGGGGGATCAGGGCCCGGTGGTCGCGCTCGGGGTGAATCTCGCTCCCGAGGTTGGCCAGGCGGGCCGCCTCGAGCATCGCCCGTGGCCGGATCCCGGGCCGGAGCGGCCGGGTCGACTGGAGGCGGGCCGGGATCGGCGGCGGACTGACCAGCGACGGGAGCGTTTCCCGCAGCCACGGGGTGCGGTCCGGCATCGGGAGCTGGTTCCAGCGGGCCCGCAGGTTGGCCAGCCCGATCACCAGCTCGCCGACCTGGACCGTGTCGTCGTCGAGTGGGCGGATGTCCGTCTGGTCCTCGGTCAGCTCGATCAGGAGACGACGGAGCTCGGTGTCGAAGCCCTTCTGGCGACGGAACACTCCCACGACCCTCAACGGTACCGGCTCGGCCAGGCGGGCGGCGAGCGGGCCGCCGCGCCGATGCGGCCTGGATGGCCACCATCGGTGGTGGCGATGGCGTCGGGTCGGGCCGCAACCGCTTGTGCATTTGTGAACGCCGCCGGGCGCCCGTACCGTGGCTGCGATGGACCAGCTGGTGTCGGATGCCACCGTCGGGCGGCTGCCGGCGTACCTCCGAGCGCTGGTCGACCTGGCCGCCGACGACGTCGTCAGCGTGTCGTCCGGGCGACTGGCCCGCGAGGTCGGCGTCAATCCCGCCACCCTGCGGCGGGATCTGGCCACCCTCGGCATCACCGGCACCCGTGGGGTCGGCTACGACGTCAAGTACGTGCTGTTCGAGGTGAGTGTTGCCCTCGGGGTCAACCGGGAGTGGCCGGTCGCCGTCGTCGGAGCCGGCAACCTTGGTCGGGCCCTCGCCAACTACCCCGGCCTGGCGCCGCGGGGCTTCCCGGTGCAGGTCCTGTTCGATGTCGACGACGACCTGGTCGGGACCGAGGTGGCCGGCACCACCGTGCACCACGTCGACCGTCTCGCCGACCTGGTCCCTGCGCTCGGCGTCACCGTCGGTGTGATCGCCACCTCCGCCGAGGCCGCCCCCGGCGTGGCCGCGGCGCTCGTCGACGCCGGCGTGTCGTCGATCTTGAGCTTCGCCGCCGGGCCGCTCGACGTGCCGGACCACGTGGTGGTCCGCCGGGTGGACCTGGCCACCGAGTTGCAGATCCTCAGCTTCTACACCCGCCGGGACGCCGCCGTGTCGGGCGGGGCCGGTGTGCCCCTCGACGAGCCCTGACCCGGCGCTGGTCCGACCTTGACGGTGGGGAGCGGCGCTCGTAGCGTTTTTCCCAAGGAGCGAGGAGGGCGACCGATGCGGATGCTTGGACGGTTGAGCCGGACGATGGCGGCACTCGCCGTCGCCGTCCTGATGATCGCCGGCGTCCCGGGTGCCCAGCACGTGCCGGTCGTCGGCTCGGCGGTGGCGACGCCCGAGGCCGATGCGGCCTACATCAACTGCTACACCGAGAGCCTCCCCGGGATCTGGCGGGGGGAGCGGGGGTACTGGCATCACCGTTTCTGCTTCGACACCCTGAGCGGATGCTGGGTCCAGATGAGCCGCTGGTGGACCCCCGGGAACCAGCACGGGACCGATGAGGCCGACTGAGCGTCAACGCCGAGAGCTCCGCCGCCGACTGGAGCGGGAGGTGCGGGAGATCGAGCGCGGCCTGGAAACGGGCGAGTGGGAGATGGTGCTGACCCGGCTGCTCTTCGACTACCACGTGGTCGACCCGTCCCATCGGTCGATTGTCCAGTCGATCCCCGAGTTGGAGCGTCTGCACGGCGACCGATACGTGTTGGCCGACGGGCGGCGGATCGACGAGCTGACGAGCCGGGAGCGGGCGACCCTGGTCGAGTTCGAGTTGGAGCAACCGGTGAAGGTCGAGCCGAAGCCGGCCGACGGCTGACGCCCTGGTCGGCCGATCAGCAATCAGGCGAAGACGGATCGGCAGGCCGATCAGCGGTCAGGCGAAGACGGATCGGCAGGCCGATCAGCAATCAGGCGAAGACGGATCGGCAGGCCGATCAGCAATCAGGCGAAGACGGATCGGCCAATCCACTCGGCGATCAGGGCCGGCTTGTCCTGGCCCTCGATCTCCACGGTCATCGTACGGATCTGGTCGACCGCGTTGCCCTTGAGGGTCACGTCGGTCACCTCGGCGCTCGCCCGGATGCGGGCGCCGGCCGGGACCGGGTTGATGAACCGGACCTTGTTCATGCCGTAGTTGACGCCCATCAGCATCCCGTCGAGCGGAGGCAGGTCGTTCGGGATGGTCGTCGAGAGGTGGACCAGCATCGAGAGGGTCAGGAACCCGTGGGCGATCGGTCCGCCGAAGGGGGTCTGGGCCGCCCGTTCCGGGTCGATGTGGATGAACTGGTGGTCGAGGGTGGCGTCGGCGAAGTCGTTGATCCGCTCCTGGGTGACCTCGAACCACTCGCCGGTCTTGGCCGGCGCCCCGATCTGGGCCTTCATGGCCTCGTAGGCGGTTTCGGCGTTTGCGCTCATGCTCACGTCCCCTGGTTGTCGCTTCTGATCGATCGAGGTGGCCGACATGAACCTCGGCTCAACCCCACACCCGGTCAACGTAGCCGTTAGCCTGACTTCCACGAAACTCCGGATCGCCACCCGTTCGAGCCCCCTCGCCCTCTGGCAGGCGGAGCACGTCGCCGAGCGCCTCCGGTCCGTCACCACGGGCCTCGAGGTCGAACTGGTGACCTCACAAACCTTCGGCGACCGACGTCAGGACCTCTCGATCCCCGAGCTCGGGGGCAAGGGCGTGTTCTGCAAGGAGATCCAGGAACAGGTCCTGGCCGGTCACGCCGACATCGCCGTCCACTCGGCCAAGGACCTCCAGGCCACCACCCCGGACGGGCTGACGATCGCCGCCTTCTGCGCCCGTTCAGACGCCCGTGACGCCCTGGTCGGCTCGACGCTGGCCGACCTGCCCGATGGGGCGACGGTCGCCACCGGCTCAAACCGCCGCAGCGCCCTGCTCCGGGACCGCCGCCCCGACCTCCGGGTCATCGGGCTCCGGGGCAACGTCGACACGCGGCTGGCCAAGCTCGACGCCGCCGTCGATCCGACAACCGGGGTGACGCTGCGGGCGATCGTCCTGGCGGCGACCGCACTCGACCGTCTCGGCGTCGCGCCGGCGGTGGTCGAGCGGCTGCCGGCCGACGAGTTCGTGCCCCAGGTCGGCCAGGGCGCCCTTGCCGTCGAGGCCCGATCCGACGACCGGGCGGTGGTCGAACTCGTCCGGGCGATCGACGACGAGCCGACGGCACTCACCGTCCGGGCCGAGCGCTCGTTCCTGGCCGAGCTCGGCGGCGACTGCGACCTGCCGGCCGGCGCCAACGCCGAGGTGTTGGCCGCCGGCACCGTCGACGGCGCGGCCGATCTCCCCGCCGGCGAGGGCGGGCCGGTGCTCCGGATACGGGGAGTCCTCGCCGCCCCTGACGGCACGCTGCTCCAACGGGCGGTCGAGACCGGGCCCCCGTCCCACGACCCCGGTCGATCGCTGGCCAGGACGCTGCGGAAGATGCTGGAGGCGGCCGCTCCGCCCGATGTCTGATCGGGACCGGGCCGGCCGGCCGCCCGGTGGCAACCGGCTCCGGGTCGCCGTGACCAGGGCCGATGCCGACAACGCCGGCCTGTCCGAACGGTTGCTTGCGCTCGACGTCGACGTCGTCGTCGTTCCCCTGATCGACGTCGTCGCCCCGGCCGACGGTGGCCGGGCCCTCGCCGCCGCCCTCGCCCGGCTCGACTCCTATCGTTGGGTGGTGCTGACCTCCGCCAACGGGGTGCGGGCGGTGGTCGAGCATCGGCCGCCCGGCCCGTGGCCCGGGGGGGTCGAGGTCGCGGTCGTTGGACCGGCCACCGCCGACGCGGCCCGAACGGCGGGCCTGCCGGTCGCCCTGGTCGCCGGCACACCGACGGCCGCGGCGCTGGTCGAGGGCTTCCCGAGCGACGGCGACGGCGGCGGAACCGTGTTGGCGCCGCTGGCCGAGCTCGCCGGTCCGACCGTGACCGACGGCCTGGCGGCCAGGGGCTGGACCGTCGATCGGGTCGAGGCCTATCGGACGGCCGCCCCGGATCCGCTGGTGGTCGACCCGCCGTCGATCGACCCGTCCGACGTCGACATCGTCACGTTCTTCTCGCCCTCGGTGGTCGACCGCTGGGTCGACCGGTTCGGGGCAGACGGCCCGGCTGCGGTCTGCATCGGCCCGGTCACCGCCGAACGGGCCACCGCCAGGGGCCTCGATCCGGTCGTCACGGCCGCCCCCCATGCGGTGTCCGGCGTGGTCGAGGTCGTCGCTCGTCTGCGGGACGCTCGGACAACGAGCGGGACGGCGTAGGGCGCCGCCGCGAGGGGCCGGGTCGGCGTCGGCCCCACCGGCCCGGCCGGCCCGGCCGGCGCAGGGGTACCCCTCATCTGTCGCCCGGTCGACGCCGACAGGAGCGGGGATGGTCGGAGCGGCGACACAGGCGGGATAGAGTCCTGGGCATCGGCGGGATCTCTCTTTCGCGTGTGCCCAAGGGGCTTGCGGCCAAGGTTGCGGCGCTTGCCGTCCTGGCGCTCCTGGTGGCGGTGGTACCGGGTGCCATCCGGCTGACCGAACGCGACTCGGCCCAGCGGGTCGAGACCGACGACACCACCGATGATGGGCTCGACGAGGCCGAGTCCGCCGGTCGAGCACTCGACGCCGTTCCCCTCGTGAACGGGGCCGTTGCCCTCGACCAGGCGATCGGCGCCGGCGAGCGGGCCGGGCTGCTCGACCTGACCGGCGGTGACGAGGCGGCCGGCGACCCGATCGATCCGGACGACCCGGACGCAGCGGACGCAGCGGCCGACGAGACCACCGAGACGACGACAGACGGCACCGAGACCACGGCCGAAACGACCGACGGCGAGACGACCACCGAGACGACGGCCGGCGCCGGTGACGCGATCGCCGGCCAGACCTCGGCCGGTGCCGGTTCGGGCGACGGCGGCTCGTCGACCTCAGCACCCGCCACCACGACCTCGACAACCGCAGCGCCGACAACGGCTGCGCCGACCACAACGACCGCTCCGCCTCCGCCACCGCCGACCGCCCCGACCGGTGGCGCCCCCGGGGCCGACCAGCGGGTGCTCTACGTCGACGGCTCACGAGGTTCGGGCAGCAACCCGGGAACCGAGGACCGCCCGTTCCGCCGGCCGGTCGAGGCACTGACGATCGCCCAGCCGGGCACCACGATCTACATCCGGGGTGGGACGTACGACACGGCGGTCCACAGCGGCTTCAGCATGCGGCGAAGCGGCACCGCCAGCAACTGGATCCGCATCGCCGCCTACCCGGGCGAGCGGGTCGAGCTGGTGACCGGCGGTGCCTACAACAATGGCTTCAGCATCCTCGGCGCCTCGTACATCGAGCTGTCCGGCTTCGTCATCCGGGCCAAGAACGACAGCACCCACGGCACCGGGGTCTACATCGACGAGCGGGCCCACGACATCCGCGTCATCGGCAACCAGATCTCCAACTTCGGTGGCGCCGGTATCTCGGTCATCGACAGCTCCCGGATCCACATCGAGGGCAACGACGTCCGCAACAACTCGTTCCGCAGCTCGTACCAGGGCAGCGCCATCTCGCTCTACAAGATGGCGGGGCCGACCAACTCGGGCACCACGAACGTGATCCGCGGCAACTACATCGTCCGCAACCGCAACGAGGTGCCCCACCACGGTGACGGCCGGATCACCGACGGCAACTGCATCATCATGGATCGCAACAACGAGGTCGGGTACTCGGGCTGGACCCTGATCGAGAACAACGTCTGCGCCGAGAACGGTGGCCGTGGCGTGCACTCGTACCGGTCGGACTACATCGAGGCCCGCAACAACACCCTGTATCACAACATGTCGAGCAGCGCGATCACGCATGGTCGCGGCGAGATGACCGTCGGCAGCTCCCGCGACGTCTACTTCTACAACAACCTGGTCATCCCCCGACCCGGCATTGCGTCATACATCGACAACGACAACACCAACAGCCGGTTCATCAACAACTACGTCTCGTCTGGCCCGCCACCGGTCGGCGGCAATCAGCTCCTCCCGAGTGGCGTGCAGATCTTCTCGTCGACGAGCACCGGTGGCCCGGTCAGCCAGTTCCGACCCCTCGGCAGCGCCGGTCTGGCCGGCACCGCCGACGGTTCCAAGCAGGCCGCCACCGACTTCACGGGCTCTCGCCGACCCGGTACCGGCGCCGTCGGCGCCTTCGAGCCGTAGACGATCGCCCCTCGATGAGAAAACACTCATCGAGTGCTCATCGACCTCCCACCCGGATCGTGCAGGCTGTTGCCATGTTCGAAGACGTCGTCGAGCGGTTCCGGGCCTCCGAGCGGTCCGGTGGCGCAGTGACCATCGGAGCCATCGCCCTCGTGACCGCGGTCGGCCTGGCGGTGACCACCCTCGTCGCGGGCGCGGTGCGACCCGATGCCCCCGAGGTGTCGCCGGTCGTCGTCGGTGGCGACGCCGACGGTTCCTCCGGAGGCCCCACCGGCCACGACGATGACGATGACGATGACGACGCCCGCGGTGTTGACGGTACGGCGACCGGCGTCGACGGCCGGGTCGACGATGGCGGGCAGGTCGGTGCCACGAGTCCGGCCGACGCCGGCGCCGGAGGTCGAGCCGGGTCCGGTGGTGCAGCCGGCGGTCCGCTGGCAACGGCGCCCCCGCCGCCGCCCGTCCCGACCCCCGGCTCCACCCCCGGCTCGACGTCGGTCGACGACGACACGGGCGACGGCAACGACCGCACGGACGGCGACGATGAGGCCGGCGACGACGATCCCGGCGACCGCGACGGCAGCGGCAGCGACGAGGGTGGCAAAACCGATCCGGACGACGGCGGCGGGGAGGACCCCGACGACGACGGCGACGACGGGTGAAGCCGCGGTTGGGTATCCGGCGTCGCATCGTCGCCGCCTACCTCGGCCTGCTCGCCCTGGCGCTCGTCGCGTCGCTGGTCGTCACCCGGCAGGCCCTCCGGGCCCGCACCGACGCCCAGATCGACGAGACGCTGGCCCAGGAGGTCCAGGAGCTGCAGGCCCTCGCCACCATCGGCATCGACCCAGACACGGGCGAGCCGTTCGGCGACGACGTCGAGGCCATCCTGTCGACGTTCCTCGTTCGCAGCATCCCCGCCGACCACGAGGCGTTCTACACGCTGGTCGGCGGTGAGCCGTTCCTCGCCAGCTTCGGCGCGCCAGCCGAGCTGGTCGCCGATCCCGACCTGGTGGCGGCGTGGGCCGCAGCCGACGAGCCGGTGCTGGCCTCGGCCGGCACCGAACTCGGTGACGTGCGCTACCTGGCCACGCCGCTCGTCGTCGACGACCGGTCGGAGGCCGTCTTCGTCGTCGTCTACTTCCCGGCGGACGACCTCGGCGAGATCGACGCCGTCTTCGGTCTGGAGGCCGTCGTCGGCCTGGCCGTCTTCACCCTCACCGGGGCGCTGGCCTGGACCGTCGCCGGCCGCATCGTTCGCCCGGTCCTGGCCATGACCGGGATCGCCCGCACGATCACCGAGTCCGACCTGTCGGCCAGGATCCCGACCGACGGTCGCGATGAGCTGACCGAGCTCGGCGAGACGTTCAATGCCATGCTGACCCGCCTGGAGGTCGGGTTCGCCGACCAGCGGCAGTTCCTCGACGACGTCGCCCACGAGCTCAGGACCCCGATCACGATCGTGCAGGGCCACCTCGACCTGCTCGGCGACGACCCGGACGAGCGTCGCGAGGCGGTCGAGCTGGTCCAGGACGAGCTGCAGCGGATGCGGCGCTACGTCGACGACCTCCTGCTCCTGGCCCAGGCCGAGAGCACCGAGTTCCTCCGCCCGGCTCCGGTCGATGTCGGGGAGTTGGCCCAGGCCCTCCATCACAAGGCTGCGGCGCTCGGCGATCGCCACTGGCGCCTCGACGCCGCCCCCAGACCGGGCGCCCTCGCCGTCGTCGTCGACGCCGAGCGGGTCAGCCAGGCGGTGCTCAACCTGGCCACCAACGCCGTCGAGCACACCGGACCGGAGGCCGAGATCGGTCTCGGCTTCGAGGGCCGGGTCGGTCCCGACGGCGGCCCCGGGCTCCGGATCTGGGTACGCGATCACGGCCGTGGTCTCGAGCCCGGCGTGGTCGACACGGTGTTCGATCGTCACCGGCGGGGCGCCGCCAGCCGGGTCCAGCGGAGCGACGGCCTCGGCATCGGGCTGTCGATCGTCGCCGCCATCGTCCGGGCCCACGGCGGCACCGTGCGGGCCGAGAATCGACCGGAGGGCGGCGCCTGTTTTGTCATCGACCTGCCGGGCGAGCCACCGGGAACCGACGAGGAGCGTGAGCCGTGGCCAGGATCCTGATCGCCGAGGACGAGCCCAGGATCGTCGCCTTCCTCGAGAAGGGCCTGCGGGCCGAGGGCTACACCACGATGGCGGTCGGCGACGGGATCGAGGCCACCAGCCTCGCCCGCGACGACACGTTTGATCTCCTGATCCTCGACCTCGGTCTGCCCGGACGGGACGGGCGCGAGGTCTTGCGGGAGATCCGGTCGCGGGGTGAACGGCTGCCGGTCATCGTGCTCACCGCCAGGGACGGCATCGACGACACCGTCGGCAGCCTGGAACAGGGGGCAGACGACTACGTCACCAAGCCGTTCCGGTTCGAGGAGCTGCTGGCCCGGGTCCGGCTCCGGCTCCGCAGCGCCCCGGCCGAGGAGGCCACGGTGCTGACCGCCGGCTTCGTGAGTCTCGATCTCCGCTCGCGTCGGGCCACCAACGGTTCGCGGACCATCGACCTGACAGCGAGGGAGTTCGCCCTGCTCGAGACGTTCCTCCGCCATCCCGGCCAGGTGCTGAGCCGGGAGCAGCTGCTGTCGAGGGTCTGGGGCTACGACTTCGACCCCGGCTCCAACGTGGTCGACGTCTACGTCCGCTACCTCCGCAAGAAGCTCGGTGGCGACGTGATCGAGACCGTCCGGGGGATGGGCTACCGGTTGGACGACCGCGCCACCTGATCGGGTCTGCGAGGCCGATCGATCGTGAGACGAGTCTCATCGACCGCTCACCACACGATCATCCGCCGTCGTCAGCGTGAGGGGCGTTCCAACGAGTCGCTCCAAGGAGGACCGATGACCGTCACCCTCGTCCCTGCCGCCGTGTCCGGCCCGGCCCCCGGCACTGCGCCGGCCCCGCCGGCAACGCCCGCTCTGCACTCCACGATGCACCCCACGGTGCACCCCGCTCTGCACCCCGGCCTGGCCGCGGCCAAGGCCGCTTACACCACCCGCTTCGTCGACCGGGCCGGACTCGCCGGCCTCGTCACCGACCGTTCGCCCCGGGTGGGTGACCTGGTGTTGGCGCGGGTGACCGCCATCGGTCAGCACCAACGGATCGAACGCATCGACGGTCGGCGGGCCCGGCTCTACCACGGCGACCTGGTGCTCGTCGCCTACGGCGACCGCTATGCGCCCGACCAGTTCGAGGCGATCATCCCGGACGACCTCGGGCCGTGTGACCTCGTCGCCGCCGGCGGCGTCGCTGCCCGGGTCCGGGTCAGCCACGACAACATGAAGCCGGCCACCCGGCTCCAGCCGCTCGGTCTGGTGGCCGGGCTCGACGGCACGGTGGCCAATCTGTGCGATCACCGCCTGCCCGACCCCTCCGGTCTCGCCCCCCGTCCCCACACGCTCGTCGTGGTCGGTACCAGCATGAACTCCGGCAAGACCACGACCGCCGCCGGCTTGATCCGGGGCCTCAGTCGCCGAGGCCTCCGGGTCGGGTCGGCGAAGGTCACCGGCACCGGCGCCGGTGGCGATCTCTGGACGATGGTCGACGCCGGGGCCAGCCCCGTCCTGGACTTCACCGCGGCCGGCCACCCGTCCACCTACCGGCTCGGCGGTCGGACGGTCGCCGGGATCCACGACTTCCTGCTCGGGCACCTGGCCGACGCCGCCGTCGACGTCGCCGTGATCGAGATCGCCGACGGCCTGTTCCAGGAGGAGACCGCCGACCTGCTGACGTCACCCCAGGTGCTCGACGGGTGTGACGGCGTCGTCTTCGCCGCCCAGGACGCCATCGGCGCCAGGGCCGGGGTCGACCACCTCCTCGGGCTCGGCGTGCCGGTGCTCGCTGCGTCCGGGTTGTTCACGGCCGCCCCGCTCGGTGTGCGGGAGGCCCGAGCGACCGTCGACCTGCCGATCCTGACCCTCGAGGACCTGCACGCCGGCAGCCACGACCTCGGTCCCATCGCCCCGCCGACCGTGCCGGCTCCGCACCGTCCGGATCGGCGATGATCCCCGTCCTGGCCGGCGGCCGATGGCGGCTGGTCTGCCGGCTCGTCGCCAACGGGCTCGGCCAGGCCTGGGCCGCCATCGCCATCGCCGTCGTGGTCGAGACGACGTTCGCCCAGATCGCGGCCGGGACGCGTCCCTCCGTCCCGGCCGCAACGGGCCTCGTCGCCGGCTTCGGCTCGTCGATCGGGGTCACGTCGTGGTTGCGGGCCCGGGAGCGGGTCGACGCCGAGCGGCTCGGCCAGGGCTACGTCCACGATCTCCGACTGCAGCTCTTCGATCACCTCACCGCGCTGAGCCCCCGTGCGGTGAGCGACCGGTCGACCGGCGGGACCGCCCTCCGTTTCGTCGGCGACCTGTCGGCCATTCGCCGCTGGGTCAGCCTCGGGCTGGCCCGGCTGGCGGTGGCCGCCACGATGATCGCCGCCACCCTCATCGCCCTCTGGTCGATCGAGCCGCTCCTCGCCGCCGTGACCGCCCTGGCCACCGGCGTGGCCGCCGGCGGCTCACTGGCCGTCGGCCCCGGCCTGCGGGCGGCCGACCGGGACGCCCGGCGCCGGCGGGCCCGTCTGGCCGGCCGGATCACCGAGGCGGTCGCCTCGGTCGGCGTGATCCAGGCAAGCGGCGCCGTCCCCCGGGAGCGACGACGCCTGGCCAGGGGCAGCGACGGCCTCCGTGGGGCGATGGTCGACCGGGCCCGCCACCTCGCCCGGCTGGGGGCCATCGGGGAGGGCTCCGGCACGGCGGCGCTGGCTGCGCTGCTGCTCGGAGCCCTGGCCGCCGGTGTCGACGGTCCGTCGGTGGCGGCCGGCATGACCGTGCTCGGTCTCCTCGTTCCCCACCTCCGTGGCCTGACCAGGGTCCAGGAGTACCGGCAGGGGGCGCAGGTGGCCGGGGAGGCGATCACGCGATTCCTCGATCGCCCGGCTCGGGCCGCCTCGTCGATCGACCGTCGACCGCTCCCCGCCGGCCCGGGCCGCCTCGAGTTTGTCGAGGTCCGCCTCGGCGACACCATCCGAGGTCTGACCGCGGTCGCCGAGCCCGGCCGCACGATCGCGCTGGTCGGACCGAACGGTGCCGGCAAGTCGACGTTGTTCTCGCTCGTCGCCGGGTTGCTCGAACCGGACGGCGGGCGGGTCCGGCTCGACGGCGTCGACCCGGCGGCGCTCGACCCGACCGACCTCCGTCGTGCGGTCGGCATCGCCGGCCCCGATCTGCCGCTCCTCCGGGGATCGGTGCGGCGCAATCTGACCTACCGGGTGCCGGGCGCCTCCGAGGACGAGGTCGCCGACCTCCTCGACCGGTGCGACCTCGGTCGGCTGGTGGCGAGCCTGCCCCGCGGCCTCGACACCCGGGTGGCCGAGGGCGGGGCCAACCTGTCGGCCGGCCAGCGCCAGCGGCTCCTGCTGGCCAGGGCCGTGCTCGGCTCGCCCCGGCTCCTGCTGCTCGACGAGGCCGAGGCCAACCTCGACGGGCGGACCACCGAGGTCGTCGACCGGCTGCTGGCCGAGCGGACGGGCACGACCATCGTGATCTCCCACGACGTGCGTCGGGTGGCTGCCGCCGACGAGGTCTGGCTGCTCGACGGCGGGATCGTGGCCGAGGCCGGACCGCCGCAGGCGCTGCTGGAGGGCGACGGCCGGACGGCCCGGCTCTTCCGTCCCGATCGCACGAGCAGCGGAGTCGCCGCCGGCGGCCAGACTCGGCCGCGTTACGACGTGACGGCGTGACGGCGTGACGGAATCCCGTCTGCGGTCGGGCGGTTAGGCTTCTCGTGATGGTGCGAGCGACGGCCACCTCCATGGGACGGGATCTCGCCGGACTCCCGGCCAGTGCCTGGCTCCGTGCGCCGATCTACGCCGTCGTCGCCGCCGTCGTCATCGCCATCCCGGCCGATCTGATCGAGAACCCGATCTTCGGTCGCCCGATCGAGCCGAAGGCCATCGATTACGTGATCCTGGCCATCACCGCATCGCTCATCGGGCTGATCCTGGCCATCCGACCCGAGCCGTCCGAGGTCACCGACGGCCAGGAGACCCGCACCCTGTTCGGCGGGCTGGTCTCGTTCCTCGCCGTCGGCTGCCCGGTCTGCAACCAGCTCGTCGTCGCCCTCGTCGGCACCTCCGGGGCTCTGAGCTGGTGGGCGCCGGTCCAGCCCGTGGTCGGCCTGCTGGCGATCGGGTTGTTGCTGTGGACGCTGAAGCTCCGGCTGGAGACCTACCGGCTCACGGCCTGTCCGCTGCCGGAGCCCACAGCCTCCGGGCGATGACCACGTTCTGGATCTCGGTCGCCCCGTCGATGTAGCCGGTCACCTTCGCTGCGGCCAGGTGGCGGGGGAGCGGGTTGCCCCCGGCGATCGACGGTGCGTCGCGGCGGTAACCGGTCGCTCCCATCACCTGCATGCAGTCGGCCACCCTGGCCTGGGTCACCCTGGCCGCCTGCTTCTTGGCGTGGGCCGCCATGACCGTGGCGTCGAGTCCCTCCTGCAGCAGCCGGGCCGCCCGGTAGGTCAGCAGCCGCACCGCCGCGAGGTCGGTGGCCACGTCGGCCAACATCCACTGCACGCCCTGCTTGTCGGCAACCGGCGCCCCGAAGACCTCACGGTCGGCGGTGGCGGCCAGGGCGACGTCGAGCGAGCGTCGCAGGAGCCCACAGCACATCGCCCCGACCAGGATCCGGGCCAGGTCGATGCCGACCATCGCCGCCGCGAAGGCCCGGCCGACCGGGACCAGGGTGTCGGCCACCGGGGCCCGCACGCCGTCGAACTCGAACCCACCGGTGCCCATGGCGTGGGCCCCGAGCAACTCGTACGGCTCGGTCCGGGTGACACCGGTGGCCTCGGGGTCGACGACGATCGAGACGATGCCCCGGTGCCCGGCCGACGGATCGGTCTGGGCGTAGAGGTTGAGGGCGCCGGCGTGGCTGGCGTTGGTCACCCACGCCTTGCGGCCGGTGATGACCCACTCGTCGCCGTCCCGCTCGGCCCGGCAGGTGAGCGCCGCGGCGTCGGACCCGACCTCCGGCTCGGTCAGCAGGAACGCCCCGAGCGTCTCGCCAGACAGCAATCGGGGGAGCACGTCGGCGACCAGTCCCTCGTTGCCGCTGGTGGCCACCGCCCTGGCCATGTTGTTGTGGACGACGGCGCTGAACGCGGCGCCGAGGTCGGCGGCCGCCAGCTCCTCGAGGACCCGGGCCAGGGCGACCGGCCCCGCCCCCCGTCCCCCGAGCTCGATCGGGACCAGCAGGCCGGTCAGGCCGGCCGGCCCGAGGGCGGCGAAGGCCTCGGCGGCGAACCGGCGCTCGCGCTCCCACGTCTCGGCCATCGGCTCGATCACGTCCGCTGCGAATCGGCTGGCGTCGTCGACGATCGCCGCCTCGTCATCGGTCAGGGCATCGTCGAAGGCGTGGGTCGATGGGTGATCGGACATCGGGCTCACGTCTCCAGTGGCAGGCCGGCTGCGATCCACTCGCTGAGCGATCCGTCGTAGATGGCCACGTCGTCGCGCCCGAGCAGGGCGGTGAGCACGAAGGCGTCGCTGGTGGCGGCGATGCCACCGCCGCACCAGGTGATGACCCGGCCGGCGTCGCCGCCGACGCCGACACCGGCCCGGTCGAACGTGGCCCGCAGCTCGTCGACCGGCCGATAGCGATGGGTCTCGGGGTCGACCAGGGAGGCGGCGTACACGTTCGTCGACGACGGGATGTGGCCCGGCCGGCCGTAGGTGCTGTCGGAGCCGTCGTGGACCTCCGGCGACAGGGCGTTGACCAGGCAGACCTGGTCGTCGTTCGTGGCCGCCTCGACCTCCCGGCGCCCGACGATCAGACCGGGTCGGGGCGTGGCGGTGAGGTGGCCCGCCGGGTAGGCGGCACCTGGTCCCGTTGCCTGCTCCCGTCCGTCTGCGGTCCAGGCCCGCCAGCCGCCGTCGAGCACCGAGGCGGCGTCGAAGCCGATCGAGCGGAGCAGCCACCACACCCGGGTGGCCCACATGTTGACCGCCCGGTCGTACAGCACCACACGGGTGCCGTCGCTGATACCGACGGCGCGCGCCGCTTCGGCCAGCGCCTCGGGTTCGAGTGCGGTGAACCGGAGCGGCGAGTCGACGTCGCTCAGCTCGTTTGTGTGGTCGAGGAAGGCGCTGCCCGGGATGTGCCCATCCTCGAACTCGGACCGACCGGGTTCGATCTCGACCCGACCGTCACCGGCACGGTGGAGGAAGACCGAGCAGTCGAAGATGCGGAGGTCGTCGGCCCTCAGCTCGCCGTCCAGTTCCTCGGTCGATACCAGCGCCTCCATGTGGCCCCTTCCGCTCGGCGGTCGCTCCGCGGCCAACCGTAGCCCGAGCGGGGTCGGCGGCTCGACCTGCGATGGGAGCTCGACGGTGGTGCGGGCGGGCCCGTACGGTGAGGGCCGATGAACGACGCAGCGAGCGGTGATCGACCGTGGGCGGTGACCGAGCCGGGTCGGCTGGTCGGCAGGGGACACGGGGCCGGCGACGTGCTGGAGGCCTGGCAGTGGCGAGTGCTCGACCGGGCCGACGGGCTCCTCGAGGTCGAGTGCCACCTGCCCGAGCGGTTGAAGAACCCCCAGGGCCAGCTGTTCGGTGGCTTCACCACCACCTACATCGACTTCGTGTCGCTCCACACGGTCCACTCGACCGACGGCGACCGAGACCCGTCGTCGCCACGGGACTGGCTGACCACGCTCAACCTCCACTGCGACTACTTCGAGCCGATCATCTCCGAGACGTTCACCGTCCGGGGCGAGGTGGTCAACCAGCGGGGCGCGAACTTCCTGGTGTCGACCCGCTTCTTCCAGGGTGACACGATGGCCGCCCACGGCCTGGCCACGCTCCGGCGGGTGCCGGTCGAGACGCCGCCGGCTGCGCCGGTCACCGGCAACGGAGGAGGGGTGTGATGACAACCGACGAGCCGCTGGTCCTGGTCGACCGCCCGGCCGAGCGGGTGGCCCGGGTCCGGCTGAACCGACCGGAGCGACGAAACGCGCTGACGGGACCGCTCGCCGTCGAGCTCGGTGACGCCGTGGAGGCCCTGAACCACGACGACGCCGTCTCGGTGATCGTCATCGGCGGCGCCGGCGGGGCGTTCTGCTCCGGCCTCGACCTGAAGGCGTTCAACGAGGACCCGCAGCCCGACTGGGTGCCCGGCTTCGCCGATCGGTGGCAGCGGGTCCATCGGGTGTTGTTCGACAGTGACCGGATCGTCGTCGGTGCGCTCGAGCGGGCGGCGGTCAATGGCGGTGCGGCGCTGGCCCTCGCCTGCGACTTCCTGGTCGCCGGCGACGAGTCGTTCCTCCAGGTCGGCGAGATCCAGCAGGGGATGGCGGCGCCGATGAACATGGCCTGGCTGCGGCTGCGCCACTCCGAGGCGGTGGCCGCCCGGGTTGCGCTGCTCGGCGACCGGATCAACGGGCCCGAGCTCGTGACCATCGGCCTGGCGCACAGGTCGGTGCCAGACGCCGAGGTGTGGCCGACCGCGCTGGAGCTGGCGGGACGACTGGCTGCCAACGACCCGACCGGGTCACGGCGGATCAAGACCTCGCTCCGCCGCACCGCGGTCGACGACACGGCTGAGCAGTGGTTCCAGCGGGCCATCGACGCCGACCCCCTCGCCGGCCGTCGCCTGCGACCGATCGCAGCCCGGGACACATGACCGAGCCAGCGCCGGCCACCGAGGCGGAGGAGGCCGGGCCGGCCCTGGTTCGCGACATCGAGGTCCCGGACGCCGCAGAGGCCGACGTGCGGGAGGCGATGCGGGAGCTGAAGCGGGGCTTCGCCCGGGCCGACCGTGAGGCGCTGACCCGGGCCGTCACCGACGACTTCGAGTGGCACCTCCACTGGTTCGACGGCGACGACGACCGTCAGACCGGTCACGTCCTTCGTGGCATCGACGAGGTCATGGCGGAGATCCAACGCCGCAGCCGGGAGTGGACCGAGCTGCACTACGCCGACGTCGAGGAGCGCTACACCGAGGACCTGGTGGTCCAGACGTTCGTGGTCAGCGGGGTCGACGGGACCGGCCGTCGCTTCCATCACGCCGCCGTCGACCTCTACCCGATCCGCAATGGCCGAATCGCGGCCAAGCGGACCTACTGGAAGCAGCCGACGGCCGGCACCGACTAGGTTGGCGGGCCGGAGCCGGAGCCGGAGCCGTCGACGACGACGCCGGCGGTGGCCAGCTCGGCGATGCGTGCCGACGACAGACCGGCTTCGCCGAGCACCTCGGCGGTGTGGGCGGCGAAGGTCGGTGACGGCCCGGCCACCCCGGACGGCGACTTCTCGAAGCGGACCGGCATGCCGGTGGTGGTGTAGCGGCCGAAGATCGGGTGGTCGAGGTCGACGACGAAATCGTTGGCCCTGACCTGCTCATCGTCGAGCGCTTCGTAGGGCAGGTGGTACGGGCTGCACGGATAGCCGGCCTCCTGCAGGACGGCGATCCACTCGTCGGTCGTCCTGGTGGTGAACAGCTCCTCGGCCGCATCGACGACGGCCTGGAAGGCCGGGGCCGTGTGATCGCTCCGGTCGACGTCGGGGAGTCCGGTGACCTCGTGGAACTTGGCGAACAACCCGGCGGAGA
This sequence comes from Actinomycetota bacterium, assembly GCA_039195375.1. GTDB lineage: Bacteria > Actinomycetota > Acidimicrobiia > Acidimicrobiales > SZUA-35 > JAHELU01. Next base: position 21,023 of record JBCCVL010000114.1, read on the forward strand.
GCCCGGCGACCGAGATCAATCCGTCTGCGGTCCGGTAGTGACGGAAGTAGAGGCGGAAGGCCCCCTGCCCGGCCTGGACCCGGGCCTCGTAGGCCTCGCGCTGGGTGTCGAAGTCGACGCCGGCGGCCCGCATCGCCGCCAGATCGTCGGCGAACTCCGACAGCACCTCGGGGTCGCTGGCGTCGAACCGACCGAGCACGGCGGTGCCGAGGCTCATGGCCGTACCGAGTAGCGA
>JBCCVL010000115.1:0-21193 GCA_039195375.1 Actinomycetota bacterium
CCGACCAGCCGGCGCTGACCGAGGCGGTGGCTCGCTACGCCTACAAGCTGATGGCCTACAAGGACGAGTACGAGGTGGCCCGGCTGCTCGTCGATCAGGCGGCTGATCTCACGGTGGCCAACGCCGTCGGCTCCGACGTGACCGTCCGCTACAACCTGCATCCGCCGATGCTGCGGGCGCTCGGCATGGACTCGAAGATCGAGCTCGGCCCGTGGTTCACGCCGGTCCTGAAGAACCTGGCCAGGGGCAAGCGGGTCCGGGGCACGGCGCTCGATCCGTTCGGCCGGGCCGAGGTCCGCCGGGTCGAGCGGCAGCTCGTCGACGAGTACGAGCGGCTCGTCACCGACCTGGTGCGGGTGACCTCGGCGGACAACCTGGCAACGGCGGTCGAGTTGGCCGAGCTGCCCGACCTCGTGCGGGGCTACGAGGACATCAAGTTGGCCAACGTCGAGCGCTACCACGGCGAGATGGCCCGCCTGCGAGCCGAGCTGGGCATGTGAGTCGGGCCGACCCCTGGCCCCGAGGCCGCTCCCGTGACGGCGGGATCGACGAGATCCCCCTTCCCGGGGTCACCGGCCGGCTCTGGCTGTGCGGCCACCGGGTCGTCGGGCCCGACCCGGAGGCCGCCCTGGCCCGGGTCGGCGGTGACGCCATCGTCTGTCTCTGCCAGCGCCACGAGCTGGCCGATCGCTATCCCGACTACGTCGAGTGGCTCGACTCCGCCGACCCCGACCGGGCCACCTGGTTCCCGACACCCGACCTCGGCGTCCGACCGGTCGACGAGTTCCTCGTCGCCGTCGACGCCGTTGTCGAGCGGCTGCGCTCGGGACGAGCCGTCATCGTGCACTGCGCCGCTGGCATCGGCCGGTCGGGGACGCTGGCCGCCGGTGTCCTGCTTCGCCTCGGCCTCGATCACGATCGGGCGCTGGCCGAGGTGGCTGCGCACCGGCCGACGGCGGGTCCCGAGGTCGGCGCCCAGGCCGACCTCATCCGCGACGTCGCCGCCCGCCCCGCCGTCGAGGCTCCCGACGACACTCCCGACGGCCGGCCGGGGGTCAGCGCTGGGTGACCCGGCGGTACTGGCCGACCGCAAGCGGGGCGAAGATGGCGATGATCAGGAACGACCAGATGATCGTGTAGAGCACCGGGTTCTGGAGCGGCCAGGCGGTCGGCTCGGGGGTGCCGGCCGGGATGTTGCCGAACAGCTCACGTGAGGCCTGGGTGATCGCGGAGACCGGGTTCCACTCGGCGAAGGCCTTCAGCGGACCGGGAAGGGTCTCCGCCGGCACGAACGTGTTGGCGATGAACGTGATCGGGAAGATGACGATGAACGAGGCGTTGTTGACCACCTCGGGGCTCGGCACGAGCAGGCCGATGAGGGCCATGATCCACGAGAACGAGTAGGCGAACAGCAGCAGGATCGCGAACCCGAGCACGGCATCGAGGAAGCTGCCCCGGATCCGCCAGCCGACGAGCAGGCCGGTGATCGCCATGAAGGCCAGCGACAGCACGTTGTAGATGACGTCGCTCGCCGTGCGGCCGACGATGACCGCGGCCCGGGACATCGGCAACGACTTGAACCGCTGGATGATGCCCTTTTGCATGTCCTCGGCCAGGCCGGCCCCGGTGAACGTCGCCCCGAACACCACGGTCTGGGCGAAGATGCCGGCGATGAGGAACTCGCGGTACGAGCCACCGGGGATGTCGATGGCGTTGCCGAACACGTAGGCGAACAGCAGCACGAACATCACCGGTGACACGAGCACGAACGCCAGCAACTCGGGGACGCGGATGATCTTGATGACGTTGCGCCGCGCGATGACGAGGCCGTCACCGATGGCGGCGAGGAGGTCGCTCATCGTCCCTCCTCCGTCGGTCCACCGTCGGCTCGGGCGACGACGGCGCCGTGGCCGGTGAGGGTCAGGAATGCGTCGTCGAGGGTGGGGCGCCGCAGCATCACGTCGCTCACCTCCAGACCGGCCGAGTCGAGATCCCGGAGGGCCCGGGTCAGCACCTTGGCTCCGCCGGTGATCGGCACCAGCAGGGTCTCGGGGCGACCGTCCGGGCGGATCTCGCCGCTGGCCAGCGTGGCCAGCACCGAGCGGGCCGCATCGAACTGGGTTGCGTCGGCCAGCGTGACCTCGATCCGCTCGCCGCCGACCATCTCCTTCAGCTCGTCCGGGGTTCCCGAGGCGATGGCATTGCCGCCGTCGATGACGACGATGTCGTCGGCCAACTGATCGGCCTCGTCGAGGTACTGGGTGGTCAACAGCAGCGTGGTGCCCTGGTCGACCATGTCCTCGATGACCGCCCACAACTCGATGCGGCTCGCCGGGTCGAGTCCCGTCGTCGGCTCATCGAGGAACAGCACCGGGACGTCGGCCACCATCGCCCCGGCCAGGTCGAGCCGGCGGCGCATGCCGCCGGAGTAGGTCTTGACCGGCCGGTCGGCGGCGTCGGTCAGGCTGAACCGGGCGAGCAGCTCCCTGGCCCTGGCTCGGGACCGCTGACGACCCATCCGGTAGAGCCGCCCGATCATGTCGAGGTTCTCGAAGCCGGTCAGCGTCTCGTCGACCGCGGCGTTCTGGCCGGCCAGACCGATCCGCTTCCGCACCTCGTGTGGCTCCCGGATCACGTCGGCCCCGGCGACGGTCGCCGTGCCGGCGTCGGGGGTCAGCAGCGTGGTCAGGATCGACACCGCCGTGGTCTTGCCGGCCCCGTTCGGGCCAAGCAGCCCGAACACCGTGCCCTCGGGAACCGAGAGGTCGAGGCCGTCGAGTGCGACGACCTCCTTGTAGGCCTTCCGCAGTCCGGAGGCCTCGATCGCCGTGCCGTTTGAGTTCATCGGGTCCCAGTCAACCCGCTCCGGACGACGGGCGCGCCGCATTCGACCACTTGTCATCGCCGTGCATCACTGGCTCAGACCGGTGGTGCGACCACGGCGGTGCCGACAACGACGGTCCGCCCGTTCTCGTCGACGATGGTCAGGTCGACCTCGACCGTGCCCTCGTCATCGTCGATGTCGGTCACCGCACCGCCGACATCGGCGGTCGTACCGACCACCAGCGGCCCACGGAACACCGTGTCGATCGTGCGGACAACACAACCGGGCGCCCACCGGTGCAGCAGCGCCAGCAGCAGGCCCTGGCTCATCAGGCCGGGCACCAGGGCCCCTGGCAGGCCCTCGGCCCTGGCCGCATCGTGGTCGAGGAAACGCGGGAACCGCATCTCGGCGCCCTCGGTGAAGCGGGTCACCGCCTCGAGCGACAGGTCGGGCTGCTCGACCGGGAGGTCGTCGCCGAGCTCGATCTCGTCGAAGGACACGACCACCTCAGAGCCTCCGGATCATCTTGGAGTCGACGGTCGACACCGTCTCGCCGGCCTCGTTGGCGAAGTCCATCCGGTGGATGATGAAGACCATCGTCCCCGAACGGCCGGTCTTGTCGTACACGTCGTGCACGCTGGCCCGCCCGGTGAGCGTGTCGCCTGGCCGGACCGGTCCGTGCACGTCAACCGTCTTGCCACCGTCGATGCCGAATCCGTCGCCGAAGCGGGGGAAGTCCTCTGGCAGCATCCGACCGGTGCCGAGACAGGCCGTGAAGTTCGGGTGGGCCTGGAAGTCGGGGTGGTCGGGATCGACGAACCGGGGGTCGGTCTCGCCGCAGGCGGCGGCCCAGTCGACCAGCCGGGTGGCGTCGATCTCGAAGGTCGCCGTCTCGAACTCGGTGCCGGCCCAGTCGGCCCGGATGGCAGCAACGTCGACGTCGGTCATGTCAGTCGTTCTCCTGGTTCCTGAACGACACCGGACGGTACTGCCCGCCGCGCAGTGCGGCGACCAGGCCGTCGATGTCGGTGATGGGGCCGGCGTTGTCGTCGAAGTCGGTTGCGCAGAACCCGATCCGGCTCACGATGTGGCTGTCGCTTCCGCCGAATCCCCGGTAGCCGTGCTCGGCCGCACGGTCGACCGACAGCTCGTCCTCGCCCGGGATGCTCCCCCCGTTGAGGACCTCGACGGTGTGCACCCCGTCGATCGGCCCCTTGCGGTCGTAGTGGGCGAACAGACCGACGTTCTTGCGACCCGGGTGGCAGGGCGCGGCGAAGGCGCCGCAGCGCTCGGCCGCGTCCAGGACCTCGGGCAGGGGATTGTCGACCTTGGCGAAGTCGAAGCTGTTGACGAGGTCGTCGTTGACCCCGAACACCAGGACGTGGCCGTAGTCGGTCTCGACCTCGCTCGCCTTCAGGATCAGCAGGCCGTACTCGTCCTCGAAGGGACGGTAGTCGGACTCGTCGTCGAATTGCCGGTGCTCGGTCAGCACGAACCCGTCGATCGGCAGCTCCTTCTTGCGGATCCACTTGCAGTAATTCTCGACCTTGGCCCGCCCGTCGTCCGACTTGATGCTGTGGGTGTGGAGGTCGAGGATCATGTTCCCCCGTCCGACGACCCGGTGCCGACGGGACGGAACCTCGGCACGGCAAACGCCTCGCCGTCGTCTCGCTCGCCGGCGGCGACATCGACCTCGACCGCCATCCCGATCGACACCTCCTCGGGGTCGCAGCCGACGATGTTGGTCAGCACCCGGACGCCCTCGTCGAGATCGACGTAGGCCATCACGTACGGGCAGGCGTCGGCAAAGCCCTTGGCCTGGTTCTGGTAGGTGACGGTGAAGGTGTAGACGGTGCCGGTGCCGGCGGCCACGACGTACTCGATGTCGTCGCCGAGGGTGGCGGCGGAGACCCCGCGGGGCTTGTGCTGGAACGCGCCGGTCGAGCGGCAACGCTGCAACACGAGCTCGCCACGGCCGGCCCCCTCCCACCAGCCCCTGGTCTCCCAGTTGGCGTTCGGTTGGGGATGTTCGATCTCGCCTGCCATCAGCCCGCTCCCAGGATCAGGGTGGCGCCGGAGTGCTTGTCGCCGATCGTGCCCCCGGTGCCGTGGGCCAGGGCAACCTCGGCCCCGTCGACCTGGCGCTCGCCGCACTCGCCCCGGAGCTGCTTGACCGCCTCGATGACGAGGAAGATCCCGCGCATGCCGGGGTGGTTCGACGAGAGGCCGCCACCGTCCGGGTTGACCGGCAGCTCGCCGCCGAGGCCGATGCGGCCCTCGCCGACGAAGTCGCCTCCCTCGCCCCGCTTGCAGAACCCGAGGTTCTCGAGCGTGGCCAGCACCGTGATGGTGAACGAGTCGTAGATCATCGCCAGGTCGATGTCGTCGTGGGTGATCCCGGCCATGCCGAGCGCCGCGTCGCCGGACTGGGCGGCGGCGATCGTCAGCAGGTCGGAGGCGCCTGTCTCCTGGTGGGTCACCGCCTCGCCACAGCCGAGCAGCTGGACCGGCCGCTTGGCCAGGTCCCTGGCCCGCTCCATCGAGGTGACGACCACCGCTCCCCCACCGTCGGAGATGATGCAGCAGTCGAGCAGGTGCAGCGGCGACGAGATCACCCGGCTGGCCAGCACGTCGTCGACGGTGATCGGCTGGCGCATCTTGGCGTGCGGGTTGAGCCCGGCGTGGCGCCGCATGGTCACGGCGATCTCGGCCAGTTGCTCCGAGGTGGTGCCGTAGTGGTGCATGTGGAGGTTGGCGTACATGGCGTAGCTGCCGACCGTCGTCATGCCGTAGGGGGTGGTGAACGAGGCGGCGGCGTCGGCCCCGCCGCGGCCACCGGTGCCGATGGCAACCGAGTTGGAGGCGGCGGTCGAGCCGTACAGCACCAGTGCGACCGAGCACAGCCCGGCGTTGATCGCCGCCGCGGCGTGGGTCACGTGGGCGACGAACGACGAGCCACCGATGTTCGTGCCGTCGATGTAGCTCGGGTGCAGGTCGAGGTACTCGGCGAGGTCGACGATGCCCATCATCCCCATCGACATCGAGGCCCCGAACAACCCGTCGACGTCGCCCTTGGTCAGCCCCGCATCGGCCAGGGCTTCGCGGGCACACTCTCCCATGATCTGGAACTCGCTCTTGTCCGGGGAGAACCGGCTCTCGTGCTCGTGGACCCCGACGATGGCGGTGTTGCCGGGGAAACCGTTTCCGGGAGCAGCGCCACTCATGTCGTCGCCCCCGTCGTGGTCAGCGAGCCGATGAGGGCGGCCACGGCCTCGGGTTGCTCGAGCACGCCACGGCGGCCGGCCCCGGCCAGCGTTGCGGTGTCGCCACGGGGCAGCGACCCGGCCAGCGCCCTCGCCGCCTCGGCCCACGCATCCTCCTCGTGGTCACCGATCACGACCGTCACCGGGCAGGTGAGCGACGCCGCCCGGTCACCGAGCGACCAGGCGGCCAGCGCCCGACGCTCACCCAGGGTGGCCCGGGGGTCGGTCTTGACCCACACCCCGAACGCCCGCTGGTAGACCGAGCGATCGGTGTCGGGGGCGTAGCCGGTCCGGTCGAACTCGCGACGGGCCCGGCCGGCGGTGATGGCGGCCAGGGCCTCGATCTCGGCATCGACGTCGTGGGACGCGGCAGCGCCGCCGATCAGCACGAGGGCGGCCACGGCGGTGGGGGTGGCGACAGCCAGTTCGATGGCGACGGCGGACCCGGTCCCCTCCCCGACGACGATGACATCGTCGAGCCCGTAGGCCTCGAGCAGGCCGGCCGCGTGCTCGGCCATCGCCGGCACCGAGTCGATGGCGTCGAGACCGCCCGATCGACCATGGCCCGGGCGATCGAAGGCGATGGGGCTGTGGGTCGGGGCCAGGGCGTCGAGCAGGCCGGCGAACGAGCCGCCGCCCATCCCCGACTCGTGCAGGCACAGCACCACCGGGCCGCCCGAGATGTCGGGAGGAGCCCCCGGCAACGTGGTCGGCCCACGGTGCTGCACCAGCGTGGCGACCCCGCCGATCGTCTGGTATTTGGCTGGCACGACGACCGAGCGTAGTTGGCGCCGCCGACGGGTCGAAATCCCGGGTCCGGCTCCTCCGGTCGCCCCGGTGGTCCGGCCATGCCCGGCTCGATCCTTCCGGGACCCTTCGGTACTGTCGGCGCCGGAGGTGGTGCCGACATGAGCGCCGAATCGACTACGGACCCGACCGGAACCGAACCGGTGCTGGCGTCGCAAGCGGCCGACGGGGTGACACTGCTGACCCTCAACCGGCCGGAGCGGCTCAACGCCCTGACCCACGACCTCGTCGACCACCTGTACCGGGCGCTCGACGACGTAGCCGCCGACCCCGACTGCCGGGTGGTGGTGATCACCGGCGCCGGGCGCGGGTTCTGCGCCGGCCTCGATCTCAACGGCTTCGGCTTGGTGCCCGGCACGGAGGACCATGGACGCCCCCAGCAGGGCATGGCGGTGCAGCAGTTCATCGCCGGCCTCGTTCCCCGGCTGCGGGCGCTGCGCCAGCCGGTGATCGCCGCCGTGAACGGCCCGGCCGCCGGGGGCGGGCTGGCCATCGCCCTCGCGTCCGACCTCCGCGTCTGCTCGGCGTCGGCCACGTTCGCCACCTCCTTCGTCCGCCTCGGTATCTCCGGGTGTGACATCGGCGTCTCGTGGCTCCTGCCCCGCCTCATCGGGGCGGGTCGGGCCTGGGAGTTGCTGCTGTCCGGTCGCCGCTTCGACGCGGCGGAGGCCGACGACCTCGGCCTCGTGACCCGGGTGGTCGACGACGGGGGCGAGACGAACGGAGCCGTGGTCGACGAGGCCGTTCGCTTCGCCGAGCTGATCGCCGCCAACAGCCCGATGGGGGTCTGGATGACCAAGGAGGTGATGTGGTCGAACCTCGAGGTCGGGTCGCTCCAGGCCGGTATCGATCTCGAGAACCGGACCCAGATCCTCACCAGCCAGACCGAGGACTCGCGCCGGGCGATGGCCGGCTTCCTCGGTCGCGAGGCGATCGAGTGGCGCAACCGCTGACGTCAGCAACGGCCAGGAATCGTTCAGCGAGCCGTCACGGTCATTCATTCCACCCTGTCAGCCCCGACTGCTAGGCTCACCAGCCACCTGGAGCGCCATGCTGCGGGGCATGAGTCGGGGGAGGACCACCATGTTGAAGAGAATCGGCCTGAAGCTGCTGCTGTTGCTCAGCGTGATGGCCTTGATCGCAGCGGCCTGCGGCGGTGACGACGATGACGACGCCACCGGTGACGACGCGGCCACGACCGAGACCGACGACGGCGGCGAGGAGTCATCCGGCGACGACGCCGCGACCGACGAGGACGCAGCCGAGGACGCCGGTGAGGATGCCGCGGCGAGCGGCGAGCCGGTGGCCGGCGGCACCCTCGTGTACGCGACCAACCAGTCGCCCCGGCACCTGAACGGCACGGTCCAGTCCGGTCTGGCCACCGCCGTTCCCGGCACCCAGGTCAACGCCAGCCCGCTGTTCTTCGACGAGAACTACGAGCCGCAGCCGTACCTCGCGGAGAGCTGGGAGATCGCCGAGGACGGGCTCTCGGTCACCCTCAACCTGCGTGACGACGCCGTGTTCCACGACGGCGAGCCGATCACCTCCGAGGACGTCGCCTTCTCGATCCTCACCTCGAAGGAGAACCACCCGTTCTCGGCCATGTTCGCTCCGGTCGAGTCGGTCGACAGCTCCGACCCGCTGGTGGCGGTCATCAACCTGTCCCAGCCCCACCCGGCGATCCTGATGGCGATGACGCCAGGCCTGCTCCCGATCATCCCGGAGCACATCTTCAACGACGGTCAGGACATCCAGGCCCATCCCCGCAACGCCGGCTCCGACTTCGTCGGCTCGGGTCCGTTCCAGGTGGTGGAGTACGAGGAGGGCGAGCGCATCGTCCTCGAGCGCTTCGATGACTTCTTCATCGACGGACGGCCCTACCTCGACGAGATCATCATCGACATCCTGCCAGACCCGAACTCGGTCATCCTCGGCATCGACAACGGCGACTACGACATGGCGGTGCAGCCGAACCAGGCCGCGGTCGAGCAGTTCAGCGGCGACGACCGCTTCATCGTGTCCTCGGACGGTGGCGACGCCATCGGCCAGATCGACTGGCTGAACCTCAACCTGCGGACCGAGGAGCTGTCGTCGGTCGAGGCCAGGCAGGCCATCGCCATCGCCGTCGACCAGCCGGGGTGGCGGGACATCGTGGCCCTCGGCCAGAGCACACCGAACGTGACCGGCATCCAGAACGCCAGCCCGTTCTACAACGGGTCGGCCACCAGCTACGAGGAGCGCGACCTCGATCGGGCCATGGAGTTGCTCGGTGAGGCCGGCCTCGATGGCGGCTTCGAGCTGGACATGCCCGCGACGGCCGGCATGCTGCCGACCGCCGAGTTCGTGAAGCAGAACCTGGAGGACATCGGCGTCACCCTGAACATCCGTCAGGTCCCCGACTTCCCGACGTGGGCGGCCGAGGTCGCCGGCGGCACCTACGACGTCGCCTATACCCAGGTGTGGAACTGGGGTGATCCGGTGATCGGGGTCAACCGGAGCTACGACTGCGAGAACCGCATCGACCCGCCCGGCGTCATCTGGTCGAACAACAGCTGGTACTGCAACGAGGACGTCGACGCATTGCTCGACGAGGCCGCCGTCACCTTCGACACCGACGAGCGGGCGAGCCTCTACTTCGAGGCCTCGGAGTTGATCAACCAGGATGCGCCGATCGTCTACCTCGGCAAGCCCGAGGTCTTCCAGATCCGGACGACCGCGGTCCAGAACCCGCCGGTCGGCATCTGGGGTGTCATGAGCCCGTGGACCGACGTGTGGCTGTCGGAGTAGTCCGGGCGACGGGTTCGTTCGGAGCGCTCGCATGAAGGCGGTTGCGACCAGGATCGCTCAGTCCCTCGGGCTGATCCTGGCCGTGATCGTCCTCAACTTCTTCCTCATCCAGATCGCCCCGGGCGACGCCGCCACCGCCATCGCCGGTGACCAGTCGGCGTCCGACCCCGAAGTGATCGAGCAGATCCGCGAGCAGTACGGCCTCGATCGACCGGTCCTGGTCCAACTCGGCATCTACATCGGCAACGTCGCCCGAGGCGATCTCGGCGACTCGATCTGGTTCAACGAGCCGGTGACCAGTCTGCTGGCCGAGCGGATCGGCCCGACGTTGCTGCTGTCGGCGGCCGCGCTCGGCTTCGCCGTGATCGTCGGCGTCGCCATCGGCACCGCCGCCGCGCGCAAGCCCGAGAGCCTGCTCAGCCACGCCGTCACCGTCCTGGCCCTCATCGGGTTTGCCATGCCCGCGTTCTGGACGGGGCTGTTGCTCCTGATCCTCATCGGCGTGCGGTTCGACTTCTTCCCGGTCTCGGGCATCCACGACGTCGACTTCGAGGGCAACTGGATCGAGTCGTGGCTCGACATCGGCCAGCATCTGATCCTGCCTGCGCTGACCCTCGGCATCATCTACCTCGCCCAGTACAGCCGGCTGTCCCGGGCATCGATGCTGGAGGTCCTCGAATCCGACTACGTCCGCACGGCTCGGGCCAAGGGCCTGAGCGAGCGCTCCGTCGTGTTCAAGCACGGGTTGCGCAACGGCGTCATCCCGGTCGTCACCATCCTCGGCCTGCAGTTCGGGGCCGTGCTGTCCGGGGCGATCCTCGTCGAGAGCGTCTTCGCCTGGCCGGGGCTCGGGCGGTTGGCCTTCGAGGCGGTCACCAGACGCGACACGCCGGTCCTGCTCGGCGTGCTGCTGCTGGTCTCGGTCTCGGTGATCGTGGCCAACCTGTTGACCGACATCCTCTACCGCGTCATCGACCCGAGGATCCGGGTCTCGGGAGGTGACTCATGACGGGCATCTTCGTCGACCAGGGGGGCGTCGACGGCCTCGGCTCCGACGACAAAGAACCGAGCAGCGGCGGGCCATGGCGGCTGTTCGTCCGCAACCGGGCCGCGGTGTTCGGCGCCGTCCTGCTCATCGGCATCCTCGTGATGACCTTCATCGTGCCAATCTGGTACGTCAAGGACCCCGGCGACCTGGTGGCCAGACCCCACCTGCGTCCGGGAACCGACGGGGCACCGCTGCTCGGCACCGACAACCTCGGGCGGGACCTCCTCGCCATCATCGTCTACGGGGGCCGAACCACCCTCCGGGTGGCGGCCGGCGCAGCGGCGCTCATCGTCTTCGTCGGCGTCACCATCGGCTCGCTGGCCGGCTACTACGGCGGGCGGGTCGACGCTGCGCTGATGCGGTTCACCGAGTTCTTCCAGGTGCTGCCCGGCCTGCTGTTCGCCATCGTGGTGGTTGCCCTCTTCGAGCCGTCGTTCTGGGTGATCACGTTTGCCATCGGCACGATCGCCTGGCCCGGCATCGCCCGCCTGACCAGAGCCGAGTTCCTGCGGTTGAAGAACCTCGAGTTCGTCAAGGCGGCCCGAGCGATCGGCGCAACCGACTTCCGGATCATCACCCGGGTGATCCTGCCGAACGCCATGCCGACGCTGATCGTTTCGACCACCCTGATCATGGGCAGCGCCATCCTCTTCGAGGCCGGACTGGCCTTCCTCGGGCTGGCCGACGTCAACAACGCCAGCTGGGGCCTGGCCATCGGCCGGGGCCGTGAGTTCTTCACGATCAACTGGTGGGCGGTGACGTTCCCCGGATTGGCCATCTTCTTCACCGTGCTCGGGCTCAGCCTCGTCGGCGACGGCCTGCAGGACGCCCTCAACCCCCGGCTGCGAGGTCGCTGATGGCGTTCGGCCACGACGGGACCGATCGCTCGGAGCCGCTGCTGTCGGTCCGGGACCTGACCGTCACCTTCGACGACTTCGTCGCCGTCGACGGCGTCAGCTTCGACCTGCACAAGGGGCAGACCCTGGCGGTGGTCGGCGAGTCGGGGTCGGGCAAGTCGGTGACGGCGCTGTCGATCATGCGCCTCGTCGAGCTCGGCACCCGGGCCGAGATCACGCGGGGCGAGATCGTCTTCCGCCGACCGGGCGCCGCTCCCGGCGATGCCGAGCTCGACCTGGTGCAGCAGAGCGAACCGGTGATGCGAGACATCCGGGGCAACCACATCTCGATGATCTTCCAGGAGCCGCTGACCAGCCTGAATCCGGTCTACACCGTCGGCAACCAGGTGGCCGAGGCCGTGATGCTGCACCAGCGGGTGACCCGGGCCGAGGCCTGGGAGCGGGCGAGGGAGATGTTCGAGCTCGTCCGGATCCCCGAGGCCGAGCGCCGGCTCAAGGAATACCCCCACCAGCTGTCCGGCGGGATGCGCCAGCGGGTCATGATCGCCATGGCCCTGTCGTGCGACCCGACCGTCCTGATCGCCGACGAGCCGACGACCGCGCTCGACGTCACGATCCAGGCCCAGATCCTCGGTCTCATGCGCGAGCTGCAGGAGCGGACCGAGGCGGCGGTCATCATCATCACCCACGACATGGGGGTGGTGGCCGAGGTGGCCGACGACGTCGTCGTGATGAACCGATCGAAGCTCGTGGAACAGGGTTCGGTCTACGACATCTTCGAGCGACCCCAGGAGCCGTACACCAAGGCGTTGTTGGCCGCCGTGCCCCGCCTCGGCTCGATGGCCGGCACGACCGAGCCGGCCCGATTCGACCTGGTCAGCGACCCATGACCTCGACGGCCGACCAGACCAGCGCGCCAGGCGGCGGGGCGTCCAGCGCACCGCTGGTGGCGGTCGACGACCTGTGCAAGCAGTTCAACCTCGGCGACAAGACCAAGGTCCACGCCGTCGAGCACGTCTCCATCGAGGTCGCTCGAGGCGAGACCCTCGCGGTCGTCGGCGAGAGCGGGTGTGGCAAGTCGACCCTCGCCCACCTCATCATCCGACTCCTCGACCCGACGTCCGGCCGGGTCGAGCTCGACGGCGTCGACATCACCGAGCTCGGGTCCCGGGCCATGCGCCCGCACCGCCAGAAGATGCAGATCATCTTCCAGGACCCGTTCGCCAGCCTCGACCCGAGGCGCCCGGTCGGCAAGGCGGTGGCCGAGCCGATGAAGGTCCACGGCACGGCCTCCGGGAGCGAGCTCAACCACCGGGTCGGCGACCTGTTCGCCCGGGTCGGGCTGGAGCCGCATCACATCGACCAGTTCCCACACCAGTTCTCCGGAGGCCAGCGGCAGCGGATCTGCATCGCCAGGGCACTGGCCCTCGAGCCCGAGCTGGTGATCGCCGACGAGGCCGTCTCGGCCCTCGACGTCTCGGTCCAGGCCCAGGTCATCAACCTGATGATGGACCTGCAACAGGAGATGGGGCTCAGCTACCTGTTCATCAGCCACGACCTCGCCGTCGTCGAACGGATCAGCCATCGAGTGGCCGTCATGTACCTCGGTCAGATCGTCGAGATCGGGCCTCGAGCCGCCATCTTCGAGAACCCACAGCACTCCTACACCAGACGGCTGCTGTCGGCGGTGCCGATCGCCGACCCCCGTCAGCGGCACGACCGGCCGCTGCTGACCGACGAGATCCCGAGCCCCCGCTGGGGCCCGGGCGAGGGCCCCGATCGGGTCGAGCTCGTCGAGGTCGAACCCGGCCATCTGGCCGCCGTCGAGGAGTCGCACGCCTAGGGATCAGGTGCGCCGAGGTGCCACGCGAGCCACGCATCGTCGATCGCGCCCCTCCGCCCGATGACGACGAGACGCGAGGTGGCGGCCGCCGCCGCGCCGCTGCCGACCCTGGCCGGCTCCATCGTCCAGCGACCACCGACCCGCTGCACCACCTGTGGCCGCTCGACACCGTCGAGCCGGACGATCCCCTTGGCCCGGACGACGGCGTCTGGCAACGACGCCATCAGCTGCTCGATGGCGTCACCGCCGAGCGGGGCTGCGCTCATCCAGGTCCAACTCTCGTAGACCTCGTCGGCCGGCGCATGGCTCGACGGCGTGGTGGAACGGGCGCCAGCGTCGTCGGCCGGGGACCGATCGCCGAGCCGGCCGAACAGCACGGCGGGATCGACCCGGGCCCGCGACGCCTCGACGACCAAGGCCCGGTCGACGAGCTCGCCGAGCCAGCCGGTGACGGCGGCCGCCCGCCCGTCGTCGACGAGGTCGACCTTGTTGACCACCAGCACGTCGGCCGCTCGCAGCTGGCCCCTGACCGTGTCGCCGATGTACTTGTCGGCGGCCTGGGAGCGGATCGTCGCCGCGTCGACCAGCACGACGACGGCGTCGAGCTCGAACCCGGGGCCGTGGCCGTAAGCTGCGACCGACGCCGGGTCGGCGACGCCGCTGGCCTCGATCACGAGCCGATCGGGGCGGGGCTCGAACTCGGCGATCGTGACCAGCGCCGAGGCGAGCCCGTCGACCAGGCTGCAGCAGATGCAGCCATTGGCCAGCGCCATGACCTCACCGTCGTCGCGTTCGATCAGGTCGGCGTCGACGTCGACGTCGCCGAAGTCGTTGACCAGCACCGCCACCCGCTCGGTCGCCGTTCGCAGCAGGTGGTTGACCAGCGTGGTCTTGCCCGAGCCCAGGTAGCCGCCGACGACCGTGACCGGCATGTCTGCCGCCACGCCGATGTCGTCGTCGCCGGTTCGGGATGCAGCTGGGCTCACGGGGAAGCACCTCCTCGGTCGATGCTACGGTCCTGCTCCGGAGGTACGCCATGACCGAGACCACGATCTTCCCGGCCCGGCGGGTCATCACCCTCGATCGGGCCAACCCGTTCGGTGAGGCCGTCGCCGTTCGTGGTGACCGGATCCTCGGGGTCGGCACGGTCGAGGAGCTGCGGGGCTGGGGGCCCCACGTGGTCGACGATCGGTTCGCCGACCTGGTCCTGACGCCGGGTTTCGTCGAGGCCCACTGCCACGCCATGACCGGCTCGGTGTGGCTGAACCCCTACGTCGGCTTCTTCGACCGTCGGGCCCCGGACGGCAAGCTGTGGGCGGGATGCACGAGCATCGACCAGGTGGTCGACCGGCTGGTCGACGTCGATGCCGGGATGCGAGCCGACGGTCACGCCGAGGACGAGCTGCTGGTGGCGTGGGGCCTCGACCCGCTGTACTTCGAAGGCGAGCGGATGTACGCCGAGCACCTCGATCGGGTCTCGACGGTCCGGCCGATCTACATCGGCCACGTCAGCGGTCACCTGGCGACGGTCAACCAGGCGCTGATGGACCGCGAGGGCATCGACGAGGAAACCAGGACGCCGGGTGTGGCCAGGCGGGCCGACGGCTCCCCGAACGGTGAGCTCCAGGAACCGCCGGCGATGAGCCTGGCCAGGGAGGCGTTCGGTCGGTCGATGGCGTTGCGGGGCAACGCCGATGGCATCGCCAACTACGGCCGTGAGGCCCGCAACGCCGGACTGACGACGGTGGTCGATCTGGCCAGCGGACCCCTCGACCAGGAGTCGAACGATCTGTGGAGCTCGGTGGTCGACGCTCCCGGCTACCCGGTGCGGGTGATGCGGGCGGCGTCGCTGCTCGGTGATCCGAACGGCGACCCGGTCGCGGTGGCCGAACGGGCAGCGGCGCTTCCGTCGACCGACAAGCTGCACTACGGGATCGTCAAACTATTCCTCGACGGCTCGATCCAGGGCTTCACCGCCCGTCTGAGCTGGCCGTACTACTACGACCCGCCGAAGGGTGCCCCCGAGAACGGGATCTGGCTGACGGCCCCCGAGCACATGGCCGACGTCGTCGAGCCCTTCCACCGGGCCGGGCTGACCGTGCACTGCCACTGCAACGGCGACCAGGCGACCGAGGTCTTCATCGACGCCATCGAGACCGTGCTCGAACGCCATCCCCGCTGGGATCACCGCCACACCGTCCAGCACTGCCAGCTGACGACGAGGGCCCAGTACCGCCGGATGGCGGCGCTGGGCATGTGCGCCAACATCTTCACCAACCATCTCTTCTACTGGGGCGACCAGCATCGCGACTTCACCGTCGGACCCCAGCGGGCCCGACACATGGATGCCTGCAACACGGCGATGCGGGAGGGAGTGTCGTTCTCGATCCACAGCGACGCGCCGGTGACCCCGCTCGGCTCGCTCCACACCGCCTGGTGTGCGGTCAACCGGGTCACCCCGACCGGCGACGTGCTCGGCGAGGAGGAGCGGATCCCGGTGGTCGACGCGCTCGAGGCGGTCACGCTCGGAGCCGCACATCAGATCAAGCGAGACCACGAGGTCGGCACGATCGAGACCGGCAAGCTGGCCGACTTCGCCGTGCTCGGCGACGATCCCCTGACCGTCGACCCGATGGCGCTGAAGGACATCAAGGTCTGGGGGACGGTGCTCGGCGGCGAACCGCAGCGGGCGGAGGGCGGCTGACCAGAAGAAATCCACGCTCAAGGGTCGACAGCGGCGACCGACAACACGGGTGTGCTGCTGTTCAGGCGAACGACCGATGCTGACCAGGTCGACGATGCGCCCCAGGTCCCGGCCGTGCCGACGTTGGAGGACCACCTGGTGGCCGTCTGCCCGACCCTGGACGCCGTCACGTCGTGCATCCTCATCGCAGACGACGACCTGACCCTTCGCTGGATCAACCGGGCGGCCGACCATGTCCTTCGCCGGATCGAGCCCGAGTTGGAGGCCGCGTTCGGCATCACCTTCGACGAGATGATCGGCGGCTCGATCCATCGGTTCCACCGGGATCCCGAGCGGGTCGAGCGGGTCCTGGCCCAGCGAGACGACTTCTCGCTCCCCCACCAGGCCCAGTTCAGCTTCGGTCAGGTGACCCTCAACACGACCGCCGACCGGCTGTACCGCGACACCGAACCGGTCGGCTACATCGTCACCTTCGAGGACGTCTCGCCCCTTCGGGCCGAGGCGCAGCGGGCCGACGAGCTGCGGAACCAGCTGGCGACGGCCGGCGCGGCGATCGAGCAGCTCCACCTGTCGATCGCCGAGATCTCGGTCAACGCGTCACAGGCAGCCGAGCTGGCCGAGACGGCGATGCTCGACAGCGAGCGGATCTCGAACGACGCCGCCGAGCTCGACTCACGCCGGGTCGAGATCGACGATGCGATCACGTCGATCGACGCCATCGCCGCCCAGACGAACCTGCTGGCACTGAACGCCACCATTGAGGCCGCCAGGGCCGGCGATGCCGGCAAGGGGTTCGCCGTTGTCGCCAATGAGGTCAAGGATCTGGCCACCGAGACCGCCAGGGTCACGGCCGAGATCGGGGCCAAGCTGAACGGCAACGGCGACGCCATCGGAAAACTGCGAGCCGAACTCGACGCCATGGGCGGCCAGATGGAGCAGATCAGTTCCTACCAGACCGGCATCGCCGGTGCGGTCGAGGAACAGCAGGTCACCGCAACGACCCTGGCCGACAGCGTCAACTCCGCCATCGTCTAACCTGCCGGCCCATGAGCCGGCCAGACGACCAGCACCCGTCGCCAACCCATCTCCTGCCACGGGCCCCTCGGGTGCCGGACCTCGTGGTCGACGACAACGGCGTGACGTTCCTCGTCGTGTGCGCCGGCGGGCCGATCACGGCGGTACTGGTCCGGCTCGAATTCGAACTGGCGCGGGGCCGACGCGTCTCCGTGGTGGCGACGCCGACGGCCGCAGGCTGGCTCGAACACGCCGGAGCGGACATCACGATCCTGGAGCGGACCGGGTGGCCCGTTCGCTCTGAGCTGCCACCCCCGACGGTCGCCACCTTCGAGCCGCCGGGATCGCGCCTGGTGGTGTTCCCCTGCACGCTGAACACCCTCACCAAGTGGGCCGACGCCCACAGCGACAACCTGGCGTTGTCGCTGCTGTGTGAGGCCGTCGGCCGTGGGGTGCCGACGGTGGCCGAGGTGTCGCTCTCGGCTCCCTATGCGTCGCTGCCGGCCGCCGGACGGGCCCTGGCCCAGCTCGACGAGCTCGGTGTCGAGCTGCGGCGAGCACCCGGATCGGCCGACCACGAGCTGCTCCGACCGGTGCCGGCGGATCTGGAGGAGGCGCTCGCCGCAGCCCGACCACCGACATGAAACCGTGACGCCGGGCGTCATGGCGCCAGTGCGTCGGCGAATCCAACCGTCGTCACCTGCTCCCGTTGCTCCACCGCAACGGCCGAGGCCTCCAGGGGCCCGAGGACCCGGAGACGTTCGTCGACGAGGCTGCGGCCGGCGTGACCACATCGCCGTCGAGCATGGACGACGTCGTGTCGAACGAGAAATCGGGATCCGACGGGTAAGGCACCGGCGACTCGACGGTCAGGACGGGTGACAACGCAACCTGCGACCCCGAGGGGATTTCACCATGTCCACATCGTTCCGTACTGCGATCGCTGCGGCGACGCTGCTCACCGCCACCGTCGTTGGAGCCACCGGCCCCGCATCGGCCCGTCCCGTGAACGACGGGCCGACCGACCTCACGTGGCGGCCGCCGACCTGCACTCCCCTGCCGGCGAACCACGTCGATGTCGAGCTCGACGAGCTCGGCAACGGCAACATCCGCGTCATCGGCGACCGCGTGGCCTCCTGCGACGAGGCCGTCGTGCTCTGGAGCATCGTCAACAGCTCGTCGGTCGTCGACAACCACGAACCGATCATCGACGAGATCGTGCTCCAGGTCGCTGACCTCGAAGCCGCCGGCCCGAAGGGCATCGACTTCTCCATCGAGCTCGACCCGTGCTGGGCCGGGTTCCAGGTGTTGCGAGACGGCGACTCGCTCGTGCACGAGGAGATGATCGGCGACGGGTGCGAGATGACGGTTGCCGTCGACTTCACCAGCGCACCGTCCGAGGCGGAGATCCACGTCGTCCAGCAGACCGGCACGATCGCACCGCCCCACATCTGGACGGTCACCGACGACCAGGTCACCAACCTCACCGGGCTGCCGAGCGGCACCTGGTACGTGAAGGTGTACGACGGCTTCACCCCGGACAGCTCGATCAGCGTCGATGCGGCCGCACCGACCGCCGCCGACACGGTCTACGGCGTCGGTCACGACGCCACGGTCGACGTCACGATCGTCACCGAGCTCGGCTTCTCGGCGAAACCCGCCCCGTCCGATCCCGTCGACTTCCCCGTTGCGGCCGCCCAACGCAGCACCATCCGAGGTGCCGCCGGCGCGGTCCTCGGCCGATGATCGTCGGCAGCTGCCGAGCGGCATCGGCCAACGGGTGCCAACCGGTCAGGCGAGCAGGGCCGAGAGGTCGTGACGATTGGCGTCGATCCAGGAGCCGAGCCGTCTGAGGTCCTCGTGATCGCCGCGAGCCCGGAGCCGATGGTGGCGGGCCGAGCCGAGCGCCGAACCCCGGACGATGTCGTCGACGCAGCGGTCGATCTTGGCCGAGGCGACGGCGACGACCTCGTTCCGCTCCGCTAGGCCGTACCGGTCGACGATCCGGCGCCACCGGTCGCCGACGGCCAGGACCTCACGATCGGCCGGACCGGCAGCGAACGACCAGCACAGCTGGGCGACATCCTCGACCCGACGTCCGGGCCGGAGCTGCTCCCAGTCGACGACGCCGACACGAGTGCCGTCCACGACGACGTTCCGGGGCTGGAGATCATCGTGGATCAGGCACTCGTGGCCGGGGGCGAGGTCGGCCGTGGCGTCGTGGAGCTGGCGTACCGCTGCGACCAGCTGGTCGAGCAGATCGGGCCGCGGCGACCAGTCGTCGACGACGCTCCCCGGGATCCAGGTCAACACCTCGTGGTCGCCGTCGATCCCGACGAAACGGGGGCCCATCCGGCGCCGACCCGTTCCAGACGGTCGAGCGCCCGCCCGACGAGCACCGAGTTGGCCCGCACCGGCCGGCGCCGCATGCGGGGCTGGCTGGCCACCGCTCGATGGTAGGCGATGCGACGCTGCCCGCCGGCCCGCCGATCAGCTGGTGGTCACGGTGAGGGCGTAGCCGTAGGTCTCGTCGCCGACGAAGCGCTCCGGCACCGAGGCGACGACCACCAGGATCTCGTCGTCGGTGTCACCGACCGAGACCGTGGCCTCGCCCGTCGTCTGGTCGAGCATCGTGAGGTCGGTCGTTCGCCAGCCGCCGTCGCCGCCTCGGGTGAGGACGGCGCCGTCGAAATGAGCCGACGTGCCCTCGTCGCCGGTCCGGTCGCCGTTCAGCGTGAACGAGACCGACCCCGGTTGCGGATCGGCGATCCTGACCACGTTGTAGGCCCAGGCGCCGGGGCGGCTCGCCGCATCCGGTGAGAACGTCCCCGATGGGTCCGCACCGTCGAGCACGATGGCGTGTGGGGCCAGGGATCCCGCGGGCGCTTGTGCGGCGAAGGAGTCGAACGTCTCGCGGGACAGGGCGACCGTGGCCGGGTCGAGGTACGCGAAGTCGGCGGTCGTTGCCACCGCCCACTCGGTGTAGTGGCGACGGAAGTCCGCCGGGCCGACACCGTCGAACAGGAGTTCCTGGGGTGTCGTGGTGAGATCGAGATACATCGCGTCGAGCAGTTCCTTCGGGTCGATCCCGCCGACGTCGGTCAGGTAGTAGAGGAAGGCGCCGTTGCTGTACTGGCGGATGCCGGCGGCGTAGAACAGCGCCTCGACCGCTTCGTCGCTGAGTCCATCGTCCGGGGCCGGCTCGTCTCGGGGGAAGAATGCCCAGAGGGGCAGCTGCGGCGTCGCAGCAATGGCGGCCACGTTCTCGAAGGCTCGGGTCTCGGCGTCGCCGAGGCGCGACATCTGATACCACTCGGCCATGGCCTCCACGATCCAGGCCCGCTCGAACGGGCCGTCCGCATCGATGACCGGCACGCCGTCATAGGTGGCCGCGCCCTGGAAGACGTGGAAGATCTCGTGGAAGAGGTTGACCCGGTTCGCGGCCAGGTCCTCGTCGAAGGGATAGGCCAGGTAGGCGAAGACCGGTCCGCCGTTCTCGTCGTCGCCCTCGTACCCGGTCCCGTTGCCGAAGTAGCTCGGGAACACGTCGTCGTCGCCGCGGTGAATGAAGACGTTGGTGAAGTAGCCGGCCGCCTGCGCTCCGGGGTTGCCGACCCCGAGCGCCGCCAGGTCGCTCTGGACCTCCTCGGTGGCGGCAGCCAGCTCACGGGCCTCGGACAGCGAGTCGAATCGTGCGTCCCACCAGTAGGCGAAGGACCCCCGGGTGTAGACCGAGAGCTCCGGGGGCTCGATGTCCGTGCCGCCGATGATGAAGTCGGTGTACAGCTCCAGTTCACACGGGTCACAGGTCGCGATGACCGTCAGTCCGTCTTGACGCTGCTGCGGCGGTTGCTCGTTCACGTCGCTTCGGGAGGGGGCGATGGCCGGGGCGGTCGATGGGAGCCGAGCGCCGTCGGCGTCGGCCTGCGGTGGGGACGGGTCGCCGCCCCCGCTGCAGGCGGCGACGGTGACGGTCAGCGCAGCGACGAGCGCGGCGGGCATGGCCAGGGTTGGACGCTTCATGGCGCCAACCTTGGCGAACGACC
>JBCCVL010000116.1:0-20769 GCA_039195375.1 Actinomycetota bacterium
CAACACCAAGGCCTTCTACGGCGAGACCATCGGCAACCCGATGAACAACATCCTCGACGTCGAGGGCGTCGCCTCGGTCGCCCACGACGCCGGCGTCCCCCTCGTCGTCGACAACACGGTGGCCACCCCGTACCTGATCCGTCCGCTCGACTGGGGGGCCGACATCGTCGTGCACTCCGCCACCAAGTTCCTCGGCGGCCACGGCACGGCCATCGCCGGCGCCATCATCGACGGCGGGTCGTTCGAGTTCAGCGACGCCGAGAAGTACCCGAACTACAACGAGCCCGATCCGTCGTACCACGGCCTCCAGTACTGGCCGATGCTCGGCGCCGGCTCGTTCATCGCCAAGGCCAGGGTCCAGCTGCTCCGCGACATCGGCGCCGCCATCAGCCCGTTCAACGCCTTCCTGGTCCTGCAGGGCATGGAGACGCTGTCGCTCCGCATGGAGCGCCACGTCGACAACGCCCAGAAGGTGGCCGAGTGGCTGGCCGCCCGCGACGAGGTCGAGGAGGTGCTGTACGCCGGTCTGCCCGGGTCGACGTGGCACGCCGCGGCCGAGAAGTACACCCAGGGCCGTGGCGCCGGATCGGTGCCGGCGTTCATCATCAAGGGCGGCCGCGAGGCCGGGCAGGCCTTCGTCGAGGCGCTCGAGCTGCACAGCCACGTGGCCAACATCGGCGACGTCCGGTCGCTCGTCATCCATCCGGCGTCGACCACCCACAGCCAGCTGACCGAGTCCGAGCAGCTGTCGACCGGCGTGCACCCCGGCCTGGTCCGGCTCTCCGTCGGCCTGGAGTCGATCGATGACATCCTGGCCGACCTCGAGGCCGGCTTCCGGGCGGCCAAGGAAGCCGCCTGATCGAGTCCTCGTCCCCGCTGCCGGTGGATCGGCCAAGAACCGGGCAGATCCACCGGCACGTTGGCGCGATGGGGCCTCGTCGGCCCACGTAGGGCCGCCCGGGGCGCACCGCTAGGCTGCGCCCTTCCCCGAACCCTGGAGGACCCACCGTGCCCGAGTGCCCCGCAGCCGACGGTTCAAGCGAGCGCCAGACCAGCTTCGATGGCGAGTTCCCGATGTGCATCGACCCGGCGAAGACCTACACCGCCGAGATGGACACGTCGATGGGATCGCTCACGATCCTCCTCGATGCCGCGGCCGCCCCGAAGACCGTCAACAACTTCGTGTCGCTGGCCCGCTACCACTACTACGACGGCCTGATCTTCCACCGGATCATCCAGGGCTTCGTCTGCCAGGGCGGTTGCCCCGAGGGCTCCGGCCGTGGTGGTCCGGGGTACCGGTTCGCCGACGAGCTCCCGAAGCCCGGTCGCTACGAGATCGGCTCGCTGGCCATGGCCAACGCCGGCCCCAACACCAACGGCAGCCAGTTCTTCGTCATCAGCGGCCCGAGTGGCGCCGGGCTCCCGCCCCAGTACTCGCTGTTCGGCAAGGTCGTCAGCGGCCTCGACGTGGTCGACGCCATGGAGAAGGTCCCCACCGGCGCCGGCGACCGCCCGAACACCGATGTGGTCATCAACTCCGTGACCGTCTCGGAGAGCGATCCCGAGTAACATCGTCGCGGGGCCGGCCGGATGATCCGGGTCACCGGCCGGGCCGAGCGGAAGGCGTCGCGGCGGTGACGGAGCCAGAGGACAATCTCGACGGCCACGGGTTCCCCCCGCCGCAACGGCCTGCCCACCGCTCCCTGCCGCCTCGGCCCGAGCGGCCGGCGCGCTCAAGACCCACCTACAACGCCCCGCCCCGCATCCGCGTCACCGGCGAGGTCCCGGCCGTGACCGGCGAGGTCCCGGCCGACGACCGGATCCGACCGCCCGTCCAATCCCCGGGCCAGGGCGGGTCGGTCGATGCGTGGGCCTCCGGCGGATCGGTCGTCGACCGGCCGGCGCCGTCGCCCCCGGACTGGATGTCGGGGGTCCAGGTGCCGGAGCTGCTCGTCACCCGCGACCTCGAACCGTCCGACCTGGTCGAACCAGCGACCGGCCGCAGCCTCGGCGCCACCGTGCAGCGGGTCGCCGGGCTGGTCCTGGTGGCCATCCTGGTCGCCGTCGTCGTGCTGGTGCTGGTCGGCTCGGTCACCGACCTCGGTTCCGGCTTGCGCTGACGCCGGGTCGCCAGCGGAGCGTCGTCGTCGCCGAGCGCAGGTCGGGTCTCCTCAGACCCCGGCTTCCACCTATGCTCGAAGCATGTCGTCCATCCTCGACGTCGACCTGCTCGCCTTCGAGACAGGTACCGAACAGCAACGCCAGGCCGTGATCGACGGGGTGCGGACCAGCCTCCGCACCGGCTTCGTGTACACCAGCCACGACCTCAGCGCCGACCTGCTCGACACCGCCTACGGGATGCTGGAGCAGTTCTTCTCGCTCCCGGCCGAGGAGAAGCAGCAGGCGGTGGTCGAAGGCTCCAACGGGCAGGCGGGCTACACCGGACTGCTCGTCGAGACCGCTGCCATCTCCGACACGCCCGACTGGAAGGAGATGCTGAACTGGGGTGCCGACCTCCCCGAGGGGCATCCCCTGCGCCGTCGGTTCCCCGAGCGCTACCTCGGCCCGCACCTGCCCGAGGCCCAGGTCGCCGGCATCACCGAGGTCCTCGTCGAGTTCTACGAGCGGGTCCTCGATCTCCAGCGTCGGTTCCTCCGCATCATCGCCCTCGGTATCGGCTGCCACGAGAGGTTCTTCGACGCCATGATCGAGGGCGGCACCACGCTGACCCGGGCCATCCACTACCCGGCGATGGACCTCGCCCCCGGCGACGAGCACGTCTGGGCCGCGGAGCACGGTGACATCAACCTGATCACCGCCCTGCCCCGAGCCACGGCCCGCGGTCTGCAGGTCCAGACCGACGACGGCTGGGTCGACGCCATTCCGCCGGACGACGGGGTCATCATCAACACCGGGATCATGCTGGAGCACCTGACCAACGGGGTGATCCCCCAGGGCATCCACCGGGTGGTGGCCGACCCGGACCAGCCGGGCGATCGCTATTCGGTCGTGCAGTTCTGCCACCCGACGCCGTGGACGATCCTGTCGCCGGTCCCGTCCTGCATCGGACCGGAGAACCCCCAGCGGTTCTCGGCCATCGAGGCCGGCGACCTGCTGGACCAGGTGCTCTACGACATCAACCTGGTGGAACAGGCCAGGCGGCTACCGGGTTCTCCAGAGTGATCGAAGAACGTTGATCAACCGACTGCGGCGTCGACGACGTGCGTCCGCCGCCCGACCAGAGGAGCATCTCATGACCGACAAGACCTACAGCGACGAGGAGCTTCGGGAGCGCCTGACCCCCGAGCAGTACGAGGTCACCCAGAACGCCGGCACCGAGCCGGCCTTCACCGGGATCTACCACGACACCAAGGACAAGGGCATCTATCGCTGCATCGTGTGCGGCGACGCCCTGTTCGACTCCGACACCAAGTACGACTCGGGCAGCGGTTGGCCGAGTTTCTACGAGCCGATGGGCGCCGACAAGGTCGTCCTCAAGGAGGACCGCAGCTACGGCATGGTCCGCACTGAGGTCGTGTGCGCCACCTGTGGCGCCCACCTCGGCCACGTGTTCCCCGACGGCCCGAGGCCGACCGGTGAGCGCTACTGCATGAACTCGGCATCGCTGAACCTGGAGAAGGTCGAGGAGTAGTCCGGCAGTCCGACTGCGCCCGGCTCCGCCTGGCTCAGTCGAAGAGGAACTCGACGCGACGGTTCAGTGCCCGACCCTCGGTCGTGTCGTTGTCGGCGATCGGCTCCGACGAGCCCTTGCCGTCTGCGGTGAGCCGCTCCGGGTCGACGCCGGCTGCGGCCAGGTACTCGGTCACCGACTGGGCCCTGGCCAGGCTGAGGCGATCGTTCAGGTCGTCCGGGCCGAGGCTGTCGGTGTGGCCGATGACGGTCATGTCCAACGAGCGGTCTCGCGTCAGGAGCGCAACGCCGACGTTGAGGACCTCGGCGGCCTCGGGGCCGATCGTCGACGAGTTGAGATCGAACAGCACCCCACCCTGCATCGTCCCGGTCGTCACCCCGTTCTCGACCTGGATCCGGTAGGCCGGGAAGGGGGCGAACAGCTGGAAGATGCCGGGCATCGTGTAGTTCCAGAACGAGGTGTAGGTCCCCTCGTCGACCGTCATCGTGCTGGTGACACGGTCGGGACCGTAGACGGCGGCGGCGCCTTGGATGAAGGTCTCGATGAGCACCTGCGACGGGATCTCACCATCGAGCAACACCTCGCCGTTCTCCACCGTGGCCACGAAACGGGGCGGCGCCAGGTCGGTGATGGCGATGCCGTCGGCCGACACCGGCAGGCCCGTCAGTTGGGTGACCACCTGCTCGAAACCGGCGGCGTATTCCGGGTTGGGCGACCGACCGGCGAGGGTGATGCGGTCGTCCTGGAGGCGGATCGTTCCATCGGTGATCATGGGGAGCAACCCGACCACCTGGGGGGCCGTCGCCAGCCACTCGGCTTGTCCGACGCTCGGGTCGACCTGGAGCTCCGATGAACCGAACGGGGCGTAGGCCAGCTCGGCCTGGGTCTCGAGTGCCTGTTTGATCTCCTCGCTGGGAACCACCCCGGACAGCACGAAGATGTTGTCGGTCAGCGTGGCGTCGACATACGGCCCGTCGGCCGGCGGCGTCGGCAGGACGGTGACCACCGGGGAGACCTCGGCCGACTCGCCACCGTCGCCATCGTCGGCCGGTTGATCGCCAGGCCCGGCCTCGGGGTCCGCGCTGGCCGTGGTCGCCGTGTCGCCGGCGTCGGTCGTGACCTCGTCGGTGTCGGCGGTGACCTCGTCTGCCTCGGTCGCCGCCCCGTCGGCGGTCTGCTCGACCGGTTGGGAAGCGACGGAGCCGACGTCGTCCTGGCCGTCCTCGTCGCCGAAGCGGGTCCACCAGGCCATGGCGACCGCGAGGGCGATGAGCGCGAGCATGATCAGGGCGATGGAGCGGTTCGCCCGCTTCGTCTCCTGCTCGGCCTCGAGCATCAGCTCCCGGGTATCGACCAGATCGCTGTACCGGTCGGCCGCTCGACGGTCGACCGGCGTTGACCGGCCACCGTCGTCGCCTGCACTGCCCGCCATGTCGTTTCCCCCACATCGGCCCGGTCACCACGGGGCCCTGCCTCGCAGCATAGTCAATCTACGGTGTGGTGGTGCATGGGTCGGTCGGCCCGGGCCCAACCGCGAATTCGCCCAGAATCTGGCTGGTGCCGAGCCCCGCGGCGGCTACCGTTCGCCGTGCGTTGTCAGCGGTCGCAGGCGACGCCGTCCAACCGATTCCAACGGAGCTCCTCCCATGACCGAAGGCCGAATCTCCGCCCGGGTGGCGTCCATCGCCCCCTCCGCCACGCTGGCGGTCACCAACAAGGCCAAGGCGCTGCGGGCCGCCGGCGAGCCGGTGGTCGGGTTCGGCGCCGGCGAGCCCGACTTCCCGACGCCCGACTACATCGTCGACGCCGCGGTCGCCGCCTGCCGCGACACGGCCAACCACCGCTACACCCCGGCCGGCGGCCTGCCGGCGTTGAAGGAGGCGCTGGCGGTCAAGACCAAGCGGGACTCGGGCTACGACGTCGATCCGTCCCAGGTCGTGGTCACCAACGGCGGCAAGCACGCGGTCTACAACGCCATGGCCGGCATCATCGACCCGGGCGACGAGGTCCTGATCCCCACCCCCTACTGGACCACCTACCCCGAGCCGGTCGCCCTGGCCGGTGGGGTGCCGGTGCCGGTGGCGACCACGATCACCGATGGCTTCAAGGCCTCGGTCGACGCATTGGAGGCGGCCAGGACCGACCGGACCAAGGCGCTGATCTTCGTGAGCCCGTCGAACCCGTCCGGCGGGGTCTACAGCCGCGACCAGATCGAGGCCATCGGCCGCTGGGCCGTCGAGCACGGCATCTGGGTCATCACCGACGAGATCTACGAGCACCTGGTCTACGACGAGCACGAGTTCCACTCGATGCCGGTCGTCGTGCCCGAGCTGGCCGACCGCTGTCTGGTCCTCAACGGCGTGGCCAAGACCTACGCCATGACCGGCTGGCGGGTCGGGTGGATCATCGGCCCGGCCGACGTGACCAAGGCGCTGACCAGCCTCCAGTCGCACCAGACCTCCAACGTGGCCAACGTGTCGCAGATCGCCGCGCTGGCCGCGGTCTCGGGCGACCTGACGGCGGTGGCCGAGATGCGAACGGCGTTCGACCGTCGCCGCAAGGCCATGCACCAGCTCCTGTCCGGCATGCGGGGCGTCGAGTGCCTGCTGCCCGAGGGGGCGTTCTACGCCTTCCCGTCGTTCGAGGGGCTCATCGGCCAGACCGTCGGCGGGGTCACCGTCGAGTCGACCCTGCAACTGGCCGACCTCGCGCTGGAGCAGGCCAAGGTGGCGTTCGTTCCCGGCGAGGCGTTCGGCAGCCCCGGCTATGCCCGGTTCTCGTTCGCCCTCGGCGACGACGACCTCGGCGAGGGCCTCGGCCGTCTCGGCGACCTGCTGGCCAGCGAGTAGAACCGCCGACGAGACCCCGCCAGGGAGCACCCCCGAGCCCCTCGCCACGACTAGGAGGCCGATCATGGCAACCGAACTGCCCCACGGCTCCTGGCCGTCACCGATCTCGGCCGAGTTGGTGGCCGCCGGCGGGATCGGCGTGTCCGGCCCGGCCGCGGTCGGCGACACGATCTGGTGGTCGGAGCTCCGCCCAACCGAGGGCGGTCGCAGCGTGCCGGTCAGCGGCCGGCCGGGCGAGTCGCCGGTCGATCGCCTGCCCGCCCCCTGGTCGGCCAGGACCCGGGTCCACGAGTACGGAGGCGGGGCCTGGTGGCTCGGCCGCCAGCACCTGTACGTGGCTGAGTGGTCGGACCAGCGCCTCTATCGACTACCGCTCGACGGCGAGACGGGTGGTGACGGTGATCCCGAGCCGGAGGCCGTGACGCCGGAGCCGGCGATCCAGCACGGTTGGCGGTGGGCCGACGGTCGTGAGCACCCGGGCGGGGCCTGGCTGGCCGTCGTGCGGGAGGATCACCACGGCATCGGGGAGGGCGACCGGACCGAGGCGGCCAACGAGATCGTCGCCGTCCCGACCGATGGCGGCGAGCCGGTGGTGCTGGTGTCGGGGCCGGACTTCGTGGCCGCACCCCGATTCTCGCCAGACGGGCGGTGGCTGAGCTGGATCGAGTGGAACCACCCGTCGATGCCCTGGGACGCGACCCTGCTCAAGGCGGCCCCGGTCTTCGCCAACCATCGGCTCGGCAACCCGGTCGTGGTGGCCGGCTCGGCCGACCTGGGGCCTGGAGCGACCTCGGTCGTCGGGGCCGACTGGACCGCCGCCGGCCGTCTCGTGTTCTCGACCGATGCAAACGGCTGGTGGAACCTGCACGCCTGGCACCCCGAGGCCGCCCAGAGCCAGGCGCTCACGGCGCTCGACGGGGCCGAGATCGGCGGCCCGGCGTGGGTGTTCGGCCTGAAGCGATGGGTCGAGCTTCCGGACGGTCGTCTGGTCGTCGCCGTCACCACCGCAGCGGTCGATTCGCTCGCCGTGCTGACGCCGCCGTCACCCGGCGCCGAGCCGGCGACGCCGGCCCCGCTGCTCACCGAGGATCTCGCGGAGATCGCGGGCCTTGCGGCCACGGCGGACGGGCGGGTGGCCATCGTCGGCGCCGGCCCCCGGTCGCTTTCGTCGGTCCGCCTGATCGACCCGGACGGCGGGGACGCGACGGTGGTCCGACCACCGGACGACACCGGCGTCGACCCCGCGTGGTTCAGCGTCGGCGAGGCGATCTCCTACCCGTCCGGGCCGGACGGGGCGGGACCCCGTACGGCCAACGCCTTCCACTACCCGCCGACCGCCCCCGAGATCGAGGGCCCCGCCGGTCAGGCCCCGCCCCTGATCGTCATGGGCCACGGCGGACCGACGGCCCACGCCGACCCCGCCCTCAGCCTCAAGGTCCAGTACTGGACCAGCCGCGGGTTCGCCGTCGTCGACGTCAACTACGGCGGGTCGAGCGGCTTCGGTCGGGCCTACCGGGACCTGCTGCAGGGCACGTGGGGCATCGTCGACGTCGAGGACTGCATCAACGCCGCCGTCGGGTTGGCCGACGAGGGCCGGGTCGACGGCGACCGCCTCGCCATCCGCGGTGGGTCGGCCGGCGGGTTCACCGTGCTGGCCGCACTGGAGCAGTCGGATCGCTTCGGCGCCGGCACCAACCTGTTCGGCGTCGCCGACCTGAGCGCCCTGGCCGCTGACACCCACAAGTTCGAGAGCCGCTACCTCGACGGCCTCATCGGGCCCTACCCCGAGCGGGAGGACCTCTACACCGAGCGCTCGCCGATCAACCACACCGATCGGCTGTCGTCGCCGCTGCTCGTGCTCCAGGGCCTCGAGGACGAGATCGTGCCCCCGAACCAGTCCGAGGCGATCGTCGCCGCGGTGGCGACCAAGGGCCTGCCCCACGCATACGTCACCTTCGAGGGCGAGCAGCACGGGTTCCGCAAGGCCGAGAACCTGATCCGCTCCTTCGAGGTCGAGCTGTGGTTCTACGGGCAGGTCTTCGGCTTCGAGCCGTCCGACGAGATCGCACCGCCGGACGGGGCCGTCGGCTTCGACTCGTGAGGCCGAGCTGTGACCCACGTACGGTGAGCCCCGAGCCGTGAGGCCCTAGTCCGCGAGGCCCGTTCCGTGAGCCCCAATTCCGTGAGCCCCGTTCCGTGAGCCCGGTTTCGTGAGCACTGCCGAACCGATCCCGGCGCCCGACCTCGTCAACTCGACCGACACGGTGCGGGTGGCGGTCCACGATCTCGGTGGCAAGGGACCGACGCTGCTCCTGGCCCACGCCACCGGCTTCTGCGGGCGGGTCTGGGAGCCCGTCGTCGAGACCATCGGCTCCCGCTTCCACTGCGTCGCCCTCGACTTCCGGGCCCACGGTCACAGCACCCGCCCCGACCGACCGTTGG
This sequence comes from Actinomycetota bacterium, assembly GCA_039195375.1. Taxonomy (GTDB): domain Bacteria; phylum Actinomycetota; class Acidimicrobiia; order Acidimicrobiales; family SZUA-35; genus JAHELU01. The sequence continues at coordinate 8,944 of JBCCVL010000116.1, forward strand.
TGTGGGATGGGATGGCCGACGACGTGCTGGCGGTCGTCGACCGGCTGGCCCCGACCGGGCCACTCGCCGCCGTCGGCCACTCGATGGGCGGTTCCGCCCTGGCGCTGGCCGAGGCGAAGCGACCCGGCACCTTCCGATGCGTCTGGGCGTTCGAGCCGATCCTGTTCGAGCGGACCGACGACAACGCCGGCCCGGAACCGTCACCGATCTCGGCCGGCGCCCGCAAGCGCCGGGCCACGTTCGCCACCCGCCGGGAGGCGTACGACCGCTACCGGTCCCGGCCCCCGCTGGCCGGCCTCGATGACCGGGCGCTGCGGGCCTACGTCGACCATGGGTTCGCCGACACCGCAGACGGGCGAGTCACCCTCCGATGCCGGCCGGACGACGAGGCCGGCGTGTTCGAGCATCACAACACGGATGCCCCCGCCGCCCTCGCCGGGATCACGATCCCGTACCGGCTGGCGGCCAGCGGTGACGAGCAGGCGCCGGCCGAAGCCTGCCGGGCAATCGCCGCTCGGCACCCGCACCTCGAGCTGGTCACCTACGAGGACCTGACCCACTTCGGGCCACTCGAGGACCCCGACCGCATCGCCGCCGACGTGCTCGCCTGGCTCGCCTGATTGCCGCGACCACTCGGCCGTCGCCGGCCCGGTCGGTTGTCAGTTGGCGGGGCTGACCAGCCGAAGCCGGTTTGACCGGGTGCGGACGGTCGAGACCCGGGGCCGGGCGAGCGACCGGGGGAGGATGTGCCGGAACTGCGAGAGCACCTCGCCGGCATCCGGCCGGGTCGACGGGTCGACCGCAAGCATCCGGTCGACGATCCCGGCCATCGGCGTCGGGATGCCCTCGGCCAGCTCGGCATAGGCGATCGGTCGGCCCCGTCCGGCCGAGGTCGACGCCACGACCGTGCCGGCGGTGGCCCGATGCAGGAGCGTGCCGAGGGCGTAGATGTCCATCTTCGGGTCGGCCGGCCGGCCCGTCCGGAACTCGGGGGCGAACAGCGGCCGTTCGATCCGCTGCGACCGCTTGGGGCGTGACGGGTCGGGGAGGGAGGCCCCGGCCGGGCGGCACTGCGTGAAGTCGGTGATGACCACGAGGTCACCTCGGGTCCGGATGTGACCGGCCCGCAGGTTGAGGTGCACGTGGCCACGCTGATGGAGATGGTGGAGGGTCCCGGCCAGCTCGAAGCCGATGTGGAGCACGTCGAGCGGGGCCATCCCGTCGGCCTCCCGTTGCAGGACCCGGGCCAGCGATGTCGAGTCGAGGTACTCGAGCACGAGGTACGGCATCTCGGCTTCGAGGTCGACCTCCAGTGGCCGGGTGACCCCGGGATGGTCGAGGCCGTCGAGCACCCGGTACTCGCGGGCCAGCTGCTCCCACGCCCGGTAGCTGACCGGGTCATCCGGATGGGTGGTCTCGACCGTCGTGGTGATGCGCGGCACCTTGACCCGCACCGGCTGCTCCCGGCGGACGCTCCACGCCACCCAGGTCTCGGTGTGGGCGCTGCGGCTGAGCAGGCCGGACGCCAGATGGCCGGGGATGAACTCCGAGCCGATGGCGATGTCCCACGATCCCCGATTCGGCTGGGCCGGGCGCCGGCGGTTCGAGCCGACGACCCGCAGGTGGGGTCGTTCGTCGCGGTTGACGACCGGCGGAACCCGGGTGTCCCACAGCGTGGCGTGGCCACTGGCCCCGGCCTGGTAGGGCACGACCTGCCCGTCCTCGATGACCAGCACGGCGTCGGCCCGCCGGGCGAGGCTGAGGCGGTGGGTCAGGACGATGGTGGTGCGATCCTGCCTGGCGGCATCGATGGCTCGGATGACCTCCCGTTCCTCGTCCGGTTCGAGATCGGTGGTCGGCTCCTCGAGCACGAGGACGGCCGGGTTGCGCAGCAGGGCCCTGGCCAGCGCGACCCGGCGGCGCTCGCCGAGTTCGAGCCCCGCGACCGGGGTGTCGAGCCCGTCCGGTAGCCGGTCGATGAGGCGATCGCAGCCGGTCCGGCGGCAGAGCTCGTCGAGCGAGGTCCGGTCGCCGCCCCGACGATCGAGGGTGCGGCGCTCGAACAGCCGGCGCTCGGCCGAGAGCGCGTCCCCGACGGTGCCGTCGTCGAGCCAGGGATCCTGGAGCACGCCGGCGACGAGCTGGCGTGTCTCGGACAGCGACTGCCTGGCCAGGTCGCGCCCGGCGACTGCGACCGAACCCCGGTGGGGACGGTGCAGCCCGAGCAGGAGCCCGGCCAGCGCGGCCTGGTCGGGGCCGGCCGAGCCGACGATGCACGTGGTCGAACCCGGTGACAACACCAGGTCGGCGGCGCGGAGGATCTCGGTGCCGTCCTCGTCGAGGTACGACACGCCGCGCAGCTCGATCGAGCTGCGCATCGGGCTGTTGGCGATCGACCGGCGACGCTGGAGGCGGGTCCAGGGTCGACGTTCCATGGTCTTCATCAGTTTTCTGCGACGGTGTTTCGGCGATACGGCGGTGCCGGGCCGATCGATGACCGTCCCGGCGGTGGTGGCCGCGGATGTCACCCCCGCAGCCGTTGAGGATCGGAGCCGCCGATGGCGACGATCTCCAGATCCATGGTGAGAAGATACCCCGCCGAGTGGAGCGGGGAAAGCTTCATCCCATGGGTCGACTCGCCCGGCCCGCGGCGGAGGGACTGACTATCCTGGCCTTCGATGGCACCCGGTCCCCGGCCCTCCGCGGCCCGGGTCGTCGTGGCCCTGGTGACGGCCGTGGTGATGGTGGCCTCGGGATGCGGCGGCTCGGACGATGGCGAGCAGCGGGGCGGCGGCGTCCTGGCCGAGCCCGTGTCGGGCCGGCAAGCGGTGCCGTCGACGACCGGGCGATCGGTGGCGACCGCAGCGGTCGGCGTCGGTCGGGCGCTGCCGACCACCGGTTCGACGGCCGTACCGACGTCGCCGACGTCGTCGACGACCAGCGTCGCACCGACCGCAGCCGTCGACGGCGAGGCCGTTGCGACCGTCGTCCGTACCGGGGCAGATGTCGTCGCCGGCAACGGGTTCGATCTGCTCTCCGGTCGCCGGGTCGGGCTGATCGCCAATCGGGCCTCGACGGTCGGCGGCGAACCGCTGATCGACGTCCTGCACGCCGCACCCGATATCGACCTCGTCGCCCTGTTCGCACCCGAGCACGGGGTCGAGGCCAAGGACGCGGCCGGCGCCATCGTCGCGGCCGGAACCGACGCCCTGACCGGCGTCGTGGTCCACAGTCTGTACGGCGCCGACCGGGCGCCCCGCCCGGAGAGCCTTGCCGACCTCGACGTGCTGGTCTTCGACCTGCAGGGTGTCGGCGCCCGGTTCTACACCTACATCTCGACGCTCGGCCTGGCCATGCAGTCGGCGGCCAGGGCCGGCGTGCCGATGGTCGTGCTCGACCGGCCCAACCCCCTCGGCGGTGATCGGCCGGACGGTTCGCTGCGGACCGACGGCGCCAGCTCGTTCGTCGGGCTCTACCCGATCCCGGCCCTGCACGGTCTCACCGTCGGCGAGCTGGCTCTCGCGGTCCGGGGTGAGGGCTGGCTCGAGGGCATCGACTCGCTCGACCTGACCGTCGTCGAGCTCGATGGCTGGGATCGGAGCCAGCGCTGGGAGGCGACCGGCCTGCCGTGGGTCGCCCCGAGTCCCGGCCTGCCATCGGCCGAGCTGTCGCTGCTGTACCCGGCCACCGTGCTCCTCGAGGCGACGACGCTCAGCTTCGGCCGTGGCACCGACCGCCCGTTCGGTCAGGTCGGGTCGTCGTGGCTCGACGTCCCGGCGTTGATCGCCGAGCTGGAGGCCGCCGAGCTGCCTGGCGTTGCCTTCGAGCCGGTGCGGTTCGTGCCAGGCGACGACGGCGGTGGCGCCGATGGAAGCACCGACGGGGCTGGCGGCGACACCGGCGACGAGGTGCCGGGGGTTCGCCTGACGGTGACCGATCCCGCAACGCTGCGACCGTTCGCCGTCGGCGTCCATCTCGTCGACGCCCTGCTCCGCCAGGCCGGGGACCGCCCGATCATCGATCGGCCCGACTTCTTCGACCTCCTGGCCGGCGGGCCCGACCTGCGTCGTGCACTGCTCGACCGACGGGACCCGGCGGCGATCGTCGATGACTGGACCGCCGACCTGGCGGCATGGGAGCGGACCAGGGGCCCGTACCTCCTCTACGGGCCGGCCGGGTCCTGACCGGCGACCGCTGCGGCCGCCGGGAGGTCAGCCGGCGGACCGCTCCGCGGCCAGGCGACGGATCGTGCGGCCGGCATCGAGCCCCGAGAGGAACGCCCCCTCGACCTTGGCCCCGGCGAAGGCGTCGCCGGCCAACAGCAGCGGCCCGGGCCGCTCGGCGATCTGCAGCGACGGCTCGGGCGACGGCGACACCGGTCCGGCGTAGCGCCACCGCTTGACCTGGACCTCGGTGACGGCGGCCGGTCCGAGGACAGCGCGGAGCTCCTCGTCGACCGTGGCCAGGACCTCCTCGTCCGATGCGTCCCACAGCTCGGCCGACAGCGCATGGGCCAGGTGGAACGTGACGGCGGCCTCGTCGCTGATCCCCTTGGCCCGGTTGTCGGCAACGAAGGTGAAGACCGGATGGTCCGGCCGCTGGAGGGCGCCGGGCCCCGGCAGGCCGGGGGAGGGGTCGACCGTGGCCAGGACCGCCAGCACCTTGTGGTACGCGATGCCGGCCAGACGGTCACCGAGGTCACCGCCGGGCATCGAGGCGCCCGCTCGTAACACGTCGACGGTCTGGGGGACGGGCGGGGTTGCGATGATGGCATCGGCCTCGTCCGGTTCGCGGGTGGCGGCTTCGTAGGTGGCGGTCCAGCGGTCGGGGCCGGCGATGATGGCCTCGACCCGCTGCCGGGTGACCAGCGTGACCCGGTCGGTCAGCTCGGCCGCCAGGTGCTTGCCGAGCCGGTTCATACCCCCGGCGGTGCGGTAGCGGGGGTACCCGTCGGTCGGGTCGAAGCCACGGCACCACTCCTCGACGACGCCGTCAGCCATCAACCGATCGACACGGGCCCGGAAGTCCTCGGAGCGGACCGTGAAGAACTGGGCCCCGTGGTCCAGGGTGGCATCGCCGATCCGGCGGGTGGCGAGACGGCCGCCGGGACCCCTGGCCTTGTCGACGATCGTCACCTCGATCGGCGACTCGTCCGAGGAGCCCGTCGAGGTGAGAACGTCGGCCGCAGTCAGCCCGGCCAGGCCGGCGCCGATGATCAGGACCCGGTACGGCTCGCTCAACGTCACGCTCCTCGTGTCGGTCGGTGCACCGCCGCCCCGACGCGCCGGCACCCCGGCCAGGGATCCTAACCGGGGTGCTGGGATGCTCGGGGACCGGGCGGTCGGTTGGTCGACCGTCGGTGCCAGACGCCGGGGTCAGCGGCGCTCGAACGGGATCCAGGTGACCGACTCGAGCCCGTCGAAGGTGTTCACGGCGACACCGGCGTCGGAGATCGTGTAGAGGTCATCCCCGATCACCACCGACCGTCGGATCTCCGGCTGGTAGGTCCAGCAGAACTCCTCGGCCGGGCGGATGGCCTCGACGTCGGCCGCCGGTGGCTCCTCGCCACGGGAGAACTCGGCCTCGGCATCGCCGCTGTCGGCATCGCCGCCTGAGTTGGTCGTGGCGCCGTCGATGCTCTCGACCACGATCTGCTCCTCGACCGGCTCGACCGGCAGTCGCCCGCCCTCGCACTCCCTCGTCTCGGGGTGGCCGATCCGGCCGATCGGCTGGAACGTGCCGGACTCGGTGTCGACCCGGATCAGGGCCGCGCCGTTGCCATTGATGTCCTGGAACTCGTCCGCACCCTCGGCGTAGCCCCACCACGACACCGGCACGATGATCGTGTCCTCCCAGGCGTTGAACGCCTTCGCGTCCCACGACACCGGACTGGACGAGTCGAACCAGTCGAGGTTCTCCGGGGCGGTCGGGGCAAGCGAGACCTTGTCGACGAGCTGCGGATCGTCGATGTCGCTCACGTCGAACAGGGAGGCGACGGCGCCGAACGTGCGACCCTCATCGTCGCCGTCGGTCCCGATCCCGATCAGGTAGTCGCCCCACGGGTGGAGGTAGCTGGAGAAGCCCGGGATCTTCAGCTCGCCCCGGGTGACCGGGTTCTCCGGGTCGGACAGGTCGATCGAGTACAGCGGGTCGATCTGTTCGAAGGTGACGACGTAGCCGATGTCGCCGAGGAAGCGGACGGCGAAGATCTGCTCACCCTCGCCGAGCCCGCCGACCTGGCCGACCTGGGCCAGCTCACCGCCGACCTCGGACAGCACGGTCACGAAGCTCTCGCTGTTGCGGGAGTCCCACGGGGTGCCGTCGGTGGTGGCGACCCGGAGATAGCCCTCGTGTTCCGACATGCTGAACTGGTTGAGCAGGTGACCCCGGACGGTGCCCGAGGCGTTGTAGCTCGTCGTCGTCGGATCGGCGATGTCGAAGGTGTGGATGGCGGTGCGGTAGTCGTCGTCCTCCCGCAGCGCCCCGTCGGCGTCGAAGTCGGGCCAGCGGGGGGTGGCGACGGCCAGGCGGTCGGTCGAGGCGTAGACGGTCTGACCGTCGGTGAAGACCGACAGCGAGTCCTGCAGCTGCAGGCCGTCCTCGATGTCGACGGTGAGGACGACCAGGGAGCCGAAGCCGGCGAAGTCGCCGGGCAGGTGGACCTGGTCGCACTCGACGATCGGGCCCTCGGTCACGGTGCCGTCGGCGTCGGTCACCCGGTAGGTCGGGATCCACATGTCGATCGTCGACTCGGCGATCAGGCGCTTGTTGGCCTCGGCCGCGGTGTCCTCGGCCCCGGGATTCGACGGGAACACGAAGTTGAACCGGTTCTCGGCTGCGGTCAGCACGATCCGGATCGAGCCGTCGACCTCGCGGGCCGACAGGTACGAGCCCTCGAAGTCCATCGTGGTGCCGACCTCGCCGGCGGCCAGGTCGATCTCGAGGATCCGACCGGTCGGGGCGCCGGGGAACCAGGAGGTGTCGATGGCGTCGCGGGCGAACGGCTCGGCCGTCCAGCCGCTGGTCATCAGGAGGGCGGTATCGCCGGACAGGAACAGCTCGCCGCCCCAGAACTCGTCCGGCAACTGCACGGTGTCGGTCAGCCGGGGGATCTCGCCGGTGACGTCGATGATCTGCAGCTGGTTGCCGGAGACGATCACGAGCCGGCGACCGTCGGTCTTGACCAGGTCGGCCTCGTCGACGTCGGCCTCCTGGTTGTTGGTGCCCGAGAACTCGTCGGTCCCGCCATCGGCCCGGGTCGCCCCGTCGACCGGGGCGGAGGCGGCGACCGCGCTGTCGGTGGTGGTCTCGGCCTCCATGGCGTCGTCCTCGGCCATCTCCATCTCCTCGCCGAAGGCGAACACGGGACCGCCCTGGCCGAAGCCGTAGGCGCCGACCCGCTCGGCCCCCTCGGTGCGGAGGTGGTCGAGGAGGGCCTCACAGCTGTCGACGGTGACCAGCGCCGAGGTCAGCACGATCTCGTCGCCGCTGAGATTGGTGGCCGGGGTGGTCGACGGGTCGTCGTCGCCCGAGGTGCAGGCGGCGGCTCCGAGGGCCAGCGCCAGCAGGCCGGTGGCGATGCGTTGCACGGACATGGGTCCCTTCCTTGTTCGATCTGGTTTCGATCCCGGCTCGACGCCGGTCGGGGTCGGCTGGGTATCGGTGTCTAAGACGACCGTCGGCGGGGCGCTGGTTCCCCGGATCTCCGGAGGGGAGGTTACGGTCTCGTGACCTCGGATCGCGTGCGGTCTAGGGTGTGCGCCGTGAGCGGCCGGGCCAGGGGTGAACGTTGACCTTCGAGGCGATTCTCGTCGTTGCCGCGCTGCTCGTCGCCTACGGGCTGGTCTCCGCTCGGCTCGAACGGTGGTCGATCTCGGGGCCGCTGGTCTTCACCGCCGTCGGCGTGCTGCTCGGCCCATCGGCCATCGACGTACTCGGCGGGCGGTTCGACGAGGGTGCGGTCGAGCTCATGGCCGAGGCCACGCTCGTCCTGCTGCTCTTCGGCGACGCCACCCGGATCGACCTCCGGCTCCTTCGGTCCCAGGTCGCCATCCCGGCCAGGATGCTCGGGATCGGGTTGCCGCTGACGCTGGCCGCCGGCACGTTCGTGACGGCCCTGGCCATCGACGACCTGTCGCTCGCCGGTGCGGCCGTGGTCGCCGCGGTGTTGACACCGACCGACGCCGCCCTCGGGCAGGCCGTCGTCGGCAACCCTCGGGTCCCGGTCCGGATCCGCCAGGCCCTCAACGTCGAGAGCGGGCTCAACGACGGCCTGATGCTGCCCGCGATTGCGGTCCTGACCGCCCTGGCCGGAGCCGAGGCCGGGGGAGAGTCCGCCACCCACTGGGTCGAGTTCGCGGCCCGCCAGATCGGGTTCGGGGTGCTCGTCGGGGTCGGCGTCGGCTACGCCGGCGGTAGGGCGATCGATCACTTCGGCTCGCGGGGCTGGGTCGACGGGGCGATGCGGCAGATCGCCACGTTGGCGTTGGCCGTCGCCGCCTTCGCCGGGGCCGAAGTGGTCGAGGGGAACGGGTTCGTCGCCGCCTTCGTTGCCGGCATGGCCTTCGGGGTGGCCGCTCGCGACCGGTGCCACGACGCGGCCGACTTCACCGAGGACGAGGGTCAGCTCCTCACGCTGTTGACCTTCCTCTTCTTCGGGGCCCTGCTGCTCGGACCGCGGCTCGACGACCTGACCCCCACCGTCGCCCTGTGCTCGCTCGCGTTCCTGACGGTGGTCCGCATGGTGCCGGTGGCGATCAGCCTGATCGGGCTCGGGCTGGCCTGGCCGACGGTGGCCTACCTCGGTTGGTTCGGACCGCGGGGACTGGCATCGATCCTGTTCGGGTTGAGTGTCGTCGAGGAGGTCGAGCTCGGTGGCGGCGACGTGGTGCTCGACATCGTCACCTGGACGGTGGCGGCCAGCATCGTCCTGCACGGGCTCAGCGCCGGCCCGGCGGCCGAGCGCTACGCCGACTGGTTCGCGGCCAGGAACGAGACCATGCCGGACCACGACGTCATGCCCGAGGCCGAAGTGGTCGACGAGATGCGCCCCCGCCTGCCGATGTGAGCCGGGCGACCCGTCGGCCCCGTCAGGGGCCTCGGAGTTCGAAGGTCATCGTGTAGCTGCCCTCGAACTCGGTGCCGGTGCCAGCGGCCAGCACCCGGAGATGGAGCAGGCCGTCGTCACCGATGTACCACGGGCCGTAGCTGTTGCAGCCGTTGTACCCGACGTCGTCGGACTCGGTGCGGAACGGTGGACTCAGCCGATCGATCCGGACCGCCAGGAGTCTCGTCTCGCAGGTGGCGCCGCCGGCGTCGGCCTGCAGTTCGGTGACCACCGCCTCGACCTGCTGGCCTGGCGGCCCGGTCAAGCGGTAGGTCGTGCCCTGCAGTGGGTGCAGGTGGCGGCCCGAGACGGTGACGGGCCCGGCCGTCACGTCGACATCGACGTCGACGGCGTCGAACGCCGCAAACCGATAGCGGTAGTCGCCGACGTCGTGCTGATTGGCCTTCGCCTCGAGCACCACGACCCCGTCATCAGGCACGATCCACGGGCCCTGGCGGGAACACTCCCGCTCCCAGCCGACGTCGAGCGCTTCCCCTCGCAGATCGTACGCCCGCATGTGCAGCTCCAGGTAGCCGAGCCACCGACAGCTCGCCCCGCTCCACCACTGCTCGACGTCAGCGGCGCTGACCATCGTCCCCGGCTCCGCAGTGACGACAAACGTCACCTCGTCAGCCCAGTGGTCGATCGAGCCGGTCAGATCGACCGGTCCGTCGCGGACGTCGACGGCGATCCGATCGTCGACCCGTTGCTCCGCTCGGAACCGGTACGAGCCGGTCACCGCCTGGGTCAGCGACGTGGAGCCCCGGAAGCGGACCAGGACGGAGGTGGCGCCTGTCGCGTCGACCTCGGTGCTGAGCCGGCCACATGACGGTCCGGTTCCACCGCCGGGCCCGTCGATGTCGATTGCGGCGCTGATGACGAGATCGGTCGGCTGATCGCACCGAGCGCTGAACTCGGGTTCGAGCAGGGTGAGGACCAGCGAGTCGAAGGTGGTGGCGTCGAACAGGTAGTCGGTCCCGTCGAAGGGGACGTCGATCGAACCGGAGAACTCCAGGACGTCGGTGCCTGGCGGGACGATGACGTCCTCGTAGTCGATCAGGGAGATCGTCACCTCGTAGTCGGCCGGGTCGAGGGTGATCACGCCCTGGTCCTGGAAGACCCGAACGGTGAGGAAGCCATCGGCCGGGATCTCCCACGGGCCGTAGGGCCGGCACTGGGGCCCGTTGCGGCTGAAGCGCTGCAGCGGGAACCCGTCCGGGTCGAGGATCTGGGCGGTGATCCGCGAATACTGCAAGCCACAGATCGGTCCGGCGAAGTCGACGCCGATGAACTGGCCCGGTTCCCCGGCCACGATGTAGTCGGTGCCTTCGCGAGGGGTCTCGATGCGTCCGGACACGGTCTGCGAAGTGTCCGGGGCCAGGTCGATGGCGACGTCCTCGTAGTCGACCTCGGCGACGAGCGCCCGGACCCGGATCGGGTCGATGTCGGCCGGTCGGAAACCGATGGTCAGCGCGCCGTCGGCTGGCAACGTCCATGGGCCGAGCGTGTCGCAGATCTCCCAGGTCGACGGGTCGATGATCGCCGTGGCGGTCTTCACCACGACGGCCAGGCGATAGCCCGTCGGGCAGCTCGTTTCGCCGTCGGGGTCGAGGAGCTCGAGCGCCACCTGGTCACCGGGCGTGCCGGTGACGCGCAGATCGAGCCCGGAGGTCCCCGTCACCTCCTCGGTCACCTGGTGGGGACCGTCGTCGATGGCGAGCGTGATCGTGCGGGAGGTCGGTGGGGCGAGGACCTCCAGGAGGTCGTAACCGATCTGGTCCGGTGTGGTGCAGAAGAAGCGGTTCGACCAGGTGGTACCGGTCGACTCGAACACGTCACCGTCTGGAGCGATGAACGTCACCACCCAACAGCCGGCGCCGTCGTCGATACCGATACGGGTCACGCCGGCGGGCCGGTCCGGGGTCACGGCGCTCGTGACATAGCGCCCCCTGCTCCCATCGGCCTCCGCTTCGAAGACGTCGACGGAGGCCGCGACCTTGATGCCCTCCTGGCGAACCGTGACGTCGATGACGATCTGCTGGGAGGCGCCGTCGAGGACGGCCGGTTGCAGCACCGCGGTCTCACCGGCTTCGACACAGACGGCTCGGTTCAGCCATGCGTCTCCGGTCTCGGTCCAGCGCTGGTCGGTCGGGGCGACGTGGGTCAGCACGTGGCAGCCGGGGTCGACGGCGAAGGCCGCAGCGCCGGCGCCGTCGGTCCTGACCGTCGAGCGGTAAGCGCCGCGTCCGCCGGCTCCGTCGTCGGCGAAGAGGTCGATCGCCACGTCGGCCACCGGCTGGCCGTTCTGGACGACGCCGGTGCGGATGGTGGCCGCCCGGGCCGGCGCGATGACGGCGTCGAGATCGTCCACGCTCGCTCCCGCTGCGACGCAGACACCCCGATTCAGCCACCCGGATCCCGAGGCGACGAACGTCCGCCCGTCGCCGACATAGGTCAGGACGTAGCAGCCGGGGTCGACCTCGAAGCGGAAGCGCCCGGCCTGACCGTCGTCGCCGGTCTCCGTGCTGGCCAGGAACCGGTCGCGCCCGCCGTCGGCACCGGCGATGAACAGGTCGACGCCGATCCCGTCGGCCGGCTGCCCGCCCAGGGTCACGACGCCGGACAGGGACGATGCACTCCCGCCTCGGAGGGCGCCGTCGATGCCGTCGCCGGACTCACCGTCGCCGAGACAGAGACCGGTGGTCGACCACGGGCTGCCA